>JAEULH010000052.1 GCA_016793925.1 Rhodospirillales bacterium | reverse complement strand
TCCAGGTGCATGTTGCTGCGTTGTTCGTGCCCTGGATGCGTTATAGCGCGCGGGCGCGCTACAGGCTAACGACCTGATTTTCCTGGAGTTCGAATGGTGGGCGCGGCTGGGATTGAACCAGCGACCCCTACGATGTCAACGTAGTGCTCTCCCGCTGAGCTACGCGCCCGGGAACCGGAGAGGCCGCAGGGCCGAACCGCCGGTTGCAGACGGTGTCTTAGTCCATAGTCGGATCCTTTGGCAAGCCTCGGCGCGGGCGCCGCGCCTTGCGGACGGTCTTAAGCGGACCGTGGACGGGAAGGCCCGGAAGCTTCAGCCGGCTTCAGCCCTTGCTCGCGGCCGGTGCGCGCTTACGTGGCAGGAACGAGAAGGCGTTGTCACAATCCAGGCGCGGCGTTAAGCACTGATCGAGGGCGATATCGCTCGAGCTTGCGAGGAGAATCAGCTTGTTCCCAGATGAGAGTGCAGGAGCGCTCGCGGCTGTTGACGAAGCGGAAAGCGAGGCGTCCTGGTCGGTGGTCATGCCGCCGAAGCAGACCGCGCCGATCGTTTTCGCATCCCCCCACAGCGGCCGCCGCTACGCCGATGAGCTGGTCGCGACCTCGCCGCTCGATCCCCTGACCCTTCGCCGCTCCGAAGACGCCTTCATCGATCTCCTCTATGAGGCGGCGCCCGCCTTCGGCGCACCGCTTCTGAAGTGCCACGTCCCGCGTGTCTTCCTCGACTGCAACCGGGAGCCGTACGAGCTCGACCCGAAGATGTTCGCAAGCCCGCTGCCGGACTACGTCAACAGCCGCTCGCCGCGCGTCGCCGCCGGGCTTGGCACAATCGCCCGCGTGATCGCGACGGGCGAGGAGATCTACGCCCGCCGACTGGACGTGGACGGCGCGCTGGCGCGGATCCGCGAGCACTATTTTCCCTATCACGACGCCCTGAACGCGCTGGTCGACGCCACCCGCAGCCGCTTCGGCGTCTGCCTCCTCGTCGACTGTCATTCGATGCCGTCGGTGGGCGGGCCCATGGACGCCGATCCCGGCGCTCGCCGCGTCGACGTCGTCCTCGGCGACTGCTTCGGCTCGGCCTGCGCACCGGCGATTACCACCTATGCCGAAGACGTGATGCGCAACATGGGCTACATGGTCCGCCGCAATATCCCCTACGCCGGCGGTTTCACCACCCGTCACTACGGCCGGCCTCGGGAAGGCGTGCACGCGCTGCAGATCGAGTTGAACCGCGCCTTGTACATGGACGAGGAGCGGATCGCGCCGCTTCCGACGCTCGGCGACACCGCCGCACGGATCGGCCGCCTGATCGAAGCGCTGACAGGGATGAACCAGGCCCTGTTCGGCCAGGGATGAGCGAAGCGAGCAGCGAGCGCCGGCTCGGCGGCGAGCAGGCGGCGGCGGCGACGGCCGCAATTCGCCCGGCCGTCGATGCGGATCTGGCTGCGGTCCGGCGGATCTACGCTGCACATGTGCTCGGCGGCACGGGCACGTTCGAGGAAACGCCGCCATCGCTCGGCGAAATCGTCGAGCGGTGGCAGGGGATCGCGGCACAGGGCCTTCCCTATCTGGTGGCCTGTCACGACGACGAGGTGAAAGGCTTCGCCTACGCCGGACGGTTCCGGCCGCGGTCGGGCTACCGCTTCACGGTCGAGGACTCGATCTATGTCGCTCCCGAAGCCGTCGGTTGCGGCCTCGGCTGCCTGCTGCTGGCGGCCCTGATTGCACGCTGTCGCGACCTCGGCATGCGGCACATGATCGCGGTCATCGGCGACTCCGCCAACGCCGCGTCGATCAGACTGCACGCCCGGCAAGGCTTCCGCCACGCGGGCGTTCTCGTCGACGCCGGCTTCAAGTTTGGCCGCTGGATCGACGTTGTCTTCATGCAGCGGCCATTGGCCGACGGCCCCGGGTTGGGGTTGGAGGACGAGAGTTCCGTCGAACGAAACTGAGGTCGCGGTCGAGCGGGCATCTGCGGATGGCGCTGAGCCCCGCCCGGACCGGGGCAAAAAAAAGGGCCGCATGCAGCGGCCCAAGTTTTGGGAGGAAACGTCCAAGAAGCACGGTGCACCAGGAACCGCTTGTGTTCGTGCTGCACCGCACAATTGGAGAGATAATGGATCGCAATGCGAAATTCAAATGACAAATTTGCAGACCGTCCATCTTTCTACTCCAGTTTGGCGAAAAACACCCCGTAAACGCTCTAACACACTGATAATGCGCAGATAAAATTGTGACACCGGCTTTGCGACAGACCTCGCCGGCGGCAAAGCCGGCCCCGCCGGCAGCGCCGGAGGGGCTGACGGCGCCGGACGTCCGCGTGCTGCAAGGGCGAATTTTGCGATCTCGCGGCGGGATCGATCCCGGTTTCGAGAGGATTCGGGCAGGCCCGCCCCGGCGCTTCGCACAAGAATTTGCAAGACACCGGATCTCATATCGTATTCTGATGGTGGCGAATGCAAAGAAGCAGAAAATGGGTCGCAGGGACGGAGGTCACGCGCCATGGTCGCTCTCGTCGGTGATATCGGCGGCACGAATGCTCGGTTTGCGTTGGTCGAGGCGGACGGGAAAATCCACAGCGTCGTGCCGCTCGTCTGCCGCAACCACGTGTCGCTGGTCGAGGCCTGCGAGGCGTACATCCGCCAGGTGGCGCCGGATCGGCCGCCCCGCCGTGGCGCCCTGGCGGTGGCCTCGCCGATCCTGGGCGACGAAATCCAGCTCACCAACCTGAAACACTGGTCCTTCTCGATCGAGCAGACCCGCAGCCGTCTCGGACTGGAAAAGCTGGATGTGGTCAACGACTTCGTCGCCAACGCGATGGCCATTCCCCGCCTCGCTCCCGACGACGTGCTCAAGATCGGCCGCGGCGAGCCCGTTCCCCACGCGCCCATCTGGGCGCTGGGACCCGGCACCGGGCTTGGCGCCGCCGCGCTGGTCTGGACCGGTCATTCCTGGATGCCGTTGTCGAGCGAGGGCGGGCACATGACCATAGCGGCCGCCAACGACCGCGAGGCCGAGATCCTCGCGTTCATCCGCAACCGCTACAGCCACGTCTCGGCGGAGCGGGTGGTCTCCGGAATGGGCCTTGTCGACCTTTACGCCGCGGTCGCTGCGACCTCTGGAAAGACGCCCGAACCAGGCTTTACCCCGGCCGATATCACCGACAGGGGCCTGGACCGGTCCTGCCCCATCTGCGTCGAGACCATCGAGGTGTTCGCCAGCATGCTCGGCACCGTCGCCTCGGACCTCGCCATGGTGCTGAATGCGCGCGGCGGCATCTACATCGCCGGCGGCATCGTCCCGCGCCTGATGCCCTGGTTCACGAACTCGGATTTTCGCACCCGTTTCGAGCACAAGGGCCGATTCAGCGCCTTCCTCGCCAAGGTGCCGACCTACATCATCCTCAGGCCGCTCCCCGCCCTGGCCGGCCTCGCCGAGTTGGTCAAAGTGGATTAACAAATGACGCCGTGGTAGCGGCGGACGACACCGGCGGTTGATTATCTACCCCATTTCGGCGTACTGCTTACTCCATTAGGTGTTATGGGAGTGCGCCGTCATGCCGACCCTGGCCACGCCGAATCCCCTCCCCGATATCGTGCAAGGCGACCTCTCGGTCGAGCTGAAGGACTTCGTCACGCCCCCGGCCACCGACGTTGGCGGCGGTCGCGCCCTGCTGAATTTCATGAATGACGCCGACGACGGCAGCGGACGACTGTTCGTCGCCGACAGCCGCGGTCCGATCTGGCTGATCGACGGCGGCGAGGTGGATCCGCAGCCGTTCCTCGACGTGAGCGCCGCCCGCGGCGCGGCCTTCGAACTCGGCGGCCAGAAAGGCGTACGCAGCTTCGCCTTCCACCCCGATTTCGAAAATCCCGGCACGGCCGGGTACCACAAGTTCTACACCATCAATACGGAGACGATCGCAGCCGGCGAGCCCGTCCTCAGCAAGGGCATTCCGTCCAGCGCCGTCAAGTTCCACGACGTCCTTGCCGAGTGGGAGGTCAGCGCCACCGACCCGACCCGCATCGACGTTTCGTCGCGGCGCGAGGTGCTGCGTCTGGCCGAGTGGAAGGACGACCACAACGCCGACACCTTGATGTTCAATCCGAACGCCAAGCCGGGCTCTGCCGACTACGGCAAGATGTACATCACGGCCGGGGACGGCGGCAACTGGCCAAGTTTTACCGACCTCTACAACCAGGCGCAGGATCCGGGCGCACCGTTGGGCAAAATCCTCCGGATCGATCCGCTGGAGCAGGCAAACGGCGATCCCTACGGCATCCCGTCGGACAACCCCTTCGTCGGGCACGCCGGGGCACTGCCGGAGGTCTGGGCGCTGGGCCTCCGCCATCCGCAGACCCTCAGCTTCGACACCGGCGGCACCGGCAAGATGCTCATCGCGGACATGGGCCAGGCGCAGATCGAGGAGGTCAATATCGGCTCAGCCGGCGCCAATTACGGCTGGCCGGTGCGCGAGGGCACGTTCGAAACCGTGAGGACCGATGACAGCAAGCTCTACGAGTTGCCGGCCGACGACGCGACCTTCGGCTTCACCTACCCGGTCGCCCAGTACGATCACGACGACCCGAGCTTTTTCAACGGCGCCAACGCCATCGTCGGCGGCTTCGTCTACCGCGGCGACAACATTCCCGCTCTCAAGGGTCAGTACCTGTTCGGCGACCTCGTCAACGGCACGATCTACCACGTTCCCGTCGGCGACCTGAAACTGGGCGCGCAGGCGCACTTCGAGCAGCTCAACCTCCTCGTCGACGGCAAGCCGACCTCCCTGCACGACCTCGTCGGCGCCAGTCGCGTCGATATGCGCTTCGGCGAGGGCCAGGACGGCGAGATCTACATCATGTCCAAGCAGGACGGCGAGATCCGCATGCTCGCGCCGGCCTCCACCTCCCCGGGCGGCACGATCACCGGAACCGACGGCCCGGATGTGATCAGCGGAACACCCGGCAACGACCTGATCAATGCCCGTGGCGGCGACGACGTGGTCCACGCCGCGGCCGGCGACGACATCGTCAACGGCGAGGATGGATCGGATCGCCTGTACGGCGATGCCGGGCTCGACCAACTCAGCGGCGGCAGCGGCAACGACACGATCTTCGGCAAGGACGGCAACGACGTCCTCCATGGCGACCTGAACAACGACAGCCTTGTCGGCGGACTGGGCGACGACACGATCTTCGGCGACGACGGCGGCGACTTTATCGCCGGCCGCGAGGGCGCCGACAGGCTTACCGGCGGCGCGGGCAGCGACCGCTTCAGCTACATTTCGATCGGCGAATCGACACCGGCTTCGGCTGGACGGGACTTCATCGCGGATTTCGAAGGCGCCGGTGCGGCTGCCAGCGATCGGATCAACCTGAAAGGCATCGACGCGAACGAGAGCATGGCCGGCAACCAGGCCTTCGTCTTCGTCGGCACGGCCGCATTCACCGGTCCGGGCCAGGTGCACGTCAGATCACCCGGGATGAACACGCTGATCGAGGCCAACACCAAGGGCTCGCTCGCCCCGGACTTTGTGATCCTGGTCTCGGATGGCGCCGACAAGGTCGCTGCGGACTGGGTCGCCGGCGACTTCATTTTGTAGGGGACTTCGGCGTTGAGCAGTTACCCACCGCTTTTGTGGGGCAACGACCTAAGTCCTATTGAATGCCGGATACGTCCAAGATACGTAGCCGGCCCTTCCCCTGCCCTTTTGTGTACTGGAGCAATGCCATGGCCCTAGTTACGCCAAATCCATTACCGAACATCCCAAAAGGGAGCCTGTCCCTCGAGATCAACGACTTCGTAAAGGCACCCACGACCGGCAGTGTCGGCGGTCCCGCTCGGCTCAACTATCTCTACCACGCCGACGACGGCAGCGGGCGGCTGTTCGTCGCCGACAGCCGCGGCCTGATCTGGTTGATTGACCACGGCAAAGTGGATCCGCAGCCGTTCCTCAACCTGAAGGCGGCGCGCGGGACGCTCTTTGAGGACGGTTTGCAGAAAGGCCTGCGCAGTTTCGCCTTCCATCCCGATTACGACAAGCCGGGCACGGCCGGCTACCACAAGTTCTACACGATCGATACGGAAAAGGCTGTCGCCGGCCACCCGGTCCTGAGCAAGGGGATCCCGGCGGACGCCGTGAAATTTCACGCCGTCCTTTCCGAATGGAAGCTGAGCGCGAACGACCCGACCCGGATCGATCCGTCATCGCAACGCGAGGTGCTGCGTCTGGCCGAGTGGAAGGACGACCACAACGCCGACACCTTGATGTTCAATCCGAACGCCAAGCCGGGCTCGGCCGATTACGGCAAGATGTACATCACCACGGGAGACGGCGGAAACACCGCGCCGTCCGATCCCTACAACCAGGCGCAGGATCTCGGCGCGGCGCTGGGGAAAATCCTCCGGATCGATCCGCTGGAACAGGCCAATCACAAGCCCTACGGCATCCCGTCGGACAACCCGTTCGTCGGCCATGCCGGCGCGCTGCCGGAGGTCTGGGCCCTAGGTTTCCGTCATCCGCAGACCCTCAGCTTCGACACCGGCGGCTCCGGGAAGATGCTCATCGCGGACATGGGCCAGGCGCAGATCGAGGAAATCGACATCGGCAAAGCCGGCGCCAACTACGGCTGGCCGGGGCGCGAGGGCACGTTTGCGACGGTGCGCGCCGACCCGAGCAAGCTCTACGATCTGCCGGGCAACGACGCCAGCTTCGGCTTCACCTACCCGGTCGCCCAGTACGATCACGACGACCCGAGCTTTTCCAACAGCAAGCACGCCGTCGTCGGCGGCTTCGTCTACCGCGGCAGCGACATTCCTGCTCTCAAAGGTCAGTACCTGTTCGGCGACCTCGTCAATGGCACGATCTACCACGTTCCCGTCGACGACCTGAAACCCGGCCAGCAGGCGCACTTCGAGCAGCTCAACCTTCTCGACGACGGCAAGCCGACCTCCCTTCTCAAGCTCGTCGGGGCGGACCGCGCCGATCTTCGCTTCGGCGAAGGTCAGGACGGCGAGATCTACATCATGACCAAGCAGGACGGCGAGATCCGCACCCTCGCGCCGGCCTCCACGCCCCCGGGCGGGACGATCACCGGAACCAACGGCCCGGACGTCCTGCATGGCACCGCCCACGATGACGTGATCCACGCGCTGGGCGGCAACGACCTGGTCGGAGGGGAAGCCGGCAACGACACCATCTTCGGGAACGCCGGCGCGGACCGTCTCTACGGCAGCTACGGCAACGACACGATCCATGGCGGAACCGGCGCCGACAGCGTCTACGGTTCGCTCGGCAACGACAAGCTTTTCGGCGACGACGCAGACGACCTCATTTACGGCGGCACAGGCATCGACAGTCTCGTCGGCGGCTTCGGAAACGACCGGCTTTTCGGCGAAGAGGACGGCGATTACCTTGCCGGTCGCCAGGGCGCGGACCGGCTCACGGGCGGACCGGGAAGCGACTTCTTCGACTACAACACCATCGGCGAATCGACACCCGCTCCAGCCGGACGCGATACCATCGTCGATTTTCAGGGCATCGGCGATGCGAGGTCCGTCGACAAGGTCGATCTTCGCGGCATTGACGCGGACGCAACGAAGGCTGGCAACCAGGCCTTCGTCTTTCGCGGGACGGCGGCGTTTACCGGCCCGGGGCAGCTTCACGTCAAGGCATTGGGCGATAACACCCTGATCGAGGCCAACACCAAGGGCTCGCTGGCCGCCGACTTTGCAATTCTGGTGACCGACGGCGCCGTCAAGCCGGAAGCCTGGGCAGCCGGCGACTTCTTCCTGTAGTCGCCAGGGACCCGGCGCGCCGGCTCAGATAACGCCGGCGCGGGTCAGCTCGGCCATGTCGTCGTCGGCAAGGCCGAGCAGGCCGCGGTAGATCTCGTCGTTGGCGTTGCCGAGCGCCGGCCCGAGCGCCTCAATCCGGCCGGGCGTCCCCGACAGCTTCGGCAGCACGGCGGGAACGACGACGGGGCCGATTTCGGGATCGGCGACGCTCACCAGATCCTCGCGCGCGCTGAACTGGGGATCGGCGAAGATGTCGGCGATGGTGTTGAGCGGTCCCGCCGGGACATCCGCGGCAAGGCAGCGCTCCATCACCGTCTCCCGGTCCATCGAGCCGGTCCAGGCCGCGACGAGGGCAATGACCTCATCGCGCGCAGCAAGCCGCCGCTCCTGCCGGCCGAAGGCGTCCGGCGCGGCCAGTTCGGGACGAGCCATCGCCTCCGCCAGTCGAGCGAACATCTTGTCGGTGGTGCAGGCGATGGCGATCCACTTGCCGTCCGCGGTTGGGAAGTGGCCGTGGGGACAGGCGTTGCGGGTTCCCGCGCCTTCGCGATCGCGGACGATGCCGGCGTTGGCGTAAGCCGGCGCCAGTTCGTCGAGGACGCGGAAGACCGCCTCGTAAAGGCCGATGTCGATCACCTGTCCGCCGCCGCCTTGACGAACCTCGTGGAGCGCGACCATGGCGCCGAAGGCGGCGAACAATCCCGAGAGGTAGTCGCCAAGGGACGTCGATCCCGGCGTTACCGGGACCTCGCCGGGGATCCCGGCCAGCGCGGCCAGTCCGCCCACCGCGTGGGCGATCCGCGCGAAACCGGGACGGTCGCGGTAGGGCCCGGTCTGCCCGTAGCCGCTGATGCGGACGAGCACGAGATTCGGGTTCCGGGCCTTGAGCGCTTCCCAGCCGAGGCCCCACTTCTCCAGCGTTCCGGGGCGGAAGTTCTCGCAGACGACATCGGAAATTGCGACCAGTCGCTTGAACAGCGCCGCACCCTGCGGCCTGCTCAGGTCGAGCGTGATCGACTTCTTGTTGCGGGCCTCCGACAGCCATGCCAGCGTCGAATCGGCTCGCTTCGTCGGCGTTCCGAACCGGCGGAAGGGGTCTCCGCCGCGCGGGTGCTCGACCTTGATGGTCTCGGCACCGAACTCCGCAAGCAGCGTTGCGCACAGGGGCGCTGCGATGAATGTGGCCGCATCGAGAACGCGCAGCCCGCGCAGCGGGAGGTTCGGCGATGTCATCGCGCGGTCTTAATCTTCCCAAACCGCAGCGACAATCGGTTTGTGCCGGCCGATCGCAAACAGCGCCGCGCTGTGGACGAAGGCCGCAGCCTCGCGCACATACAGGCGCAGCCGGGCCGGCATGCCGGCCGCGGCGGGGGCGCGCACCGCATCGCCTTCGACGTCCAGGCCGAGCCGGCGGAAAACGAACAGGGTGCGCGGCATGTGAAAGGCGTCGGTGACCACGACGGCGCGCCGCCAGCCGCGCTGGCGCATGATCAGACCGGTGTAGAGCGCGTTCTCGAACGTGTTCTTCGCCCGGGCCTCGACGACGATCCGGTCGTCGTCGACCCCGTGCGCAAGCGCCAGAACGCGCATGACCTCGGCTTCGGCGGGCGGCGGCCCCACGGCCGCTCCGGTTACGACCAGAAAGCCCGCGCTGCGTTCGCGCCAGACCGCGACCGCGCGATCGACACGGCGCTCCAGCACCGGTCCCGGAACGTTCGGGGCAAGCGGCGGCGCACCCAGGACGATAACGGCCTCGGGCAAGGCTTGCTGATTCACCGCGCGCCGAACATTATCGAGCCTACTACCTCAGAATCCCGTAAATGATGTGATTATGAAGCCGTTGGCGAAGCTTCTCCCGGGGTACCTATTGTCATGGGACGACTTCCGTTCAAGAACAGGCGGCAAGAAAATAAGAAAGCCGCCCGCAAGCCGCCCGACGCATGGGAGGAGGACAGGCGCGGTATCGATGCGTTTGCAACGGGGATCCTCCAGGACATCGCGCGTGAGCGCCCCCTGAACGATCCGTACGCCGCCCTCAGGCTTCTCCGTCAGAGTTTCGTCCCCGTGCGACGCGATGTTGTGGAGATCAAGGCCGCCCGCGCCGACGATAGCCTGTTCGCGATCCGGTTCGCCCGGCTGAAGGAGTCGATCGAGGGCGGTTTGCCGCCTTTGCCCGAAACCGTGGCGCGCCGCTGCGCCCTCATCGCCGACACCTACCTCGGCAACAACGAGGAGTTCCCCCGCCGTGGCGCCGACGTCGCGTGGCATTTCGCCGTCTCCTCGAGCAACATGATAAAGAGTCGAGTGCTGGCGGCGGCGGTTCGCTTCATGCGCCCGACCCGGTGCCTCGAAATCGGAACCGCTTATGGCCTGTCCGCCGCGATCATCGCCTTCGCCCAGCAGCGGGTCGTCCCCGAAGGCCGCCTGCTGACGATCGAGATCGGCGAAATTCAGCACCGCCTGTCGGCGGCTTTGCTCGCCGAGCTGTTCGGCGACCGCATCGAGTGCTGCCGCGGCGCGACGCAAGCGGTCCTCGCGTCGGCCGTGATGCGAATGGCGCCGGTCGACTTCGTCTTCCACGACGGCGGCCACAGCGGCGAGGCCTACGTTCGCGACTTCGGCAACATGGTCGATGCCCTTGCCCCCGGAGCCGTCGTCGTGTTTGACGACATTCGCTGGCAGAACCGGTTCGCCCCGGGAACCGAGTCCCGTTGCTACGAGGGCTGGCGCGAAGTCGCGGCGCACCCGCGCATCGAGGCGGCCATCGAGGTGGGCACAGCGCTCGGCATGGTCATGCTCGCCTGAGCGTTCGCCGGCTGTCGCTCGCCGGGTCAGGTCACCGGGTCAGGTCGCGGCGGGGTCGCCTTGGCAAACGTCTTCAAATGTTTCCCTCATGATCCATATCCAGTAGAAATCTGCCTGTAGCAGATTCAACGAGCAAAGCGGCACCGGGGCCAGCGGCAATAATCAGGACGTGAAATGGACAGGCGAAGCAGCACCGACCTCATGGGGGAAATTCTGAACCTCGACAACGCTATAGTGATCGATGTCGGCTGCGGCGACGGCTGGCTGACACGCTTCCTTACAAAGAGGGGCGCCCACGTCACCGGGGTTGAGGTCAGCCCGAAAGCGCTGGCGCGGGCGCGGACGATCGCGCCGGTGGGCGACGAGCACTACATCCAGGGCCTGGCGGAAGATCTGCCCGCGGCCAGTCGCTCGACCGACATCATCATTTATTACAACAGCTTACACCACGTCGACGGCGACGGATTGATGAAGGCGTTGCGCGAGGCGGCGCGCGTGCTGCGTTCGGGCGGGATCCTCTATGTCTCCGAGCCGATGCCGGAGGGCCCCTACTTCGAGCTGATGCAGCCTGCGCACGATGAAACGGTCGCACGACAACGGGCCCAGGCGTCCTTGCGCTATGCACCCGAATACGGGCTCCTTCTCGAGCGCGCCCTTACCCACCTCGATACCGTCGTCTTCCCCAACTTTCAGGCGTTCCAGGATCGCCTCACATCGATCAATCCCCACATCCGCGATCGCTTCGAGGAGCAGGAGGAGGAAATCCAGGCGAACTTCCGACGTCTTGCGCAAAAACGCGACGACCGCTGGGCATTCGATCAGCCGATGCGGGTGACCGTCCTGCGCCGAAGCTGAACCGCCTTCCGTGAGGCCGACGGCGCCGACGGCCTCCTGTCGATCAGCCCCACAACGACGGCGGCGGCGGGTAAACGCGTCCCTCGGCATAGCGCAGCGACGGGTCGCGGTCACGCGACAGCCAGAGCGGGCCATCCAGATCGACGATCTCGGCGCCGGCTGTGAGCAGTGTCGCCGGGGCCATCGCCAGAGACGTCGCGACCATGCAGCCGATCATGACGGCGAGCCCGCGGGCGCGCGCAGCGGCGACCAGCTCGAGGGCGCCGGTCAGGCCGCCGGTCTTGTCGAGCTTGACGTTGACCATGCCGTAGCCGGCGAGCCGGTCGAGGTCCGCGACGCCGTGGCAGGATTCGTCGGCGCAAAGGATGATCGGCGAGGACAGGCCGGCCAGATCCGTATCCTGACCCGCCGGCAACGGCTGCTCGATCATTTCGACGCCCAGATCCTCCAGCGGCCGCACGAGGCGTTCGAGCGCGGCCAGCGTCCAGCCCTCGTTCGCATCGACGATGAGCCGGGCGCCGGGCGCCGCAGCGCGCACGGCGGCAACCCGCTCGGCGACTTCGTCCGCGCCCAGCTTGATTTTCAGCAACGGCGGCGCGTCGGCAGCGGCCGCGATGCCGGCGGCGGCGGCCGCCATCGCCTCGGGCTCGGCGAGCGAGATCGTCTCGGCCGTGCGCACGGGCGCGGGCGCCGCCAACCCGGCAAGATCCCAGGCGCGGCGGCCGGCCTTCTTGGCGACCAGATCCCATAGCGCGCAGTCGAGCGCGTTGCGCGCCGCGCCGGCCGGCAGATTCGCCTGCAGCGCCTCAACGGTCAGGCCCGCCGCGACCGCCGCTGTGCAGTCCTCGAGCGCGGCAACGACGCCGCCGACGGTTTCGCCGTAGCGGCCATACGGCACGCACTCGCCGCGGCCGACGCGCCCGTCCTCTTCGATCTCGGCGACGACGACCTCGGCTGCGGTCTTCAACCCGCGGGCGATCGCGAACGGCCGGCGCAGCGGCCACGTCTCGGCGCGCACCCGCAGCGTGCGGGTCACGGCGTCAGGCGATCGACCAGCGGCGCAACCCCGTCAACAAGCGGATCGACGCAGGGCAAGCCGAGGTCTTCGGCGAGGCGGCCGAGGTAGGCTTGCGCTTCGGCCGAAGGCAAACCGCTGCAATTGACCGCGACGCCGATGCAGCGCACGTGCGGACTGGTCAGCCGGGCGGCGGCGAGGTTGGTCTCGATGCAGGCCTGCAGGTCCGGCATCGCCCGGTTGGGAAGGCCGCGCATGTGGCGGCGGGTCGGCTCATGGCACATGACCAGGACGTCTGCTTGCGCGCCATGAAGCAGGCCGAGGCTCACGCCCGCGAAAGACGGATGGAAGAGCGAGCCCTGACCTTCGATCAGGTCCCAATGACCCTCGGCCGCAGCCGGCGCCAGCCATTCGATGGCGCCGGAAATGAAATCGGCGACCACCGCGTCGACGGCGACGCCGCCGCCGGAGATGAAGATGCCCGTTTGTCCGGTCGCGCAAAACTCGGCGTCCATGCCGCGCGCCCGCATCTCCCGCTCGAGCGCAAGCGTTGTGTACATCTTGCCGACCGAGCAGTCGGTGCCGACGGTCAGCAGACGCCTCCCCGAGCGCGGCTCGCCCGTGCCGACGCCGAACGCGCGAGAGGGATGGCGGACGTCGAGCAGCCGGCGGCCGCGCTTTGCCGCCGCCTCGACCAGCACCGGTCGGTCGCTCAGGCGATCGTGGAGGCCATTCGCCAGATCGAGCCCCGCCTCAAGCGCCTGCAAGAACGTATCGATCCAGAAATCGGGAATGAAGCCACCGGCGTTGGCGACGCCGATGATCAGCGTCCGCGCCCCCGCCGCCGCTCCTTCCTCGATGCTCATGACCGGCAACGGGAGTTCGGCGCGACAACCACACAGGCGAACCTGTCCGACGCACAGCTCCGGCCGCCATTGCCAGACGCCGGCGGCCGATTTCGCCGCCAGCAGGTCCGGCGCATCGCCGACGAACAGCAGATACGGCCGCTTCAGCATCGCAAGCCCCGCCCCGTTTGAGTTTCCGCGCAAAGTGTAGCCGAAGGCCGACGTCCCGTGCGAGTGCAGCCTGATGGCGGCGCCGATCCATTGCCGGATGCGCTACCGCATCGGGGGCGTTCCGGCTTTCTGCCAGCCGTGATCGACCAGGCGCTCCCAGTCGAAGAAATCGATATCGGCGAGCGACACCGCGTCCCCTCCGAATACCAGCACCGCGCGCAATCCGTCGGTGCGGTACCGCGGCTCTGCGCCCCCGGCTTCTTCGGCGCCGCTTGCGACGCCCGCCCCTCCGACAAAGCCGATCTTGGACACACCCTGCGAGTAGAGCAGGTCCTGCACGACATCGTTGCGCGCCGCGTCGACATCCGGGTCGATGCCCCGGGTGTCCTCCTCAGACGGCGCGAAGCGCCCACCCAGGCGCGTGCTGATCTGTCCAACCCAGACAGCGGCACCCTGATACCGCAGCGGCGTCAGCCAAACCCGCACCGACTGCGGCTGGGAAGGCACCCACCGGCTGACTTTGCGCCCCGAAAGATCCTGCACGCGCCCGAAGGCATAGAGGGGAGCGACCGGCGCGTAGCGATAGGTCCGCCGTCTGAACGCCGGCCCCCATTCGGCCAGGTCGCCGATCAGGACCAGGTTGAGCGGCAGCCTCTCGTTTCCGGTCTCGCTGGTCGCGCAACAGGGCAGATTCTCCAAGGCTGTGCGCAGCGTCGCCTCGTCGCCGATGTCCACGATCTGGGCGTCTTCATGCAGCCTGGCGAGCGCAGCCAAACGCTGGCGCGAAGCCTCAGTCCCCAGCACCGGGACCACCAGGCCAATGCGCTTGCTCCATTCGCGGCCGATCAAGTCGACGTCGACCATCATGGTCGGATCGGCCCTGTTCACGTAGACGTAACCCGAGACCGTTTCGCCCGGACGGATCGGGCTGCGGCTGTCGAAGCTCAGGGCTTCGAGATGCTCGCCCAGCGCCGCTTCGCCCTGGTCGTTGAAGGAACTCTTGTACAGATAGGCCACTTCCCGGGGCGCAAAGTATTCCGGATCCAGCCCGGTCCGCAGCAGGTAGAGGTTGCGCCGGCTGCCGTTCTCGATCTCCAGCCAGAGCGGTTGAATGCCGTGCTCCTCAAGGTCGACGCCGAAGATCGAGCGCGACTCGCTCGCGCTGGGGACGGCCGCGGCCACCCGGACGCCGTCTTCCGTCCTGCTCACGGCTCGCGCGCGCATGGGCCCTTCGTCGACCGGCGCCGGCCTTTCAAAAGTGCCCGCACAGGACGCGGTCAGGAGGAGCAGAGCGAGGGCAAAGGCAGCCGTAACGGCTCCGGACAAGTGACCGCGACCGGCGCCGCCGCCGGTCATCGGCTTCCGCTCCCCTGACCACCGGCGCCGCCGACCGTGGGCGCGTGCCTCAGGCTCGGAACGGGTTCCCAGTTGAGCACCTTGAGTTCGCTCAGCGAATATGGCCTGGGTTCGAAGAACAGAACGGCACGCAGGCCATCGGAGTACCAGGGATCGCCGACCAGGTTCTCCCGCGGCCCGCTCTTGCCCGACGCGCCCACGCCCTTGACGAAGCCGATCCGGTGCAGCGCCTGGGAATACGCGAGATCCTCGACCAGATAGCGCCGCGCCTCGTCGACGTCGGGGTCGATCACGTGTGTCGAGATGGTTGGCGACTTCAGGGTGAATTTGACCCCGATGTCGCGACTGATCTGGCCGACGTAGACGTCTGCGCCCCGGAAGCGGATGGGACTCAGCCAGAACCGTACGTGATTGCGTTCATGGATGGTCGCACGCGCCTTCTGCCCCGCCGCATCCTGGGGACGTCCATAGAGGTAGAGCGGGCTGATCGGCGAGTAGCGATAGCGCGACCTCGCGAGGAAGGAGCGGACCGTGCGCCAAAGCGATCCGGACCAGACGACCTCGGTCGGGTGCCATCGGCGCCGGGTGAAAGCCGCAATGATGTCGTCCTTCTCACCGATGAGCACCAGATTGAGCGGATCGCCATTTTTGGTGCCGTCGGCGTTGGTGACGCAGCACGGCAGCCCCTCGAGCAACTTCCGGAGCTCGCTCTCCTCGTTCACGTGGACGAGTTCGTCCTGACGGTAGAGCGTATCGAAGTTCACCCGGCTTATGACGAACCTGAAGCTCGGATCGGTCGCGATAAAGGTGAAGCTCTTGGCGTCGAACCTGGCGATCAGGTCGACGTCCACGGCCTTGACGCCTTCATCAAGGTTGGTCAGCAGGAAGCCCGAAACGGTCGTGCCGGGCATGATCGGGTTGGTGAACTGCAGCGCCGCGAACCGGGCGCTCAGCGCGTCCTTGCCGTCAACGCCATCGCCCGCGAAGGCGTAGGCCACTTCAGACGGGGAATAGTCGTTGGGGTCGAGCCCTGAGCTGAGGAACCAGTACGGCACATCGGCGTCGTTTCGGACCTCGATCCAGACCGGCTGGATCTGCCTTTCGGCGAGATCAACACCGTAGATTTCCGCAGCCTCCGCCGCGGTCGGAAGAGCAACCGTCACGCTGAGATCGCCCTGCACCTGCGTCTCGGCTCTCTCCTTGTACGACTTGTCGTTCTGGACCGACCCTGAAGTCGCGCAGCCGTGAGCTGTCAGCGCGACCGCCATCCACAGGCAGAAACCGGCAGCCGCCCGGTTGGCGCGCCTGGTCGGGGCCGTCTCCATCCTGATCGCGTGCGCCTCCATTATTCGGCAAAGCGAAGCGGCCGCGCCTGTTTACACGGCCGGTATCAATAATAACTCCTAGGGAAGGCCTTGAAGAACACGTTCAAGACCCGCTGGAACGTGTCGCGCGCCGGTTGCGTGGTGACGGTCTCGCGACTGTTGACCCAATAGGGTTCGCCGCTCTCGTCCAGGAACACTTGCCAGGCATTGTCCGGCGCCATGTCCCGTTCCATCAGAGCCTGCACGTCCGCCGCCAGGGTCGGGCTGTCGATAAACGCGCCCGCTTCGGTGTTGATGTTGGACGAGCGCGGATCGAAGTTCATCGAGCCAATGAACACATACCGACCGTCCACAACCACCGACTTGGTGTGTAGACCGACGAATTCGCCCTCGACCGGCGGGACTTCGACGATCGACCGGATTGCGGCGTCTGCCCGCAGCTCGTACAGCTCGGCGCCGGCCTTGACGAGATCGTCGCGCCAGTCCTCGTAGTGGCTGTTCACTGCCGGCACGTCGTGAGAGGCAAGGGAGTTGGTCAGAATGCGCACCTTGACCCCGCGACCGGTCAGTCTTCGCACGAGGTCGATCCCGGGCTCGCCGGGAATGATATAGGCGTTCGTGATCAGCACTTCGTGCTGGGCCCGTTCCAGGAACCGGAACATCTCCGCAGCCATGTTCTGAGAAATCGCCTTGCCGGTGGCCTCGTCGTACGCCACCTCGCTGGTTCCGATACGGAGATTCCCCTCCAGATCGGCCAATTCTCTGCTCCAGTCCTGGACCTCGCGCGGGAAGGCGGAGAGTTCCTTGGCCTTGCGGTTCTTTGTCTGGATGTCCTTCCACTCGGCTTCGGCGAATTCCGGATCGGGGTCGATGTCCAGATTTCGGGCCGAAACGACCCAATCGCCGTTCCAGAAAGCGTCGAACATGGCGTTGGCCTGCTGCGCAACGCGGCCGATGCCGATCAGGTCGAGATCGTGGAAGTTGTACGCATGGCTGATCCCGAAGTAGTGATCGCCGATATTGCGTCCGCCGACCACGGCGGCAACGCCGTCAACGATTACCAGCTTGTCGTGCATGCGCGTATTGAGCCGCTCCGTCTCCGCGACCAGTTCCCCCAACCGCGCACCGAAGCTGCGGCCTGCCCATGGGTTGAACAACCTGATCTCGAAGTTGGGCTGGTTCTCGAGCTCGACGATCAACTGGTCGAGCCCGACCGTCAGCAGATCGTCGACGATCAGGCGTACGTGCACGCCCCGCTGGGCGGCGCGGATTGCTCGTTCCAGCATCAGCCGCCCGGTGTTGTCCGGGTACCAGAGGTAGGTCTGGATATCGACCGACGACACGGCCGTATCGATGAGCGCGAGGCGCCAATCCAGCGCCTCCTCGCTGCCGTCCAGCACCTTGAACCCGGAGGCGTCCGGTCCGTATTCGACGGCGATGCGGCGCGCCATGTCAGCCAGGACACCTGTGGTCGCCGGTGGCCGGGCGTAGGTCGGTTCAGGGCGGATGGCGTCTCTCCTTAGCGAGACACCCGCACAGCCGGCGACCAGCATCAGACAAGCAATAGCAGCCGCCAGCGTCGCGAACGGAATGGACTTTCTCATCGCCCGCACCACGCGGTACCGCACGCCCGGTTACAGCCGGAACACCGACATCGAAGGCTTCGCATCCTCTGGCCTCGGCTGGCCCAGCAGACTTCCCGTATCGGCTCGCATGGCAAAGCGCAGTCTTCGCGCCGCAGGGCTCTCCGAGAACCTCAAGTCCGACATGAAGACCGGTCTCGCCGTACCGATCCACGCCGCCCTTTATTTTCGAGGCCGGTCGCGAATGGGTCGACGAAACGCCACACTCCCCGGTTGTTGATACTATGAGTAGTCGCACCGCCGCACAAGGACAACCGCGCCCGGCGGGAGCCTGCATCAACCATGGCCGCTCACCGGGCCCGGGCCTGCAGTCGGGGATGTGCCCCAGCCTCGCCTACGCGGGCTTGCCGGCCGGCTGTCCCGCCAGCGACGCGGCCGCGGCGTCCGCCGCCTGTGGCAGCGATGTCGGCCGGTCTGCCGGTCCGTCGGCCGGGGCCTGATACCAGGCTTTCGGGGCAACCCAGACCTTGTCCGCCGGCTGGCCGACGAAGTGGGGGGACATGATCTGGACGCCGAACTCGTTGAAGACGTCCTGAATGTGCGCATGCAGGTCCGACAGGATGACCCGCTGCCTTTCCGGCCGATCGATGCTGAACAGCAGGTCGTATTCGACGTAGTAGTCGCTGAGAGCCCGCTGGCGCACCTCTGGCTTCGGTCTCTTGCGGATCGCCGCCGTGCGCTCCGCAGCCAGCATGAGCATGGCCTGGACCTGCCGCCACGGGGCGTCGTAGCCGATGGTCACCCGGGTGGTGATGATCGCGCCGACCTCGGCATTGGCCAGCCGCGAGTAGTTGGTTATCGACGACGCCACCAGGGTCGCGTTCGGGATGGTGATCTCCTGCCGGGTCGGGGTCAGCATCTTCGTCGCCACGGAGCCGATTTCGGTGATCTGGCCTTCGTGCTCGCCCACTCGCACGTACTCGCCGGTCTTCAGCGAACGCGCATAGACGATCACCAGGCCGCTCATGATCTGGTTGACGAAGCCGCTCGCGCCCAGCGAGATCATCAGCCCGAGAAGGACGCTGATGCCCTTGAACGCCTCGGAGCCGGAGCCCGGGATGTACGGGTGGGCCATGGTCAAGGCGAAGATCCAGATCAGGGCGATCACCAGCCGACGGGTTACCCGCGCCGTCTCCGCCTCCAGCCAGTGGACCCGCAGCCAGCCGTCCTCGACGCTGCGGAAGAAGCGGTCGACCATCCGGGTGAACA
>JAEULH010000018.1 GCA_016793925.1 Rhodospirillales bacterium | reverse complement strand
AAATCGGACCGCTCGCTAAAGGGAGAGTTTCATGGGCGACAGACCCTTCAAAGTACTCGGCATACAACAGGTCGCCATCGGGGGGCCGGACAAAGAAAAGATGAAGAAGTTGTGGGTAGATTCTCTCGGGCTCACCATTACCGGCAATTTCAAAAGCGAGCGCGAGAACGTCGACGAGGATATCGCGGCGATCGGCTCGGGTCCTTTGAAAGTCGAAGTGGATCTGATGCAGCCTGTGGATCCCGCGAAGAAGCCCGCGGTCCACACCACGCCCCTTAACCACATCGGCCTCTGGATCGACGACCTTCCGGCCGCGGTGGAGTGGCTCTCCGCCAACGGCGTTCGCTTCGCCCCCGGCGGCATTCGCAAAGGGGCGGCGGGCTTCGACATCACCTTTCTCCACCCGAAGGGCAACGAAGAGCTGCCTGTCAGCGGCGAGGGCGTCCTCATCGAGCTTGTGCAAGCGCCCCCCGAGGTCATCGAAGCCTTCGCCAAGCTGGCCGCCTGAGGGCGGCGGCGCCGCGCCGTTCCTGAACGACTCGAGATTGTTGCTGAACGACGCCGACAACCGCCAAAACCGCGTTCACGCCATTCGGGAGGTTGCCACCTCCCGGTTGGCTGCTGCCGTCTCGCGCAAGGATCAGGCTGACAAGGTAAGGAATTTAGCTTACATTGCCAAAAGGGGAGAAGCCTGTCCTTGACGAGGTGAGCTGGATGCCGGTGATCGAAGAGGTTTGCACCATCACCGCCAAAGGCCAGACGACCGTGCCGAAAGTCGTACGCCAGGCCTTGGGCGTCGGCTATGGCGGCAGCATCGCCTTCCGCGTGGAAGGGGGCTGTGTGAGCGTCCACGCCGTCCCCGAGGAGGCCGATGCCGATCCGGCGCTGACGGCCTTCCTGGCGCTGCTGGAGGCGGACATGGCGGTGCGTCCGGCCGCGGCCGTCGTGCCGGTCCCGGAGGCTTTGGCGACCCGCCTGGAGACGCTGGTCGGCGAGGCCGGAGAGGTCGATCCCGACGCGCCCATCGAGGGCGACGTCACGCTGTAGCGGACGCATCGCCGTGGCGATCGAGCGTTACGGCTGGCGGCTTTACGGCCATCCCCTGTTCCTCGATCAGGTGGAGCGTCTCGCCGCCGCGGTGGAGCGCGCCAAGCGCGCCGACCCGGATGGCTGGCGAAACAAGACCGACGCCCGCCTGCTGGCGGCGTTGACCGCCCTGATGCTGGAGCGCATCCCACGCGATCCGCTGGCGCCGGTGTTTCGTCAGGGCCAGACCCTGGGCAAGGGCCGACGGCACTGGTTTCGCGCAAAGTTTGGCGGCAACAGGTTTCGCTTGTTCTTCCGCGCCGATGCCGGGGCCAAGGTGATCGTCTACGCTTGGGTTAACGACCGCGATACCTTGCGCAAGGCCGGCGCCCGGTCGGACCCATACGCCGTCTTCGTGCGGATGCTGGCCGCCGGCAACCCGCCCGGCGACTGGCCGAGTCTGCTGGCTGCGGCGCAAACGCCGGCGGCGGAGCGGCGGTTCATCGCTACCACGGACGACGGGTCGGCGGACAGGAGCCCGAAGACACCGACCGGTTGAGACCGCTTGAGCGGCGGCCTTATGAGGTCGTTACAGCAGCCCCTGTGCCTTCAGGGATGTGGCCCCGCTCTTTGCGACGATGATGTGATCGTAGAGCGCGATACCGAGCTTGTCGGCGGCGTCGCGGATTTCGATGGTCATCTCGACGTCGGCGCGCGACGGCGCCGGATCGCCCGACGGATGGTTGTGAACCATGATCAGCGCCGTCGCCCCCAGCTCCAGCGCCCGCTTGACGACCTCGCGCGGGTAGACCGGGGTGTGGTCGACGGTCCCCCGCCCCTGGACCTCGTCAGCGATCAGCTCGTTCTTGCGGTTGAGGAAGAGCAGGCGGAACTGCTCGGTCGCGGCGTCGACAAGGCAGGCGCGGCAGTAGTCGACGACCCGGCTCCACGACGACAGCACCGGCCGACCGACGATCTCGCAGCGGACAACCCGGCGCGAGGCCTCGCGCACCGCCTTGAACAAGGCGGTGGTGCGCTCGTTGACCCTCGGATAGGCCTCCAGCCGCTGCGGTTCGGCGGCCAGCACCGCGCCGAAGCTGCGGAAGTCGCCGAGGAGCTGTTTGGCCAGCGGCTTCACGTCGACCCGGTCGATGGAATAGAAGAGGAGGAGCTCGAGAAGCTCGTAGTCGGCAAAAGCCTCGCCGTCGCCCTCGAGCAAACGCGCGCGCAGCCGCTGACGGTGGTTGGCGTGGTGGGGTCGCGGCACAACCGTCTCGGCCAGCGCCGGGGCCGGCGGCGCCGACTTTTTCGACATCAAATCGCGTAGGGCGGCCGGTCCAGGCCGGTTGGCGAGCGGGTGAAGACCTCGCAACCGTCGGCGGTCACCCCGATCGAATGCTCGAACTGGGCCGAAAGCGACCGGTCCTTGGTGACCGCCGTCCAGCCGTCCTTGAGGATCTTCACCTCCCAGCGGCCGGCGTTGATCATCGGCTCGATGGTGAAAAACATGCCTTCGCGCAACTCCGGGCCGCTCCCCGGCTCGCCGTAGTGCGGAATATTGGGCGCGTCATGAAAAACCCGCCCCAACCCGTGGCCGCAGAAGTCGCGCACCACCGAGAACCGCTGCGCCTCGACGAAGGACTGGATCGCGTGGCCGATATCGCCGACGGTCGCGCCCGGCCGGACGACGGCAATTCCCTTCCACATCGCCTCGAAGGTGACATCGATCAGCCGCTGCGCCTTCACCCCGATCGCGCCGACAGGATACATCCGGCTCGAGTCGCCGTGCCAGCCGTCGACGATGGGGGTGACGTCGATGTTGACAACGTCGCCCTCCTTCAGGCGCTTCCCGGGGTCGGGTATCCCGTGGCAGACGACATGGTTGATCGAAGTGCAGATCGATTTCGGGAAGCCGCGATAGTTCAGCGGCGCGGAAATGCCGCCGTGATCGCGGACGAAGGCATCGCACAGGCCGTCGAGCTCGTCGGTCGAAACCCCCGGCTGAACGTAGGGGGTGATGAAGTCGAGGGTCTCAGCGGCGAGCGCGCCGGCCCGGCGCATCGCTGCGAAGTGCTCCTCGCGGTGGATCTTGATGGTTCGGCTGGCCCGATCGGGAGCGACGCTGACTTCATTCATGGCTGCACCCTGCCACCGGAAAGCTCCTTGAGTCGAGGGCCGAAAACCGTCCGATCGCCGATGATCGACCCATGAAGGTCATCGGCCGGTTGATCCGGATCCAGTCGGTGTTGACCGCACAGCGGTAGGACAGCATCTCGACGCCGGCATCGGCAGCGCGCTCAAGGGCCGTCGCGTAACCCGGATCCAGGTCATCCGCGATCACGAACCCGTCGGCGTCGCCGCGCTGAGCGAGAAACAGCATCACGGCGCGGCGGCCGGCGGCGGCAGCATCGGCGAGCTCGTTCAGGTGTTTTGTTCCTCGCGCGGTCACGCAATCGGGAAATTCGACGATGCGGCGCGACGGCTGGCGGTTCATGGTTACGTTCTTCACCTCGACCAAGCACGTGGGGCGGTCGGGCGCTTCGAGCAAGAGGTCGATCCGGGAGTTGCGGCCGTACCGCACCTCGCGACGGATCCTGTCGTAGCCGGCGAGTTCGGGAATGGCGCCCGCGACGATGGCTTCGGCGACGAGCGGATTGGGCCGGCCGGTATTGATGCCGACCAGCTCGTCACCGAGGCGAATCAGCTCCCAGGTATACGGCAGTTTGCGCTTCGCTCCGGCCGCCGGCGACAGCCAGACCTCGGCGCCGACCGCATTCACCGACAGCATCGAACCGGAATTCGGGCAGTGCGCGGTCACGACCTCCCCGCCCTCCAACGCGACATCGGCGAGGAAACGCTTGTAGCGGCGCACCAGCGTGGCGCGAACGAGCGGCGCGACGAACTTCACTGACGGAAAAGCCCCCTCACCTCATCCTCTCCCGGAGGGAGAGGAAGGCCCGGAGGGAGAAGAAGAAAAGCGCAACAGCGGGAAGACGATCGGAAAGGCGCAAGGCGGGATGACCGGTCTCATCCGCCGGACGCACGGCCGGGCCAGAGCAGGTCGGCGTTCTCGCTCTCGAGGCGCGCGGCCGCGCGCGCCCGCTGGTGCATCGGCAACCGATTCTCGCCCCAGGCGCCGTAGCTGCCGATCAGGCGGCGCAACGTCTGCTGCAGCGCATGCACCTCTTCGTCCTGCCAGTAGCTGTCGCCGAGGGCCTGCTTCATCGCCCGGAGCTGTGCCGCCGTCTCGCCGATGCGGAGGTCCTCGGCCGTCTCCTCGCCCATGAAAAATCCCCTTATCCCGCCCCGCCTGCGCCCTCTGTCGGCGTCTCCGGCGTCGCCAAGGCGGCTGCCAGCGAGCTTCTCGCGCTGCCACGCCGAAGCGGTTTCGGCTGCGACGGGTCGGGCGCCCAGGCGGTGAGGTAGATAACCTGAAACGTCGCCGGAATCCGACCCCGATCGTCGGCGTAACGATCGCGGTACCGAGCAACGGCGTCAAACAGAGTCGCTCGCCGGGCGAATTGCCGGCGTCGCTCGATGGCGACGTTGGCCTCGCCCATGCCGCGGATGTCTTCGATCAGGCGCAAAGGGTCGCTGTACGAAACGGTGATCACCTCGGCGTCGACCACGGGCAGGGCGAAGCCGGCCCGTTGCAGAAGATTGCCGGCGTCGCGAACGCCGACGAAGGGCGATACGCGCGGACTGAGGCCGCCCTCCGCGGCAATTTCGGCGTCGGCAAGGACCTGGCGGAGTTCCTTCAGCGTCTGCCCGCCGAGCATCGCGGCAAGAAAGAGCCCATCCGGGCGCAACGCCCGGCGGATCTGCGCCAGGGCGCCGGGCAGATCGTTGACCCAGTGCAAACTCAGCACGCTGAGGATCAGATCGAAGGCGCCATCGGCGAAAGGCAGCGCCTCCTCGTCGCCGGCCACCGCGGGCGGCGGCGCGAGCGCCACCATCCCCGGCGCCACGTCGCAGTTCACCAGGGTTTCGATTCCGCCACGGCCGCGGAGCGCCGTCGCCAGGGTGCCGGTGTGGCAGCCGAGATCCAAAGCCAGCAGGAACCTGCGGCGGACATCATCGAGGCGATCGGCGAGACGATCGGCGACCTCCCGGTAAAGGAAGTCGTGGCCGGCCAATGTCGCCGCCGCCCGGTCGCGCCGGAGCCGGAGGACCCGTCGGTCGAATACGGTCATGGCATCAGGCATGAACACTGTCCCGTAGACCCCACATGGGGTAAAAAATCTTCCTAAGGCGCCGGCTTCCTGTTATATGGCCGAAGCGATGGCTTCAAGCAAAGAGCAGGTTGGCTTGCTTCGGCCCGTGCCTCGACAAGGGCGGCCGTTGCTGCGCCGATTTGGCCGTCACCTGCTCGATTCGCTTCTCCCCCCGCAATGCCTCGGCTGTCGCGAACTGCTTCGCGCCGACGTCGCCCTCTGTTCGGCCTGCTGGTCGAACATTCGCTTTATCGCCCCGCCGTTGTGCGAGGCCTGCGGCCTGCCCTTCGCAACGGCGGCGGGCGATGGCGGCCTCTGCGGCGAATGCCTCGCCCGGCGCCGGTTGTTCGAGCGCGCCCGCGCGGCCGTCGTATACGACGACGGCAGCCGCGGCCTGATCCTTGCCTTCAAGCGCGCCGATCGGACGGACGCTGCGCCGGTTTTCGCCGGCTGGATGGCACGCGCCGGCGCCGAGTTGCTCGGCGACGCCGATATCCTCGCTCCGGTGCCGCTGCACTGGACCCGCCTGCTGGCGCGCAAGTACAACCAGGCGGCCCTCCTGGCCCTGGCGATCGCCCGCCTGTGCGAGGTGCCGGCGATCCCGGACCTGCTGGTGCGGCGTCGCAAGACCCCCTCGCTGGGCAGGCTCGGCCCGACGGCGCGCGCCGAAGCGGTGCGCGGTGCCATCGTCGTTCATCCGGCCTGGACCGCTGCGCTCGCCGGACGGCGGGTTCTGCTCGTCGACGATGTCCGTACGACCGGCGCGACTGCGGAAGCCTGCGCGCGGGCGCTGCTGGGCGAAGGCGCCGCAGCGGTCGACCTGCTCACCCTTGCGCGCACGGTTCGCGCCGACTGATCGAGCGGACCTGCCATGCGCCGGCTCGCGCGACCGCGCGCTTCCATCCTCGGCCGGACCGGACCATATCTCGACCGTCGAACAATGCGCCCATTGCCTTCCAGGAGGTCGCGCCGGTGGCCAGGATAGAGATTTATACGACCCCCTTCTGCCCCTACTGTCAGCGCGCCAAGGCGCTGCTGGAGAGGAAAAGCGTGGCGTTCGAAGAGCACGATGTCTCGTTAGAGCCGGGCGCGCGGCAGAAGATGCAGGAGCGCGCCGGCGGACGAAAGACGGTGCCGCAGATCTTCGTCGATGGACGCCACGTCGGCGACTCCGACGAACTCGTCAACCTGGACAGGTTGGGCCGTCTCGATGCCATCCTGCAGGGGCAGGGCTGAGCGGCGATGGCGCGCTGCACCGTCGCCTGCGTGCAAACGAGTGCGCGTCGGGAGATCGGCGCCAATATCGACGCCGTCCTGCCGCTGATCAGGGAGGCGCACGCAGCGGGAGCGGTGCTGATCGCATTGCCCGAAAACGTCGCGATGATCGAGCCGGATCAGGCCCTGCAGCGGGAAAAGGCGATTGCGGAGGCCGACCACCCCGCTCTTGCCGCTTTTGCGGCTGAGGCCGCCGCGCTCGGCGTCTGGATCCTGATCGGGTCGCTCACGATTCGCCGCGATGACGGGCGCATCGTCAACCGATCGCTGCTGATCGACGGGCAAGGCCGCGTGGTCGTTCGCTATGACAAGATCCACCTGTTCGACGTCGATCTCGGCAACGGCGAGAATTACCGGGAATCGGCCGTCATCGCTCCGGGAGAAAAGGCGGTGGTCGCGGCGACGCCATGGGGTCGGTTGGGCCTGAGCGTCTGCTACGACCTGCGCTTTGCCCACCTGTATCGAGCGCTCGCGAAGGCCGGTGCCCAAATCCTCGCGATCCCGGCGGCGTTCACGCAAACCACCGGCGCGGCCCACTGGCACGTCCTCGCCCGCGCCCGGGCGATCGAAACCGGGTGTTACGTCCTTGCCCCGGCGCAGTCCGGGGTGCATGCCCAGGGCCGGCGCACCTTCGGCCACTCGCTGATTATCGATCCATGGGGCGCGATCATTGCCGACGCCGGCGGCGACGGCGTCGGCGTCATCACCGCCGCGGTCGACACCGAAGCGGTCGCAGACGCGAGACGACGCATCCCGTCGCTCGACCACGATCGGCCGTTCGCGAGCCCGGTTCCATGATTGTCTTCGATCTCGCCTGCGCGTCCGGGCATCGGTTCGAGGCGTGGTTCCTCTCCGGCGCTTCGTTCGACGAGCAGGCCGACGCCGGCGCGCTGGTCTGCCCGTTATGCGGCAACACCGATGTGATCAAGGCGCCGATGGCCCCGCGCGTCGCCCGTTCGGCTCGGAGCAGGGCAAAAATTGGCCAGGCGGCTGAGGCCGAGGCTTCGGCCGGTGAGCCGGGCGGCGGAACCGCAGCCGCCGCGGCCTCGGGACCGGTGCCGGCACCAGGCGATCGCCTGCACGTCGACGCGGACGTGGTGGCCAAGGTTCTGAGCCGGCTGCGCGCCACCATCGAGTCGACCTGCGAGGACGTCGGCCCGCGCTTTGCCGAGGAAGCGCGCCGCATCCATTTCGGCGAGACCTCCGAGCGCGGCATCTACGGCGAGGCCAGCGCCGAGGAGGCGGCCGCGTTGCGCGAGGACGGGATTGTCTGCCAGGTTTTGCCGTGGTGGCGACGCCGCGACGGCTAGGTTGCGCGGTTGCGACCGCCAATTGCGCTGCGGGTGACGAAGGCGAGGTAGTTGATCGAGAGGTCTTCGCTCAACGCCCAGCGGTCGGCCAGCGGATTGTAGGTTATGCCGCGAAAGGCGCGGACGCGCAGGCCGTTCCGCCGCAGGGCCCTCGACAGCTCGTCGGGGCGCACGAACTTGCGCCAATCGTGGGTGCCCGGCGGCACCCAGCGAAGCACGTATTCCGCGCCGATCTTGGCCAGCGCCAGCGCCTTGAGGGTCCGGTTCAGCGTCGACAGGACCATCGCCCCGCCTGGCGCGAGCAGCTGGGCGCAGGCCGCGACGAAGGCGTCGATGTCGGCGACGTGTTCGATGATCTCCATGGCGAGCACGACATCGAAGGACCGGCCTTCGCCGGCCAATGCCTCCGGCAGGGCGCAGCGGTAATCGATCTCCAGGCCCTGAGCGGCGGCATGAGCGGCGGCGACGCCGATCGCCTTTGCCTCGGCGTCCACGCCGGTCACATCAGCCCCGAGCCGGGCCATCGGCTCGGTCAACAGGCCGCCGCCGCAGCCGAGGTCGACCATGCTGAGCCCGGCGAAGGGCCTCGCCTCGCCGGTGCGCCCGCCGCCCGCTGCGCCTTGGCTACTGCCGGCTGAACGATCCGCGGTCCGGCCGAAGTGGGCGAGGACGTGGTCGCGGATGAAGGCGATGCGCACCGGGTTGAGCTTGTGCAGTTGGCCGAACTCACCGTCGAGGGTCCACCAGGTATCCGCCAGCGCGGCAAAACGCTCGACTTCGTCGGGCGCCAGCGTACTGGACCCTGCTGGATTTTGCGCCATGGCGTATCGCTCGCTGCTTGGGTTGCGCGAAGGCGCGCACGATTGTTGCGCTGATTGCCGCTTTGCCTTTATCTAGCGCCGTCACCGACGCCATCAACCGGACCGGGCCCGGTCATCATCCTGGAAGACCAGCACCCGTGTCACGCTTTCATTGCGAGAGCGCGAACGGGTCGATTGAGAGAACCGACAGACTGCGGAGGCCATGGCGCGACTCGTCCAGAAATTCGGCGGCACATCCGTGGCCGATATCGACCGCATCAAGGCGGTGGCGGCGCGGGTCGCCGGGAGTGTGACGGCCGGCAACGAGGTCGCGGTGGTGGTCTCGGCGATGGCGGGTGTCACAAACCAGCTCGTTGGCTACGTCTCGGCGATCAGCCCCCTGCACGACGCGCGAGAGTACGACGTTGTCGTCGCCAGCGGCGAGCAGGTGACGGCCGGCCTTCTCGCCCTGGCGCTGCAGGAACTCGGCGTGGCGGCGCGTTCCTGGCTCGGCTGGCAGTTGCCGCTGAGTACCGACAACGCCCATGGCCGCGCCCGTATCCAGGGTGTCGAAACCGACGAGATCGTCCGACGGATGGCGCGCGGCGAGGTCGCGGTGCTGGCCGGCTTCCAGGGCATCACCGCGGACGGCCGCATCACCACGCTCGGCCGCGGCGGATCGGACACGTCGGCGGTGGCTTTGGCCGCGGCCTTGGCGGCGGATCGCTGCGACATCTACACCGACGTGGACGGCGTCTATACGTCGGATCCGCGGATCGCCGCGCGCGCGCGCAAACTCGAGCGGATCACCTACGAGGAAATGCTCGAGATGGCGTCGCTGGGGGCAAAGGTCCTGCAGACTCGCGCCGTCGAGTTGGCAATGAACTGCGGCGTCCGCCTGCAGGTGTTGTCGAGCTTCGCGGACCTGCCGGGGACGCTCGTTGTCGGGGAGGACGAGATCGTGGAACAGGAACTGGTGAGCGGCATCGCCTACAGCCGGGACGAGGCCAAAATTACGCTTCTGCGGGTCGCCGACCGGCCGGGGATCGCGGCAAGCATCTTCGGACCCCTTGCCGACGCCAGCATCAACGTTGACATGATCGTGCAGAATGTCTCACCTTCGGGAGAGACGACCGACCTGACCTTCACCGTCGGCAAGGCCGATCTGGAGCGCGCCGTCAGCGTCATCTCCGGATGCCGCGACAATATCGGTTACGCCGACTTGCGTTCGGACGCCAATGTCGTCAAGGTTTCGGTGATTGGGGTCGGTATGCGCAGCCACGCGGGCATAGCGCAACGGATGTTCCGCACTTTAGCCGAAAAGGGGATCAACATTCAGGTCATCTCGACCTCCGAGATCAAGGTCAGCGTGTTGATCGACGAAGTATATACGGAGCTTGCGGTCCGCGCCCTGCACGCCGCCTACGGGCTCGACGCCTAGGCGACCATGGCTGGACACTCCGCGCAGACGCGGCTCGACCGGCTGTGGTCGCGGGGCACTGAATTTCTCGGTTGCCGCTACGCCCTGATGGGCGGCGCCATGTCGTGGGTTTCCGAGCAGCACCTCGTCTCGGCGATCTCCAATGCCGGCGGCTTCGGTGTCATCGCCTGCGGCTCGCTGCAGGCGGACGCGCTGGATCGGGAAATCGCCGCCACCCAGGCCCTGACCGACAAGCCCTTCGGCGTCAACCTGATCGTCATGCACCCCGACCTCGAGGCGCTGGCCACGGTGTGCCTTGAGCGCAAGGTCGGCCATGTCGTTCTCGCCGGCGGCATGCCGACGGCTGGCCTCATCAGGCGGCTGAAGGACGGCGGCGCCAAGGTCGTGAGCTTCGCCCCGTCGCTCGGCATCGCCAAGCGCCTGATCCGCAATGGCGTTGACGCGCTTGTTATCGAAGGCGCCGAGGCGGGCGGTCATATCGGACCGGTCTCAACCAGCGTGCTGGCCCAGGAGATCCTGCCGGCGGTGCGCGAGGTGCCGGTATTCGTCGCCGGCGGCGTCGGTCGCGGCGAGGCGGTGGTGACCTACCTGGAGATGGGAGCGAGCGGTTGCCAACTCGGCACGCGCTTCGTCTGCGCCACCGAAAGCATCGCCCATCCCGCCTTCAAGAAGGCCTTCGTCCGCGCCAGCGCCCGCGACGCGATCGTCTCGATCCAGGTCGACCCGGATTTGCCGGTGATCCCCGTGCGCGCGCTCGCCAACGGCGGGACGCGGCGGTTCGTGGAGGTGCAGCGACAGATCGCCGAGCGCTACCGGCGCGGGGAGCTGAGCCAGGAGCAGGCGCAGCTCGAGGTCGAGTTGTTCTGGGCCGGCGCGCTGCGCCGAGCCGTCATCGACGGCGATGTCGAGGGCGGCTCGCTGATGGCCGGGCAGAGCGTCGGCATGGTCTCGCGCGAGCAGCCGACCGCGGAGATCATCGAAGAGCTCGTCGCCCAGGCGCTCGCGGCGCTCGCGGCGCGCGAGCTCCGGGAGGCCGGCTGAGGTGATGCACCATGGCCAGACCGTCCTGGTCCTGCGGCGGCTTCTTGCGCGCATCCGCGACGTCATGGCCAGCGGCGGCAACACCGACGGTCGTTTGGCTCGCATCGTCGCCATTATCGCCAAGGACATGGCCGCGGAAGTCTGCTCGATCTACATTCGTCGCGCCGGAGACGTGCTCGAGCTGTTCGCGACCCAGGGCCTTCGCGCCGCCGCGGTGCGCCGTACCCGCCTGCGCGTCGGCGAGGGGCTGATCGGCGAGATCGCCGCCAAGCAGCGACCGCTGGCGTTGTCCGAAGCACAGAGCCATCCGAGCTTCGCCTTCCGGCCGGAGACCGGCGAGGAGATCTACCATTCGCTGATGGGCGTGCCGATTCTGCGCGGCGGTCGGGTCGTCGGCGTGCTTGCGGTGCAGAACACGTCGGCGCGCCAGTACACGGACGAAGAGATCGAAGCGCTGCAGACCGTGGCGATGGTGCTGGCCGAGATGGTGGCGAGCGGTATCCCGGTCGATCAGGCGCAGTTGTTGCCTGCGGAGACGGTCACGGCGACCCCGACCCGGCTGGAGGGCGCGCGCCTGCATAGCGGCCTCGCCTTCGGCGTCGCGGTCTTGCACAAGCCGCGCTTCGCCATCCGCAAGATTGTCGCCGAGGACACCCGGATCGAGCACGAACGCTTGCGTCACGCGGTCGCCGACATGCACGGCGCCCTCGACGACATGCTGCGCTCGACCGCCGTCGGCGGCGACGGTGAGCATCGCGACGTGCTCGAGACCTACCGGATGATCGCCGAGGACGTCGGCTGGCTGCGCCGGATCGGCGAAGCGATCAACACCGGCCTGACCGCGGAGGCCGCGGTGCAGAAGGTCAACGACGACATCCACGCCCGGATGAGCCAGGTCTCCGACGCCTATCTGCGCGAGCGGGTGCACGATCTCGAGGATCTTGCCGACCGACTGCTGCAGCATCTGATCGGCGCGGAGCCGGGCAGCACCGCCCTTCCGGCGGACCAGGACGTCATCCTGGTGGCGCGCAACCTCGGTCCGGCCCAGCTCCTCGACTACCAGCGGCGCCGGCTGCGCGGCGTCGTTCTCGAGGAAGGCTCGCCGAACTCGCACGTCGCCATCGTCGCCCGCGCCCTGGACATCCCGATCATCGGCCAGGTTCGCGAGGCGATGAGCCGCATCGAACACGGCGACCAGCTGATCGTCGACGCCGAGCACGCGCAGGTCCTGGTGCGGCCGAGCGACGACATCCGCAAGCTGTTCATCAAGAGTCTGAAGGCGCGCGACGAGCGGCGAGCGGCGTACGCGGCGATCAAGGACCTCCCGGCGGTCACCCTCGACGGGGTCCGGATCGGCGTCCACATCAACGCCGGCCTGCTGATCGACCTGCAGCATCTCGCCGAGTCCGATATCGACGGCGTCGGGCTGTATCGGACGGAAGTTCCGTTCATGATCCGCCCCGAACTCCCGGACGTCGAATCCCAGCGGCAGATCTACCAGAAGGTGCTGGAATATGCGGGGCCGAAGCCGGTCATCTTCCGCACCCTCGACGTCGGCGGCGACAAGGTGATGCCATACTGGCCGAGCGCCCAGGAGGAGAACCCGGCCATGGGCTGGCGGGCGATCCGCGTGTCGCTCGATCGGCCGGCCATGTTGCGCCAGCAGCTGCAAGCGCTGATCAAGGCAGCCGTGGAGCGCGACTTGTGGCTGATGTTCCCCATGCTGACCGACGTGAGCGAGTTCCGCTACGGCCGGGCCCTGCTGGACAAGGAGCTGGCGCGGGTGCGCGGGAGGAGCGGCCGGTCGCCGCGGCGCGTCTACGTCGGCGCCATGCTCGAGGTGCCGGCTCTGATCTACCAGCTTCCCGAGCTGCTCGGTCTGGTCGACTTCCTCTCGATCGGGACGAACGACCTGTTCCAGTTCATCTTCGCCAGCGATCGCGGCAATTATCAGATCTCCGAGCGCTACGACAGCCTTTCGCCGGTCGCGCTCAGCATCCTGCGGACGATCCTGCAGCAGTGTCAGGCCGCACGGGTTCCGGTCAGCATCTGCGGCGAGATGGCGGCGCGGCCGCTCGACGCCCTGGCCCTGATCGGCATCGGATATCGCGCAATTTCCATGTCCCCGCCGGCGGTCGGACCGATCAAGGCAACGATCCGCGGCGTCCGCCTCGCCACGCTCGAAGGCTATGTCGCCTCGCTTTGCGCCGGACGCCAGCGGAGCGTCCGCGAGCAGCTTCGCGCCTACGCCCTCGACCACGGGGTGATGTTCTGAGCGCTCGTGGCGGGTTTATGACGATGGTCAGTACGGGAAAATGGCTCAGTTGATCGACAGCTTTCAGGAACAACCGCGGCGCGGGGGGCGATGACGGTCGTGGCCGACACCGACGCGGAGCAGGATCAAGAAACCGGCATCGGCGCCACACTCCGGGAGAAACGCCTGCGCCGCGGTCTCACTCTCGACAACATCGCCGAGACCCTGCGCGTGCGCAGGCACTTCCTCCAGGCGATCGAGGAAGGTCGCTTTGAGGCGCTGCCGGGTCCGACCTATGCAAGCGGGTTCGTGCGCGCCTATGCCGATCTTCTCGGCATGCACAGCGGCGAAGCGGAGCGCCAGTTCAAGATCGAAACGCTCGGGCGCAAGATCGGCGGGGATCTTCATTTTCCGTCGCCCGAAAGCGACCGCGGCGTACCGAAGGCGGCCATCCTGTTCGTCAGCGTGCTTCTGCTCGGCCTCGCCTACGGCGGCTGGTATCTGCTGTCGCCGCCGAGCGAAGACGACAGCGCCAAGATCTCGGCCGTTCCCGAACGGCTGGCGCCAACGTCCGCCGGCGATCCGGCGCGTTACTCGATCCCGGTGCCGAAATCGCCGGCGCCGCAGCAGGCGGCGCGGGATTCGGATACCCTGCCGCGACAGCCGGAACCGGCCGCCCAGCCGGCCCAGCCGGAACCGGTTGCCCAGCCGGTCCAGGCGGAACCGGCCGTCCAGCCGGCGCAGCCTGCCGGGGCGCGCGAAGCCTCGCCGCAGGCTCGCAGCGCGGCTCTTTCACCGTCTGCCGCGTCATCCCCCACGTCGGCGGCGACGGCGGGTGGAGACGCGCCGACCGAGCCGACGGCCGGCCACGATACCAGAGACGACACGAGCGACCAGCCGAGCGGCGCGTCCGCCGTCTTCGCGCCGCCGCCGGCCCCGGGCGACGTCGTGCCTGAACCGGCGGCAGAGGCGCCGCCGGCCGCGCATGCAGAAGAGAGCACCGCACCCGGCGCCGGCGAGCGCATCGTGCTTCGCGCCATTGCCCCAAGTTGGATCGAGTTGCGCGACCGCAACGGCCAGATCGTGCTTTCGAAGGTGCTCGAGGCGGGAAAGATGCTTCCCGTCGACGGGTCGAGCGGCCTGTCGCTGGTCACCGGCAACGCCGGCGGCCTCGAGATCATTGTTGGCAGCGCGGTGTTGCCGCCGCTGGGCCGGCCCGGCCAGGTCCGGCGCGACATCGTCCTCGATCCCGTGGCCTTGCGTCCGATGGCCGAACGCTGATCTTGTAGCTGGGTCGTGGCGCCTCGTTATGATCGTACGTTCGAGCCTGACCCGGGCTCGCATGCGGAAACCGGACTTCCGTTGACCCGGCTTTGCCGGGTTGGCAAGTTCGCGTCCGGGCGTCAGCGCGCCACACAGTAAGGAGCGTCTCGTCATGTCCTATTCGGTCGACGGCATCAAACGGCACCGGACCGTCCCGGTCAGGATCGGTCAGGTTGTCGTCGGTGGCGACGCGCCAATCGTCGTCCAGTCGATGACCAACACCGACACCGCCGACGTCGATGCGACGGTGGCGCAGGTCGAAGCCCTCGCTCGCGCCGGCTCCGAACTCGTCCGCATCACCGTCGATCGCGACGATGCGGCGCGGGCGGTACCGCGCATTCGCGAACGGCTCGACGCTCGCAACGTTCGCGTTCCGCTTGTCGGCGATTTTCACTACATCGGCCACACGCTGCTCAGCCGCTATCCCGACTGTGCGACCGCGCTCGACAAGTACCGGATCAACCCGGGCAATGTCGGCTTTCGCGAGAAGCGCGACCGGCAGTTCGCGACGATGATCGAGATCGCGCTGAAGCATGATCGGCCGGTCCGGATCGGCGTCAACTGGGGCAGCCTCGATCAGGAGCTGCTGGCGCGGCTGATGGACGAGAACGCCGCGCTGGCGAACCCGCGTACCGCCGAGGAGGTGATGCGCGAAGCGATGGTTGTCTCGGCCATAGGCTCGGCCGCCCGCGCCGAGGCGATCGGGCTCGGCCGCGACAGGATCGTGCTGTCGTGCAAGGTCAGCGATGTGCAGCATCTGGTCGCGGTTTACCGATCCCTCGCCTCGCGCTGCGACTACGCGCTGCACCTCGGCCTGACCGAGGCCGGCATGGGCAGCAAAGGCGTGGTCGCTTCGACGGCGGGCCTGGCGATCCTGCTGCAAGAGGGGATCGGCGATACGATCCGCGTCTCGCTGACCCCGGCACCCGGCGGCGAGCGGACCGAGGAGGTGATCGTCGCGCAGCAGATCCTCCAGGTCATGGGCCTGCGCTCGTTCGCGCCGATGGTCACGGCCTGTCCCGGCTGCGGGCGAACCACGAGCACGGTCTTCCAGGAACTGGCCGAGGATATCCAGGGGCACATTGCGCGACGAATGCCGGAATGGCGGGAAACCTACCCCGGCGTGGAGACGATGGCGGTGGCGGTCATGGGCTGCATCGTCAATGGTCCCGGCGAAAGCAAGCACGCCGACATCGGCATCAGCCTCCCCGGCACCGGCGAAGAGCCGGCGGCGCCCGTTTTCATCGACGGCAGGAAGGCGATGACTTTGCGCGGCGCCCACATCGCCCGCGAGTTCCAGGAAATCGTCGAGCTTTACGTCAAGAGCCGATACGGCGCGACCAGGAACGCCGCCGACGCCCGCGCCGCGGATGATCCTGCGCAAATCGCGCCGGGTCCGGCGCCGTTGTCGCCCGCGGCTGCAGACTAGCCTGCCGTGGCCGCCGTTCGTCCAGTCCGTGGTACCCGCGACTATCTGCCCGCCGATAGCCGACGCCAGCGCTTTGTCGAAACCACCGCGCTGGCGATCGCCTCGCGTTACGGATACGGCGAAATCTCGACACCGATTTTCGAGTTTACCGAGGTGTTCGCCCGGACCCTCGGCGATACCTCCGACATCGTCACCAAGGAGATGTACACGCTCGCCGATCGAAGCGGCGAAAGCCTGACCCTGCGCCCGGAGAACACCGCCGGCGTCGTTCGCGCGGTCATTTCCAACGGGCTCGCCCAGCAGGTGCCGCTGAAGTACTTCTACCGGGGACCGATGTTTCGCTACGAGCGGCCGCAGAAGGGGCGGCTGCGCCAGTTCAATCAGGTCGGGATCGAGTTGTTGGGTGTCGCCGAGCCCGGGGGCGATATCGAGTGCATCGCTCTCGCCGCGGACTTCCTGTCCGCCCTCGGCCTGGAGGCGATTGTGAACTTGGAGATCAACACGCTCGGCGATCCGGACAGCCGGCGGACCTACACCGAGCGCCTGGTCGGCTATCTCGAGGGCCGGCGCGCGCAGCTTTCCGAAGACAGTCGCATGCGGCTGGAGCGCAATCCGCTGCGGGTTCTCGACTCCAAGGATGAAGGCGATCGGGCGGTGGTGGCGGCGGCGCCCTCGATCATGGACAGCCTGAACGAGACGTCGCGGTCCTTCTTTGCCGCGGTCCGCGCCGGTCTCGACACCCTCGACATCCGCTACACGATCAATCCGAAGCTTGTGCGAGGGCTTGACTACTACTGCCACACGGCCTTCGAGTTCACCACCGAGGCCCTTGGCGCCCAGGGCACGGTTCTCGCCGGCGGCCGCTATGACGGCCTCGCCGAGCAGATGGGCGGCCGGCCCCTGCCCGGGATCGGCTGGGCGGCCGGGGTCGAGCGCGCGATCATGCTGGTCGGCGACCACGGCGGCGCCTTTCCCGATGAGCCGCGGCCCCTGGCCGTCGTTCCGCAAAGCCCGGCCCAGGACGCCGCCGCCCAGCGTCTGGCTCGCGAACTTCGCCGGGCCGGTTTGCCGGTCGACATCGGCTACGCCGGCTCGATCGGCAAACGACTTAAGCGGGCGAACAGGATCAACGCGCGGGCGGCGATCATCGTCGGCGAGGACGAGCTTGCACGCGACCGGGTCGCGGTCCGCGACCTGGACAGCGGCATACAGGAGGAGGTTGCGCTCGCGGCGCTGGCGGACGGGCTCGTCCGTTTTCTTTAGCGCTCGCAGGCGGTGCGCGCGCATGCAGGACTTCATCGTTGTCGGCGCGAACCCGCGGTCGAGCTCGCTTGGCGTTCGCGACCGGGCGATTCCCGAACCCGCGGCCGTCGAACCGCTGCTTCATGAATTGCGCGCCGTCGGTCTGGCGCAAGCGATGATCTTGACGACGTGCGACCGGGTCGAGGTCTATGCTGTGGCGCCCGCCGAAGAGGACGCCGCCGGACGCGTCATCGCCACGCTCGCGGACTTCGCCGCGATCGCGCCCAGCGAGATCGCGCGCCATCTGTACATCCACACGGGCCCGGCCGCCGTGCGCCACCTCTTCGCCGTGGCCGCGTCCCTCGACGGCACGATCCTCGGCGATCCGCACGTGATCGCGCAACTGAAGACCGCCTATCGCACGGCCCGGGACGCCGGCGCGCTCGGCGGGCCGCTGGAGGCCCTGGTTCAGTCGGCCCTGGCGGCGGCCAAGCAGGTCCGGACCTGCACCGAGATCGGCCGCGCGCCGGTTTCGCTCGCCGCTGCCGCCGTCGAGCTTTCCCAGCGTGTGCACGGCGACCTCGAGACCGTTCGCGCGCTGCTGATCGGGCTTTCCGAGATTGGCGAGTTTCTCGCCCAGGCCATGCGTCATGCCGGCCTCGGCGACCTTTCGCTCGCCCACCCGACGCCGGCGCGAGCGGAGAGCGCCGCCCGTCTGCTCGATTGCCACGTCGCCGCCTATCCTTTCGCCTGCGCCGAACTGGCGCGGGCGGACGTGATCATCGGTTGCCTCGGCAGCCGCCGCTATGCCATCACGCCCGAGCTGGTCAAAGCTCTTCTCAAAGAGCGGCGCTATCAGCCTATACTGTTCATCGACACGGCGGTGCCGGGCGATGTCGATCCTGCGGTCGGCGCTCTTGATGCGGCGTTCCTCTATACCCTCGACGATCTCGAAAAGGTGGCGCGGATCGGTCGCGCATCGCGAGAGAAGGAGGCGGCGCGGGCGCGCGAGATCATCGAAGCCGAGGTGCAGACCTTCCTTCGCCACAGAGCGGAACGCGCCGCGATCCCCGTGCTCAGCGCGCTGCGCCGACACTTCGAGCTGTCGCGCGATGCTGCCCTGCGCGATGCCAAGGGCGACGCCGATCGGGCGACGTGGCTGTTGATCAATCGCCTCCTGCACGCGCCGTCGACGACCTTGCGCCGGGCGGCGGCCGCCGACGCGGATGACGCGGCGAAACTGGAGGCGATCACGCGTGCGTTGAGGACGCTCTTCAAACTCGACGCCGCGCCCGAGGAGAGTGATGAATGACGTTCGAGGACAAGGTCACACGGTTGCGCGATCGACATGCCGAGGTCGGGACGCAGCTTGCGAACCCGGAAACCGCCGGCAGCGAGGAGTTCGCGCGGCTGTCGAAGGAATATGCCGATCTTGCCACCATCGTCGAAGCCATCGACGCCTATCGTAGCGCCGTCGCTGAAACCGGCGAACTCGAGCTTATGGCAAGCGACGAGAGCGGGGAGGCGGATTTGCGGCAAATGGCGCGCGAGGAGCTGGTGACGGCGCGACAGCGGATTCCCGAGCTGGAACAGCGCGTTCGCCTGCTGCTGATCCCGAAGGACGAGGCCGATGAGAAGAACGCGATCCTCGAGGTTCGCGCCGGAACCGGCGGGGAAGAGGCTGCGCTGTTTGCCTCCGTCCTGTTGCGGATGTATCAGCGCTACGCCGAAATCAAAGGCTGGCGGTTCGAGCTGATGAGCGCCAACGACACCGGGATCGGCGGGATCAAGGAGGCCAGCGCCGCCATCACCGGACGCGGCGTCTTTGCTCGGCTGAAGTTCGAATCCGGCGTTCACCGTGTTCAGCGGGTACCGGAGACCGAGGCGAGCGGACGCATCCATACCTCTGCGGCAACCGTCGCGGTGTTGCCCGAGGCCGAAGACGTCGACGTCAGGATCGAGGAGAAAGATCTCCGTATCGACGTTTTTCGCTCCAGCGGCCCCGGCGGCCAGTCGGTCAACACGACCGACAGCGCGGTGCGGGTGACCCACATTCCGACCGGCATCGTCGTCTCCCAGCAGGACGAGAAGTCCCAGCACAAGAACCGGGCCAAGGCGATGAAAATCCTGCGCGCCCGGATCTACGATCTGGAGCGCGAAAGAGCGGACGCCGAGCGCGCCGCCGAGCGGAAGAGCCAGGTCGGAACCGGGGACCGCTCGCAGCGCATCCGCACCTACAACTTCCCGCAATCCCGCGTCACCGACCACAGGATCGGCCTGACGCTGCACAAGCTCGAACAGGTTCTCGACGGCGGCCTCGACGAGCTTATCGACGCGCTGATCGCCGAGGACCAGGCCGCGCGTCTGGCCGACGCCGAATGACGAAGGCGGCCGTTGCCCAAGAAACGGCCGAGGCGGACCCGGCCGGCCGGTCGGTTGCGCCGAACGCTTCGGTTGTGACCGTCGGCGATCTTGTCCGAGAGGTCGCCGCCTCGCTCGTTGCCGCCGGCGTCGCCCTCCCAGCCCTGGAGGCGCGGCTGATCGTCGGTCACGGCCTGCGCCTGGATCCTGCGCGCGTGTTCGCGTATCCGGAACGCCCCGTCGCGGCGGCGCCCGTCGGCGCCGTCTGCGACCTTGCTGCGCGGCGGGGCCATGGGGAACCGCTGGCCTACATCCTCGGCGAGCGCGAATTCTGGAGCTTGCCGATTCGGGTCACGCCGGACGTTCTGATCCCGCGGCCGGAGACGGAGCTGATCGTCGAGACGGCGCTCGCTCTGCATGGCGCCGAGGATGGTTCGCCGCGAATCCTCGATATCGGCAGTGGCAGCGGCTGTATTCTTCTCGCCCTGCTGAGCGAGCTGCCCGCCGCCCGCGGCGTCGGCGTCGACGTTTCCGAGGCCGCGCTCCGGGTCGCCCGCGACAATGCCCACCGACTGGCGCTGGCGCCGCGCTGTGATTTCGTCTGTTGCGACTGGGGGTCCGCGGTCGCCGGCACGTTTGACCTGGTCGTCGCCAACCCCCCATATATCGACGATGCCGGTTTCGCCTCCCTGACGCCGGAGATCCGCGCATTCGAGCCGACGACGGCCTTGCGCGGCGGTCCCGACGGTCTCGACGCCTTCAGAGCCGTCGGTCGGGATCTCAGAAGATTGCTTGGCACGGGCGGTTGCGCCGTCGTGGAGGTCGGATTCGGGCAGGCCCGGCGGGTCGAGATCCTGTTCGCCGAGGCGGGTCTGCGGACGATAAGGGTCAGCCGCGACCTCGCCGGCCACGAGCGATGCCTGACGCTGGCGGCAATTTGACTTTGGGTGCGCGAAAAGGCTAGAAATGGCTTGGAAGCCAAATGGTTCCCGACTACTTTGGTCAAGAAGGGGATTGAACCGCGCCGCTTCGAGAACGGATCTCAGAGTGCTGCCGTCTGCCCCTCAGTCCCGCATAAAGATCTGACACAAGGCACTTGTTGCCAAAGTTGCGTTGTGGGCGCAGGCGCGAAGCGGGTCATCCGGCTATCGGCCTCATCAGTAGTCATTAGGTGCGATGAAACACACGACGACGAACACAAGACGGGGGCGCAATCGTGGCAACGGTCGGCGTCATCCGACATCCCTGAAAACGCAAACCTTCGAAAGCAGCGGTCCGGAGGGTAAAATCCGCGGCACGGCGCAGCAGGTTCTCGATCGCTACCTGGTGCTCGGCCGGGACGCCGCTTCGGCGGGCGATCCGGTTGCGGCGGAAGGCTTCTATCAGTTCGCCGAGCACTACTATCGGATCATCAGCGCCGCCGAGAAGGCCAGCGGCGAGCGAGGCGTCGAGCGGCCGCGCCGTTCGCCCCAGGATGAGGCGGCAGAGGGCGAGGTTGTGGCCGAGGCCGGTGGTGGCGACACCTCCGCTGAAGCGCCCGAAGCGGCGCAGATCTAGTCCTCAGGTCATCGGCTTATCGTAAAGGGAAGGCATTTTAACCGGCCGCAACGACCGCGGCGAGACGCAGCCGTGCCCGTCGTAGATCGGGGGCCGCCGTTCACTGACGGGGATGGAGCGGCGCTTCTAAAGCTATTTCAGCCGCAAGCGATCGCACCTGCCGCTCTGCAGGCTCCGTAAGCGGCCGACCGCACGCATCTTTCATCCGGCCGCGTGAACTTGTATGGACCGCGCGTGCGCTTCAACCTAAACTATCGGCGCAGCGCTGAGCGACAATGTCTTTCGGCTCGTGAAGCCAGCACGGCGGCTGCGGTGTGGTGTCCAGGATTGAACATGGGTTCAGTGGCCCGCGTTTGCCCGCGTTCGGCGTGGCGCCATCCGTCTGGGGGTGTTCGCAACTATGGCTCTGTCCGATCATGCGCGTCCGTATGGCCCGCGCGACATTCGGCGAGGGCGGGCGAGTGCGCGGTTGCCATAAGAATTTAGGTTGGTAGGTCAGGGAAAAAAGGGTTCCGATGTTCATTGATGCCCGCACCGTCGATGAGAATGTTGACATCGAAACGGACCTTTGCGTCATCGGCGGCGGCGCCGGCGGCATTTCCCTGGCTCGGGAGTTCATGAACGGTCCGGTCCGCGTCTGCCTCCTTGAAAGCGGCGGACTGAAGGCCGAACGGGAGACCCAGTCCCTTTACGAGGGCGAGAGCGTCGGCATCCCCTACGAACTCGACACCACGCGGTCGCGCTATTTCGGCGGCAGCACCAATTGCTGGGGCGGCTTTTCCAGGCCCTTTCAGCCGATCCACTTCACCAAGCGGCCGTGGGTGCCGTACAGCGGCTGGCCGTTCACCTTCGAGGAGCTGGCGCCCTACTACGACCGCGCCCACGCCGTGTGCGGCCTGCCGATCGGCAAGTACGACCCCGACGTCTGGGTGCGCGAGCTGAACGGCGCCAATCTCAAAATTCTGCCGTTTCCGAATCACCAGATCGTCACCAGGATGATCCAGACGAACAAGGAACGGCGGCGTTTCGGTCGCGTGTTTCGCGAAGAGCTCCAGGCCAGCGATAACATCTCCGTCTATCTGTACGCCAATGTTGTCGATATCCAGGCCGATGAACTGGACGGGAAAATCAAGCGCGTGCGCGTCGCCTGCCTCGACGGCCGACGCTTCTGGGTTTCAGCCAAGGTTTTCGTGCTGGCCGCCGGCGGCATCGAGAATGCCCGCCTGCTCTTGACGTCGAACACGTCGGCGCCGCGCGGCCTCGCCAACGATTATGATCTCGTTGGCCGCTTTTTCATGGAGCACGCGACCTTCCCGTCGGGCACGATCACCTTCACGGATCCCGAGGCTTCGCCCGATATCCACGACACCAAGTACGCGGTCGTTCGTCTGCCGGTGGCGGCCCAAATCGAACTGGACGAGGAGACGCAGAGGCGCGAACAGATCCTCGACTCGGCGACCTTTATCGAGTCGGTGTTCAAGGGCGAGCAGTGCGCGGGGACCGAAGTCCTCAAGACCTTCTACAAGGACGCGCGCAGCGGGTTTGTCCCGAAGAACCTGACCAAGGGCATCGGCGAGATGCTGCTTGACGCGCACAACGTCACCGCGTTCGCCCTCGGCTATCTGTCGCGCTCCCGCCACCTGCTGCACCATTACCAGATCATGACCCTGATCGAGCCGGCGCCGAACCCGGACAGCCGGGTGATGCTCAGCCACCACCGCGACCAGCTGGGGATGAACAAGGTCTGCCTCGATTGGCGTCTCACCCCTCTCGATCAGCACACCGTCCGCCGGACGATCGAGATTTTTCGCGACAAGGCCGCCGCTGCAAACATCGGCGAGATCAGGATCGACCTGCCGTTGCACAGCAACCACGAGGTCAACGAACTGCACTGGGTTTGGCACCACATGGGCACGACGCGCATGCACGTCGACCCGAAGCAGGGTGTCGTCAATGAACACTGCCGCGCCCACGGCATCGGCAACCTGTTCGTCGCCGGCAGTTCGGTGTTCCCCACGGCCGGCAACAACACGCCGACGATGACGATCATCGCGCTGGCGCTGCGCTTGTCGGATCACCTGAAGGGCGTCTTCGCCGAACGCCGGTTCTGAGGCGGTCGCCGCATCCGCGGGCAAAACCGGCGGATCGCTTGCCGGGTCGGCCGGCGCTGCCTTGCGGACCCGCCGGCTTCATGCATCCATCCCAGCGGCAGGAGACCGCGAGACGGCTGCCGCGGACGCCTACGGACGCCTTCCGGAGACGGCGCGGCCGGGCGAAACCTTCCGCGCAGCCGATCGGACTTCCGCTTCCGGGTGAATTCAGCCGAAAGCGGATTGATTCAGCTCGTGTAGTACTTCTTCACCGGGCCGTAATAGTAGGCCGAGTCACTGAAGCCGTACTGGGCGTGCTTCTTCGAGTCGACCATCGAGAGGACGACCCCGATCAGGTTGCCGCCTCCCTCGTCGATCTGCTTTGCCGCCAGCGCGACGATGTCACGTGTCGTCGCCGCCCAGCGCACCACCAGGATGGTCGCATCGACCTGCGGCGCAAGCAGCCGTGGATCCGAAACCGCAACAACGGGCGGCGAGTCAAGGATGACCAGCTCGAATTCGCCGGTCAATGCGGTGATGACGGCGCGCATCTGCGGCGATGCCAGAATCTCGGCCGGATCCGCAGTCAGCCGTCCGGCCGGGATGACGTAGGCCCCGGATCGTTCGTCGCGATGCAGACACTCCGCAAGCTGCGCTTCGCCGGTGATCAGTTCGACCAGCCCCGGCCGTCGCGGCACGCCGAGCATGCGGTGCACCGAGGGGCGGCGCAGATCGGTCTCGACGATCACGGTGCGCCGGCCCGAGAGGCCGCGCATTCGCGCGAGGCAGACGGCCAGCGTGGTCTTGCCCTCGTTCGGCTGCGCCGAGGTGATCAGCAGCGTCTTCGGCGCTTCGCCCTCGGGCGCCAGCAGCACGCTGGTAAACACGGAGCGTACGGCCTCGCCGAACATTGACGAGGGGTTCTTCAGGATGAACGACTCCGGTCCCATCGAGCGTCCCCGGCCGGAGGCGCGAACGACCGGCACGAGACCGAGAGCGCGTTTGCCGAGGATGCGCTCGATCTGCTCGCCGCTGCGATAGCCGCGATCGAACTGCTCGATTGCGAGCACCGCGAGCATCGAGAAGACGGCCGAAAGCAGGAATACGGTCGCGACGATCAGCGTCCTCGGCGGATAGGAGGCATTGTCGGGGACATCGGCGCGGGAAATGATGCGGGCGCCGGACTGCTGGACGGTGGAATCCGTTTGGGCGCTGGTTTCCTCGAAGCGGCTGAGGAACGTCTCCAGCATGGTCCGCTCGGCCGCCGCATCGCGCTCCAGGGAGCGGAGCTGGACCTCGGAGCTGTTGCTCTGCGCCATGCGCGCCTTGAGCTGGTCGAGGCTCTCCTGCAGCGAGACCTCGCGGGCGCGGGCGACGCCGACGTCGTTTTCGAGCTTTTGCACGACCTTCGCGATTTCCGTGGCGATCTTCGACTGGACGTCTCGCAGGGCCGCGCGGGCGCTGATCATCCGCGGATGGCGCTCGCCGAACTCGTCCGCCAGCTCGGCGACCTCGCGCTTCACCTCGCTTTCCTGCGTAAGCAGCGACTGAATGACGGGCGAGCCGAGAACGTCGGCGGCCGCGCTGGCGCCGGCCGGCGAACGGACCAGCCGGCGCATCTGGTCAAGACGCGCTTCCGCCTCGGCGCGCGAGGTGCGGGCGACGATCATCTGCGCATTGAGATCCGAGATCTGTTGCGAAATGAGGGTGAAGCCGCCGGCGCCGGTGAACAGTCCGGCTTCCTTTCGATACTGCTCGACCGCCTGTTCCTTTTCCCCGAGGTCGCGGCGGAGGTTGGCGATCTTCTCCGTCAGCCAGTTGGTGGCGCGCTGCGCCGCCTCGTATTTGGCGTCGAGCTGGTCGAGGAGATAAATCTCGGCCAGCTTGTTGGTGATCCGCCAGGCCTTGACCGGGTCTTCCGAGGAGAACGTGACCTGGAGCACCCGCGACTGGGCCTTCAGGCGGACGTCGAGGCGATCGAGAAAATTGTCGATGACGTTGGCCCGCAGCTGCGCCTCGGCGATGTCATCCGGCAGGGGCTGCGGGACGTGGCCGGTCACGGTCGACTTCAGCCGCTGGATGCCGGCTTTCACGGACGCGATGATCGAGCGCACCCAGGATGGAGATTGCAGGGCCGGGTTGAATTCCGGATCGTCGGCAAGATCCAACGCTGCGATGACCTTTGCGGCCACGCCGCGGGAGCGCAGGACTTCGACCTGGCTGTCGACCGCCTCCTGATCGGGCAGCGTCTCGGTCAGCACCGCCTGGATATTGACGACCTGCTGCTGGGCGGTGTCCAGCATGATCTCCGTGGTCGCGCTGTAACGCGACGGCACCAGCATGATCAGAACGGCGGCGGCGAGGGTCGCCAGCAGCGTCGGAATGATGACGGCCCACTTTCGCCGCTTCAGGGTCTGCACGAGCCATGCCGCGTCCACATCGCGCACGTTGTCGACCCACCGCTGCGCGTTCACGGACGACTTGACGCCGGCCCGCTCTCGCGCCGGCTCCTCCAACGGACGATCCACGATAACTCCTGCCAGTCCACGTCCGGCTGCGGCCGGACCAGGGAGGATTACGCCACCGAACAGCGCTGCTCCCGCCGACCACCGCCCGCCACAGGTAACGCTCGTCTACAATTCGTCTAGGCTAATTACTCGCATACAGTGCCCTGCCCGCCGGCTCCGCTCGGTCAAGCCCGTCGGCGAGGCGACGTCCATACACGCTATCATTGCAGCGCACGCCCATTGTGCACCCAAGACCCCCGATAGCGCAAGGTTGTTGGCAGCGACCGCTCCCGATCAGAGTCATCGGCCGTCGCTGCCAACGTCATTCCTCCGAACCAACCGCGGACCGACCGGCGTCCGCGGCCGGGCGCTAGGCTGAAGCCATCGCCAGCGCCCGCATATCCTTGTGCGAGCCGTAGAAATCGATGGTCTCGCGAATGAGTTCGTCGAGAGTAACGAGGGGCTTCCACCCGACCGACTTGGCGTTATGCAGCACCGGAATCTTGTGGATCGACAGCGCCTCCTCGTACAGCTCGCCGTGGATCTTCTTCGCGTCGGCGTAAACGACCTCGGACTTGGTGCCGGTCATCGCCTTGATCCGGTCGGCAAGCGCGCGGATCGAGATCGTGTTGTCGGGGTTGCCGACGTTGAAGATGAAATACTCGCTGGCGATCGCCTTATCCATGTACTCGACCAGGAAGCGGCAGAGGTCGGTCGCCGAGAGGAAGGCCCGGGTCTGCTCGCCGCCCGCGAACACGGTGAGGGGTTGGCCGGCCTGCGCCTGCTGGACGAAGGTCGGCATGACGAAGCCTCCGGCGCTCGACTGGCGCGGGCCGGTGACGTTGAACGGGCGAATAATGATGCCGCGCAGCCCGCGCTTGCTGCTGTTGACGACAAGGCACTCGGTCAGCGTCTTCGCGATCGCGTATTCGATCCGCGAGTTGTAGTCGACCGGAACCTGGATCGTGTCGGTTTCGGCAAGGTTGCCGCTACGGCCGTAAACCTCCGCCGAGCTGAACGTCACCAGCGGCTTGTCGTGGCGAATGCACTCTTCGACGACTTCCTGCGTCGCCTGGACGATCTCGAAGCCCAGCTTGCCCACATACTTCAGGATGCCGGCCGGACCGACGTGCGAAGCGGCATGGATGATGCGGTCGTAGGGCTCGAACGTATGTCCCTCGTTGAAGAAAGCGTCGACGCTGAGCTTGATGATCTCGACGTCGGGATTGCCGGCGTACCAGGAGCCGTCGGTGACGGCCGCGACCATGGAGTCGAGCAGGGTCACCTTGTGACCGGCGGCGAGATAACCGTCGGCAACGTGGGTGCCGATGAACCCAAGACCGCCGGTGATCAGAACGTGTTCCTTGCGGCCACCGGCCGCCGATGCCTCCCCCTGCGACGTGTTCGCGTTAACATCAGGCATATCGGTAACCCTCTCCAGTAAAAGCAGAATTGATAGCCGCAGCCGGCACTCTACATCAGATCGCACGCGCCCCTCTCCACCGACGGCGGAGCGGCGTGTCCTGCTTGTGCTGCATGAACCACTGCGGCTGCGATGTGAAGCCGCCGTGTCATCCCGCATCGCACAAGCCGGCGCACCCGGCAGGCCTTACATGCCACGTCCTTGCCACATTTTAAACACATTGGGCATCGGGTGCGCGAATCTCTTTGGGAAAAAAAGTCAGGCCGTGCGCCCGGAACGGTTGTACCGTCACGGCGTCCATATTGCAATGCAATTGGCCGAGCAGGCGCGGCGCGGCGGCAAAATGTTGCTTTCGAACCCGGTCTCGTTCCGATTAATGTCACGTCATGAACAAGCGCCGTCATGCCCGTCATGCCGTGGCGGCGCGGCCTTCTCGGCCCGCGACCGTCGGCGGCGAGCGAAGTGCGTGGGGGCGGCTGCGCAACACCCTCGATCACCTGTACAACGGCTCCGGCCGGCAGGCGCGGCGGTTCCGCACTGCCCTCCTGGTCTTCGACGTGGTGACCATCGCGTTCTTCATCCTCGCTTCGATGATGGAGTTCAGCGCGCCGATCCTCATCGCCGATATCATCATCGCCGTCCTGCTGGTCGCCGACTTCGGCGCTCGGCTTTGGCTGGCGCCGAGCAAGGTCCGCTTCCTCTTCGATATCGTCAGCCTGGCCGACCTCGTTGTCATCGCCACGCTGCTGGCGCCGGCCCTGATCCAGAACTGGGCCTTCCTCCGCGTGCTGCGGGCCATGCGCCTGCTCCGCTCCTATCATGTCCTCCGCGATATCCGAGAAACGTGGCCGTTTCTCGGCCGCAACCAGGACGTCATCCAGAGCGTGCTGAACCTGGTGATCTTCCTGTTCGTCATCACCGCCTTCGTCTACGTGCTCCAGCACGGCCGCAATCCGGCGATAAACAATTACATCGACGCGCTGTATTTCACCGTTGCGACGCTGACGACGACCGGTTTCGGCGACATCACGCTGGTCGGCAGCAGCGGCCGCCTTCTCGCCGTCATCATCATGGTGGTCGGCGTGGCGCTGTTTCTGCGCCTTGTCCAGACGATTTTCCGCCCTGACAAGGTGCGCTACACCTGCCCGACATGCGGCCTGTCGCGTCATGAGACCGACGCGGTGCACTGCAAACACTGCGGCCGCGTTCTTCACATTGAAACGGAGGGCGCCTGAGCCGGTGCGATCACGGCCTGCGCCGCCGGTCCGCCTCACCGGGATGGTCGGGACGCACGGACGGCGCTATATGTCGCGACATGCACGCTGCAAGTCTTCGCCGCACCGAGGCGGGGGCATGGGTCGTCGGCCTTGTCCTTCTCGCCAGCCTCGCCACCCTGGCCGCGGCCTTTGCCGCCGAGCACCTGTTCGGGCTCGAGCCGTGCATCCTTTGCCTTTATGAGCGTGTCCCTTTTGCCATCGCCGCCGTCGTCGCCGCCGTCGCCCTGCTGATCCCCGCGGGCAACATCTGGCGGATCAGGCTGGTTGCGGTCGTTGCGGCCGTTTTCGTCGTCGGCGCCGGCCTCGCCGTTTATCACGTCGGCGTCGAACAGCACTGGTGGCGCTCGGTGGCCGCCTGCGGCGGCGCGCTCCCTACGGATGTCGAGGATCTGCGCAACCTCAGCGCCACAGACCTGAAGCCCTGCGACCGGGTCGACTGGCGCCTGTTCGGCCTATCGCTGGCCGGCTACAACGTTATCCTTTCGTTCGCGCTCGCCGCGGCTTCGTTCGTCGGCATGCGCATGTTGACCAGGAAAGCTTGAACCGTGAACCAGCCCGACCGAGGTGCGACGCGCGAAGACCGGCCCCGGCGAATGCCCGGCGATCCGACGAAGGACCAACTCGTCCAACGCGTTCTTCGCGTCGACCAGGCCGGCGAATACGGCGCCGTGAGAATTTACGAAGGACAACTCGCGGTCCTCGGCCGCAGCCCGGTCGGGCCGGTCATTCGCCAGATGGCGGAGGGCGAGCGCGAGCATCTCGCCACCTTCAACGCCCTCCTGCCGCAGCGCCGGGTCCGGCCGACGCTGCTGCATCCGTTTTGGCATGTCGCCGGCTACGCCCTGGGCGCAGGCACGGCCCTGCTCGGCGCGCGAGCGGCGATGGCCTGCACCGTCGCTGTGGAAGAGGTCATCGACGGTCACTATGCCCGCCAGGTCGCCGCACTTGGCGAAGACGAGCCGGAGCTGCGCGACCTTTGCGAGCGAACCCGCCAGGAAGAGGTTGAGCACCGAGACATCAGCCTCGATCATGGCGCGGCGGGAGCGCCGGCTTACAAGGCGCTCACCGGCGTGATAAAGGCCGGGTCGCGTGCGGCGATCTGGCTCTCCGAGCGCATCTGACGACGCATCGGGCTGGCAGCCCGGTATCAGCTCCGTCGCGTGATCACCTCGCCATCCTCGTATTCGATGGCGGGGCCAAGTTCGCGAAATTTGAACAGCTTGAAAGCCCTGCCTCCGGAATAGTCAAGGACGCGAATATCTCCCGTCTCGCGCAGGTCATCGGCGACCGCATTGAAGTGATGGCCGTATCTCTCCTTCGCGAGTTCGATTGGGATCTCGTGAGCGATGAATTTTTCGATTCCCTTGCTCACGAGTTTCGCGATCAGCGCTTCATCTGTCGGCGACGAGTGCGAGGTGAGGATCACCATCGTACCATCGCCCGTCTGGAGCATCACCACTTTCACCATTTCTGTTTCCTCCTCCATGCCGGCTCTTGGGGCCGAGGCGATCAGCGCGCACCTTTTGTTAAGATCTGCGAAGCGAAGATGCTCGCAGATTTACGTGCTTCGCCGGTCCAGGCTAAGCGCGATCCGCCCGCACGGGCGAACGCCAAGCCCCATCTCCATGCACAGCCTTGCTCGCGGTCATTTGCCCAGCACCGCGAGAATAGCAGACAGACGATAAATGCCCTCTACCACCGCCAGAAGGTAAAACAGCGCAGCCAAATACTCCACTTATCAGATAAGGCAGAATTTAAACGAGTATGTAGCGCCTGGTACATTGACACAAGCGAGAATTCATAAGACTGTAACTTTCGTGGTCCACCGGCTTCACACCGGGCAGGACGAAGGCGTTGTGTTGCCACCCCCGCCCCATGCGGGCGAGCCGATAGGCAGGCGGAGGAGAGCGATATGGTCATCTATGGCGTTGCTATACTGGCGGCATGCTTTCTTGTTGGCATGTTCGTCGGCGATGTATTGGGCGCTCTTCTGGGCGTCAAGGCAAATGTAGGCGGCGTCGGCTTCGCAATGCTGTTGCTTATTTTCATTACCAACTACTTGCGCAAAGACCTCAGGCTCAACCTCGCGTCTGAGCACGGGATCGCCTTCTGGAGCGCGATGTACATCCCGATCGTGGTTGCCATGGCCGCCCAGCAGAATGTCGTTGCCGCGGTCAGCGGCGGTCCGGTCGCTGTTCTTGCCGGGACGCTGGCCGTTGTCGTCAGCTTTGCCTTGGTCCCGCTCATCAGTCGCATCGGCCCGAAGGGAGAACCGCTGCCGGATGTCCTTGGTTCCGAGGACGCGCAGTAGGCGATGTACGAATTGCTGTCCGACCTGCTGGAAAAAAACGGTCTTGTCACCGCCTTCGCCTTCGTCGGGGTGATCGTCTGGATTTCCTACTTTCTCTCCGCCAAGCTGACCAAGGGCCGGCTCCACGGATCCGCCTTGGCGATCATCATTGGCCTGATCCTGGCCTACTTCGGCGGCCTGGCCACGGGCGGGAAGAAGGGGCTGGCCGATATTCCGCTGCTTACCGGCATCGGCCTGATGGGCGGCTCGATGCTGCGGGACCTTGCGATCGTCTCAACCGCCTTCGGCGTGGACTTCGCAGAAATCAAGAAAGCGGGCGCTCCCGGCGTGGTCTCCCTGTTCGCGGGCGTGATCGTGTCTTTCATCGTCGGCGCCGGCGTCGCGCTGATGTTCGGATACTCGGATGCGATCAGCCTCACCACCATCGGCGCGGGCGCGGCGACGTATATCGTCGGGCCGGTGACCGGAACCGCGCTTGGCGCGACGTCCGAAGTCATCGCCCTCAGCGTTGCCGCCGGCTTGATCAAATCGGTTCTGGTCATGACCGGAACGCCGTTCGTCGCCCGTCTGATCGGCCTTAACAACGCGCGCGCGGCCATGGTCTACGGCGGCCTGATGGGAACGACGAGCGGCGTTGCCGGGGGCCTGGCGGCGACCGACCCGAGGCTTGTGCCGTACGGGGCGATGACGGCGACCTTCTACACGGGGCTGGGCTGCCTGATGGGTCCATCGGTGATGTATTTCGCCATTCGCGCTCTGGTGGAGTAGTGGAGCACGGCTTGCTGGGGCAGATCGAGGACCTCTGCCGCGCGCTGCTCTCGTCGCGCGGCGAGGCCTCCGGCGTCGCCATCGCGCGCCGCGTCCTGGATCTCTACGCGCATGCGACGCCGGATGAGCGTCACGCCTTCCTTCGCTCGCTCGCGGCGAATTTCGGCCCCGATCGGGCGACGATCGGCGACGCGTGGTCCGCCTACGAGCGGGAGGCCACGCCGGCGACGCTCGCCGCCATGATCCACGCCGTCGAGCCGCCACGCCAGGAGCTCTTCCGCCGGCTCAACTTTGCGCCGGGAGGCACGGCCGCCCTGCTGGCCATGCGCGAGGATCTGCTCGGCTGCGGTGCAGAGGGCGAATTGAAGAGCGTCGACGCCGATCTGGTCCATCTCTTCGCCTCGTGGTTCAACCGCGGCTTCCTCCGACTGCGGCGCATCGACTGGCTGACGCCGGCGGATATCCTCGAGCGGATCATCCGCTACGAGTCCGTTCACGAGGTCCAGGGCTGGGACGACCTGCAAAGACGCGTGTATCCCGCCGACCGGCGCTGCTTCGCCTTCTTCCATCCGTCGCTGGCGCGCGAGCCGCTGATCTTCGTTCAGGTGGCGTTGACGAACCAGATCCCCGGCGCCATCGGCGACCTCCTGACCGCCGACCGCCAGGTCATGCCCGTGGAAGAGGTCACGACCGCCGTGTTCTATTCCATCAGCAACTGTCAACTTGGTCTGAGGAGCGTCTCCTTCGGCAATTTCCTGATCAAGCAGGTGGTTGAGGAGCTCTCCCGCGAGTTGCCCTCCCTGAACACGTTCGTCACGCTGTCGCCGGCGCCTGGTTTTGGCGGCTGGCTGGCGCGGGTGCTTGACGATCCCACCGGCAGCGGCTGGTCGGAACGGGAGACGGAGGCCGTCAAACGCGTCCTCGGCGCGCCCGACTGGCACCGCGACGCCGTCGCCCTGGCGTCGATCGAGAAGACCATGCTGGCGCTTGCCGCCGAGTACTATCTCAGTATCAAGACCGGGTCGGGCGAACCGATCGATCCGGTCGCGCGGTTTCACCTTGGCAACGGCGCTCGCCTCGAGCGGCTGAACTGGGTGGCGGACGTCTCGCCGAAGGGCCTGAGGGAAGCGAAGGGCCTGATGGTCAATTATCTCTACGACCGTCGCAGCATCGAAGCGAACCACGAGGCCTACGTCGGGACAGGAGCAATCGCCGCTTCGGACGCCGTCAGCAGGCACCTGCGCGAGAACGCGCGCATTCGATGACGGCCGGCGGCGGCCGCGCCGGACACCGGCGGCAAGCAGTTGAACCGGGAGGGAAACCATGAACGAAGCGAGAGCACAACGGAGCTCAGGCGCCGCCGCGAAAGCGGATCGGCTGGCGCGGGCGGCGGAGATCGCCGATGGCAGGCTGGTGAAGCACGAAAGCGCGAAGGCGCTGCTCGAACGCATCATCCGCCCGGGCGATCGCGTGTGCCTGGAGGGCAACAACCAGAAGCAGGCGGACTTCCTCGCCGAAACGCTCGCCGGCGTCGATCCGACGCTCGTCCACGATCTTCACATGCTCCAATCCGTCGTCGCCTTGCCGGCCCACGTCGAGGTGTTCGAGAAAGGCATCGCCAGGGAGATCGACTTCTCGTTCTCGGGGCCCCAGGCCGCGCGGCTGGCGCGCCTGGTCGCGGACGGTCGGATCCGCATCAACGCGATTCACACCTACCTCGAGCTGTTCGGCCGCTATTTCCTCGACCTGACGCCGCACGTGGCGATGGTGGCGGCCGAAGCCGCGGATGCCGCGGGCAACCTCTACACGGGCGCCAATACCGAGGAGACGCCGACCGTCGTCGAGGCGACCGCCTTCAAGGGCGGCGTCGTCATCGCGCAGGTCAATGAACTGCGCGAGACGCTGCCGCGGGTCGACATCCCCGGAGACTGGGTGGACTTCGTCGTGGTCGCGCCCCGGCCGAACTACATCGGGCCGCTCTTCACGCGCGATCCGGCGAAGATCACGGAAAGCCAGGTGCTGCTGGCGATGATGGTCATCAAGGGGATCTATGCCGAATACGGCGTGCGCCGACTGAACCACGGGATCGGGTTCGATACGGCGGCGATCGAGCTGCTGCTGCCGACCTACGCGGCGGACCTCGGATTGAAGGGGCGCATCTGCACGCACTGGGCGCTCAATCCCCACCCGACCCTGATCCCCGCCATCGAGGCCGGCTTCGTCGAACAGGTGCACTGTTTCGGCGGCGAACTCGGCATGGAACGGTATGTCGCGGCCCGGCCGGACATATTCTTCACCGGTCCGGACGGCACCTTGCGATCGAACCGGACCTTCAGCCAGATGGCCGGCCTCTACGCCTGCGACCTGTTCATCGGGGCGACCCTTCAGCTCGACCTGCAAGGCAACAGCTCGACCGCGACGGCGGGACGGATTGCCGGTTTCGGCGGCGCGCCGAACATGGGTTCCGATGCGCGCGGCCGTCGCCACGAGAGCGCGGCCTGGCTCAAGGCCGGGGAAGAAGTGCGCCATGACCGCACGACGATCCCGCGCGGGCGCAAGCTCGTCGTGCAAATGGTAAGGTTGGCCGGCAAACAGGAAAAAAGCGCCTTCGTCGAACGCCTGGACGCATGGGACCTGGCGGCCAGGATGGGCGTCGCCATTCCGCCGGTGATGATCTACGGCGACGATCTGACGCACGTTGTGACCGAAGAAGGCATCGCCAACCTGCTTCTGTGTCGAGATCTGAGGGAGCGCGAGCAGGCCATCCGCGGCGTTGCCGGCGACACGCCCGTGGGCCTCGCCTGGGACAAGGCCGCGGTCGAGGCCCTGCGCGCGCGCGGCGCGATCCGCCGTCCCGAGGATCTGGGCATCGCCCGGGGCGACGCCTCGCTCGACCTCCTCGCCGCCCATTCGATCGGCGATCTGGTGGAAGCGTCCGGCGGCCTGTACGACCCGCCCAGCCGGTTTCTCGCTTAGCTAGGCCTCATGACCGAGTGCCGCCATCAGTTCGCGCCATTCGCGCTTGCTGAGCCCGCTTTCGGCCTGCGTCGGCGTCTCCCCGGCGATCATCGCGCGCACCACCGCCAGCGCCTTCGCCGAAAGCTGAACCGCGCCGAGGCGGTGCTCGGCGAAGGCCGCGCAGGCGATCGGCACCCAGCGGCGCACGGTTTCCAGCATCGCCTCGGCGTACACGCGGATCTCGTATTGTGCATGCGCATCGGCGCGCAGGCTGAGGAAGTTGAAGAGGTTGTGCAGGTCGATCTTCCAGTACCACTGGGTGTAGGTGGCCAGCGTCAGGTTCATTCGTGCGAGTTCGCGGGCCAGACCGAGGCGGTCGGGATTGCGGCCGCTGGTGCCGCCGTCCTCGTTCAGCATCTCCTCGTAGTGGTCGTAGCAGCGCGCCGCGTCGCTCCGGAGGATGTCGAGGACCCGCGCCGCTTCGGCGCCCTCGAGCACGGCGCCGCGGCCCTGTCGGTTGCTCTGCGATTGTGCGGCGAGGTGGCCGGCGTCCGGCACGTAGTATTCCCGGTCCAGGATCGAGTAGCGCGCGGAGTATTCGTTGACGTTGGCGGTGCGGTGGCGAATCCACTGGCGGGCGACGAAGATCGGCAGTTTGACGTGATACTTGATCTCGCACATCTCGAACGGCGTCGTGTGCCG
>JAEULH010000089.1 GCA_016793925.1 Rhodospirillales bacterium | reverse complement strand
CCATTTGCGAAGCGTCGAGGCGAGCGTGCGCGAGCGCCTGGCGGCCGGCATGCGTCGCAAGGTCGGAGGTCAGCTCGCCATCGGCGGCGATGTGGCGCCGGCGAATACCGGTGCGCGTGACGATCCAGTCGTCCGACGTGTCGACCTGCGCGGCCAGCTCCGCGTTGCTGAGCACCCGAGCCGGCAAATAGGAGCCGCAGCCCGCAATCCGGGAACGCATCACGATCATCAGCCGGTCGCTATCCGCGGATCTTTCGGGCTGTCGCCCGCAATGTGAAAGAAGTCGTCCTTGATCCCCTGATTGACCCTGTCGGCGATGAGGCGAAAGGCCACCTTGATCGCGTTGCAAAAGCCGTGCGCGTCGGTGCCGCCATGACTTTTGACGCAGATCCCGTTCAGCCCAAGGAACATCGCGCCGTCGTAGTTCCGCGGGTCCATCCGCATGCGCATCTGACGAAGGGCCGGACGCGCGATCATGGCTCCCAGGCGGGTGCGCCACCCGGAGCCAAGGGCCTCGCGGAGGAAGTGCGTGTAGAGCCGCGAGGTCCCCTCCGCGGTCTTCAGCGCCACATTGCCGGTGAACCCGTCGGTAACGATGACATCGACGGTGCCGGCGCCGATATCCGTGCCTTCGACGAAGCCGTGAAAGCTGATGGCGAGGTCGCTGTGCTGGAGCACTTCGGCGGCCTTCTTGACGGCCTGATTGCCCTTCAGCTGCTCTTCGCCGACGTTCAGGATCGCGACGGACGGCTGCTTGAGGCCGAGGACGCGCCGCGCGAACACTTCCCCCATCACCGCAAACTGGACAAGGTTCTCGGCGTTGCAGTCGATGTTGGCGCCAAGGTCGAGCATGACCGAGCGACCGCGAATCGTGGGGTAGGCGGAAGCGATCGCCGGACGGTCGACGCCCGGCAGGGTCTTGAGAACGAATTTCGCCATCGCCATCAGGGCGCCGGTGTTGCCGGCCGAGACGACGCCGTCGGCCTCGCCCGCGGCGACCGCATCGATGGCCCGGCGCATGCTCGAGTTGTGGGCCGCGCGCAAAGCGGCCGAAGGACGCTCGCTGCTGCTGACCACGTCTGTCGTGTCCCTGATCTCCGAATGGGCCCCGACGCGCGGGTGACTGGCGACGAGCGGGGCCAGTTCGACTTCGCGTCCGAACAGCAGAAAGCGCGCGTCGCCAACATGTTGCAGCGCGAGATCGATGCCCTCGATGACCATGCCCGGGGCGTGATCGCCGCCCATCGCGTCGATCGAGATGGTTACCCGTTGCGCCTGCGGCTCGTTTCCGGACACGTTCACCGCACACCCCCGCGAAGGCGGGACACAGGGACCGTTGCGGGATTGGGTGAGGCTTTTCTCATTCCGTCTTCAAGAATGCTGGCAGCGACATGACCGGGGCCACCTGATTCGCCCTGATGCAAATGTCGCTGGCGATCATGCTAAGAGCCGGTGCATGGCCCGCTATATCGGCGCTTCCGTTACAGGCATGCAACCTTAAATTTTCTTCGGATCGAAAAGGCGCGGCGCGAAAAACGCGGCCGATCGCGCGCAGTCCGTTGGCGTCTAATTAGCCAATATCATTCGCGTCGGCAAGTCGCTTGCGCTTTTTCATGAAGCCCGGGACGGCCGAAGCTTGGCCAGGCTGGCGAAGGCGCCGCCGGCCGCATCGGCTTGCCGATCATCGAACGGCGGCGCGGCGCTTTCGATATCCGCGGCGGGCGCTCGCGGATAGGGGTCCAGCTCGAGGGCAAGCTGTTCCGCCGCGGCTTCACCGACGTCGATGCGACCGTCTTCAACCGGATCGATATCGTCGTCCGCCTCGTCGAAAAAGACTTCCACCCCGGCCGCCGCCTCGCCGAGGCCGCCGACCGCGTAGAGGCGCTCGAAGTCGGCCTCTATCCGCTGAGGCACCGGGGCGAGGGAGACGACGCAGGTCTGCACGACGTCGGCCAGAAGATGCGCGGACAGCCGCACGAGCGTGTCGCCGCGTACGCTCCTTGCCTCGCCCGCCACTTCCAGGCGAGGGAGCGCCTGAAGGCCGAGCCGCTTGGCCAGCGCAGCCCGCTCGGCGGCGTCGGCGGCCACCGCAAAGGAACGGGGCTTGGCGGTCAGGCCATCGACGAGGAGATCTCTCGCGAACTCGGCGGAAGCGGTCGGGCGGTTGGGCATGGGCCTATCCTGCGTCGATTTCCAGCGGCGCAAAATCAAGCGCGCCGGCGCAGAGCCGATCGGCGCTGAGGCGATCGAGGCCGTCGGCCTGCCTTCGAACGTACGCGGCCAGCCCGGCGAGTTGGCCGTCCGAAGCCGCACGGTGGCGATAGACATTGCGCTGCAGGCCTTCCTTGAGCAGCCGGTCGGAGGGGTCGGAGAGACCCGCTTCGTAGGCGGCCAGACGTCCGTAAAACCCTTGCGCCATACGCTTGATTCTCTTGCCCACGGCGAGGTCGCCAACACCCATTTCGCGGAGGTTCTGGTCCATATCGGCGAACATGAGGTCAAAGAATGCCTGGGCAAGCTGCTCGGTTCGCCCGTGATCGCGCCGCAACCGGCGGAGCAGCAGCGCAGCGTGCAGGGCGACCATGTCGAAGCGGCCGTCGGGCGTGTCCGGAACCCCGAACTCGAGGTAGTACAGCGGCTGACGCGCCTGATCGACGACCCGAGCATAGAGCTCCGTCGCCGCAGCCTCGATGTTGCGCCTGGGCTCCTTGGCCAAGTGCTCGCCTCCCGCGGGCGCAGTTGAACAGCGCCAGTCAGATTGTTACCATGCCGCCATGTCATCGTTAAGCTCGGCGGCAGGGTCTTGTGCCGGCTGAGGCAGATGTGGGTGCTTTATGCGGTCCGTCCAGTCCGGTTCTCCTGCCCGCGACGCATTGCCGAAGGGCGCGACCGTGCGGCGCAGCTTCTTCGTGTTGGCGGCTCTTTCCGCGGCTTGGCTGCTGCCCGGTTGCGCCGGAGAGGTCGCGACCCACGGGGACATGGTCCAGGACGACAAGCTGGCCCGGATCGTTCCCAATCAGAGCAGCCAGCGCGATGTCCTCGCGGTGCTTGGATCACCCTCGACCGTCTCGGTGCTCGACGGCCAAGCCTGGTACTACGTCGGCGATCGTCGCGAGAGCCTTGCCTTCTTCAAGCCGGAATTGCTCGAACGCGACATGGTGATCGTGTCGTTCGACCCGAACGGCATGGTGACCAATGTCGAGAAGACCGAGGTCAACAAGGAGACCGGGGTCGAAATCGTTGAGCGCGAGACGCCGACGCACGGCAGCAACTTGACGATAGTCGAGCAGTTCCTCGGCAACCTTGGCAGGTTCAACAACGACCAGCCCGAACGGCGCTGAGCGCGGCCGCTTTGAGCGTATGACCGTCTGACGCCTCGGCGAGGCCCAGGCGAGGCAGCCTTTCGCACTGACCGGCGCACGGCCGGGGCGGGGAAGCGCCGGCGCAAGAACCGATTGCAACGGTCTTACCGGATATCCTGGCGGATGCCGGCGGCTGAAACCCACCCGTCGATCGACCCGTCCCGATCCACGAGACGGATCTGCCTTCGGATGGGGTCCATCCGAAGGCAGAGGAGTCGATCGACAGCGTGGTTGAGCTTCCTGGCCGCGCCCGTGTCCGGGCGCAGGATGCTCAGTGAGCCAGCGTCGCCAGCAGCAGCAGGGCCACGATGTTCGTGATCTTGATCATCGGGTTGACGGCCGGGCCCGCCGTATCCTTGTAGGGATCGCCGACCGTATCGCCGGTCACCGCCGCCTTGTGCGCGTCGGAGCCTTTGCCGCCGAAGTTGCCGTCCTCGATGTACTTCTTCGCGTTGTCCCAGGCGCCGCCACCGGCGGTCATCGAGATGGCGACGAAAAGCCCGGTCACGATGACGCCAAGCAGCATCGCGCCCAGCGCCGAGAACGCCGCCGACTTCCCGGCGATAAAGCTGATGACGATGAAGACCACGATCGGCGCCAGCACGGGCAGCAGCGACGGAATGATCATCTCCTTGATCGCCGCTTTGGTCAGCATGTCGACGCAGCGGCCATATTCGGGTTTGGCCGTGCCTTCCATGATCCCGGGAATCTCCTTGAACTGACGGCGCACCTCGTTGACCACGGCGCCCGCGGCGCGGCCGACGGCGGTCATCCCAAGCGCTCCGAACAGGTAGGGGAGAAGGCCGCCGAGCAGCAGGCCGACGACGACATAGGGGTTGGCGAGCGAGAAGTTGACGGACACGCCTTCGAAGTACGGATAACGGACCGTATCGGCGCTGAAAAAGCTGAGATCCTGGGTGTAGGCGGCGAACAGAACAAGCGCGCCGAGACCGGCGGAGCCGATCGCGTAGCCCTTGGTCACGGCCTTGGTGGTGTTGCCGACGGCGTCGAGGGCGTCGGTGGTCTTGCGCACGTCCGCCTCGAGGTCGGCCATCTCGGCGATGCCGCCGGCGTTATCGGTGACCGGCCCATAGGCGTCGAGGGCGACGACCATGCCGGCCAGGGCCAGCATCGCACTGACCGCGATCGCGATTCCGAACAGCCCGGCGAGGGAGTAGGTCACGATGATCGCCGCACAGATGATCAGGGCCGGGATGGCGGTGGCTTCCATCGAAATGGCGAGGCCGCGGATGATGTTGGTCGCGTGGCCGGTTTGCGATGCATCGGCGATGGAGACGACGGGCCGGTAATCCGTACCGGTGTAGTACTCGGTGATCCAGATGATCAGACCGGTCACGGCGAGGCCGGTGACGCCGCAGAAAAACAGGGACCAGCCGGTAAAGGTGACTGCCGAAGCCGTCCCGGCGCCGACCGTGTACTCTGTGCCGAAGCCCACCACGATCCAGGTGATCGGCAGCAGCAGCACGGCGGAGAAGATGGCGCAGGCGAGGAAGCCCTTGTAGAGGGCGCCCATGATGCTGTTGCTGACGCCGAGCTTGACGAAGAAAGTCGAGGCGACGGAGGCAAGAATACAGCCGCCGCCGATGGCCAGCGGGTACATCATCATGTTCGCCATCGCCGGGGTGCCGGCGAAGAAGATCGAAGCAAGAACCATCGTGGCGACGACGGTCACGACGTACGTCTCGAACAGGTCCGCCGCCATGCCGGCGCAATCGCCGACGTTGTCGCCAACGTTGTCGGCGATAACGGCAGGGTTGCGCGGGTCATCTTCCGGGATGCCCGCCTCGACCTTGCCGACGAGGTCGGCGCCGACGTCCGCACCCTTGGTGAAGATGCCGCCGCCGAGACGCGCGAAGATGGAAATAAGCGAAGCGCCGAAGCCGAGGGCGACCAGCGGATCGATCAGTTCGCGGCCTTCCGCGCCGACGAGGAGCAGGATCCCGTAGTAGATCGAGACCGCGAGGAGCGCGAAACCGGCGACGAGCATGCCGGTGACGGCGCCGGCCTTGAAGGCCACGTCGAGGCCCGAAGCCAAGCCCCTGCGCGAGGCGTCGGCGACGCGGACATTCGCCCTGACCGAAATATACATGCCGACGTAGCCGGCGACGCCGGAGAGGATGGCCCCGATCAGAAAGCCGACCGCGACCTTCAGTCCCATCAGCGCAAACAGAACAACGGCGACGACGACGCCGACGATGGCGATCGTGGTGTATTGACGATTAAGGTAGGCGGCAGCGCCTTCCTGCACCGCCCCGGAAATATCCTGCATGCGCTGCGTGCCGGCACTGCTGCTGAGTACCGAGCGGCTGGCCTGGAAACCGTAGAAAACCGCGACCGCGCCGCACACAATGACGAGGATGTGAACGATCCACATGCTGGTGGCCCTTTTTTTGCGAGACGCCACCCTGGGAAATCGTGTGCCCCTTCCCCCCCAGGACGCGTCATTTGTTCATTACTAGACTCTTGCAGACGAACATGACAGATGCGCAGCGCTTTCGCAACACACCATTGTTGCAATGCAGCAAGCACCCTATCTGTGGAGGTTGGCAAGCTGCGCCGCGGCCCCGGTCGGGCCGTGGGACTTGGATCAGGAGAAGTGCTGCCAGCCGGCCGACTCGACGGCGACCGGAAGACCGTCCCTGAAGGCGCGGACGGAGGCGCGATCGCCGACCCGTTCGGTGATGCGGCCGATTTCGGTGAGCGGCAGTCCGATTTCGCGAGCGATGTCGACCAGGGCCGGCCGCGCAACGCGCGCCGCGGTGAAGACAAGTTCGTAATCGTCGCCGCCACTCAGCGCGAGTGCGAGGCGCCCGGGATCGGCGGCGATAGCGGCGGCCGCGGCCGGCGAGACCGGCACCCGAGCCGCGTCGATCGTGGCGTCGACGCTCGACGCTGTGCAGATGCGACCAAGGTCGGCGAGCAGCCCGTCGGAGACGTCGGCGACGGCCGTCGCGATGCCGATCAGCCGCCGTCCGAGCGCGACCCTCGGCTGCGGCGCGTGGAAGCGATCGAGGAGAAGGGCGCGATCGTCGGCGCGCAGCTCGCGCAATTCGCCGACCGCGACCCGCAGACCCAGCGCCGCGTCTCCCAGCGTCCCGGAGACGTAGACGGCGTCGCCGACCGCCGCCCCGGCACGGCGCAGCGCCCGCCCGTCTTCGACCACGCCCAGCGCGGTCATACTCAAGGTAAGCGGGCCGGGCGTCGCGACCGTGTCGCCGCCGATCAGAGCCAAACCGTACTTCGCCTGGTCCTCGGCGAGCCGGGTCGTGAACCCGGCCAGCCATCGCTCGATCTCGGCCGGCCGCCAGGTATCCGGCAGCGCAAGAGCAAGAAGGTAGGCGCGGGGCTCTGCGCCCATGGCGGCGAGGTCGGAAAGGTTGACGCCAAGGATCTTGGCCGCAACCTGCTCCGCTCCCGCATCGACCGGAAAATGGACGCCGGCGACGACCGCGTCCGTCGTGACGACCAGGCTCTCGCCGGGACGGAGGTCGACGAGCGCTCCGTCGTCGAGCAGGCCGAGCGCCCCGGGCGCGCCGGCGGCCAGCGGCGCAAAGTAGCGCGCGATGATGTCGAATTCGCCGAGACCGGGCGGCAACGCTAGCCGCTGCGTTTGTCGCCGGACGCGTCCTGACCGGCCGCCTCGGCCGATCCTTGCCCCGCGTCTGCGTCGCTGTCGGACTCCGCCGGGTCATTGGGCCGGGTCGCCGTGGCGCCGTCGCTCTCGCCGCGTCCCATCGACTTCGCCAAACTGTCCAGAACGGCGTTGACCAAAGCCGGTTCCTTGCCGCCGAAAAACGCATGGGCGACTTCAACGTACTCGTTGATGATCACGTTCGCCGGAATGTCGTAACGCGCCGAAAGCTCGTAGGCGCCGGCGCGAAGAATAGATCGCAGCAAAACCTCCAGCCTCTCGACCTGCAGCTTTGCAGCGAGAGCGGCGTTCACCGCCGCGTCGAGAGCGGGACGCCGCGCCTCCACCGCGCGGACGACCTCCCCGAAATGCGGCGCATCGAACGCGGTCATGCCCGGGTCGCTGACGCTCTCCAGCCAGTTGTCCTTCAAGAAGGCGGTGATGACCGCGTCGGCAGAGGCCTCGGAGACGTCGAGTTCATAGAGCGCCTGGACCACGGCGAGCCGGGCTGCCGCGCGTTTCCGGTTCGCGGATCCGGGCACATTGAGCCTCATGCCAGCGCCGTTCCGAGCGCGGCCTTCAGCTCCATCATCCGCAGACACGCGTGCGCCGCTTCCGCGCCCTTGTTCTTCTGGTCGACGGCGGCGCGGACGCGGGCCTGGTCGTAGGTTGCGCAGGTCAAGACGCCGAAACCGATGGGAATGCATTCGAGCGTCGCCAGGTCCATCAGCGCTCGGCTCACCTCCCGGCAGATGTGGTCGTAGTGATCGGTTTCGCCGCGAATGACGCAGCCGAGCGCGATGAAGCCATCGCCGCGGCCGAAGCTGGAGGAGCGGGTGGTCAGGCGAATGGCGGCCGGGATCTCGAAGGCGCCCGGAACCGCGATACGAACGTACGGCGTCTCGCGAGCGTCGAGAACGGCGACGGCGCCGGTGGCGAGCTGATCGGCGAGATCCTCGTAGAAGCGCGCCTCGACGATGTACACCCTGCCGGTTTGGCTGATCATTCTGCTGCGGCCTCCGCAAGGGCTCGCTGCCCGACGACGGAGAGGCCGTAACCCTGCAGGCCGATGATGGTCCGCTTGGTGTTGGACAGCAGGATGAGTTGGCGAACGCCGAGGTCGAGCAGGATCTGGGCGCCTACACCGTAGTCGCGAAGCTGCGGCGCGCGATCGTCATCGCCGGCAAGGCGCGCCTTGACATGGTCCGACAGGCCGGTCGGATGCGGCTCCCGGATGATCACGACAACGCCGCGACCCGCCCTTTCGATTATCCGCATCGCATCGTGAAGCTGGGCGGCGCGCCCGGAATGATCGTCGCCGAGGACATCCTCGAGGATGTTGAGCGCATGCATGCGCACGAGGACAGGGCCGTCGGCGGCGAGATTGCCCTTCACCAGGGCCAGATGTTCGGCGTACGCCACGCGGTTGACGAACACATGCATCGCGAACCGGCCGCCGTAGATGCTGGTGAAAGGTGCCTCGAGCACGCGGTCGACAATGCGGTCGTGACGCAAGCGGAAGGCGATGAGGTCGGCGATGGTTCCGATCTTGATCCCATGGGTGTGGGCAAAGCGGACCAGATCCGGCGTCCGGGCCATCGTCCCATCGTCGTTCATGATTTCGCAAATCACGCCCGACGGATTGAGCCCGGCCAGTCGGGCGATATCGACCGCAGCCTCGGTGTGACCGGCGCGGACCAGCGTACCGCCGTCGCGGGCCTGCAGCGGGAAGATATGGCCGGGCGAGACGATGTCCTCGCTGCTTTTGGTCGGATCGATGGCCACCGCGACGGTGCGTGCCCGATCCGACGCGGAGATGCCGGTGGTCACGCCTTCGCGGGCTTCGATCGAAACCGTGAACGCCGTGTGGTGGCGTGACGCGTTCTTTTGCGCCATCAGCGGCAGCCTGAGCTGGTCGACGCGCTGGTGGCTGAGCGCCAGGCAGATCAGCCCACGGCCGTACTTTGCCATGAAGTTGATCGCTTCGGGTGTCGCCATCTGCGCCGGTACGACGAGGTCGCCCTCGTTCTCGCGGTTTTCGTCGTCGACAAGCACCACCATCCGCCCGTTGCGGGCTTCCTCGATGATCTCTTCGATAGGCGAAAAAGCCACGTCCGCACCCGTCGCGTCAGGCTGTTTCAAGAAAACGTGCGACATAGCGAGCCAACAGATCGATTTCGATGTTCACCCGATCGCCGACCTGAAGCCGGCCGAGGGTGGTGACGTTCAGCGTGTGAGGAATAATGTTGACACCGAAGTGGTTGTTGTCGACCTCGTTGACCGTCAACGAGACGCCGTCAACGGCGATCGACCCCTTTTCGGCGACGTGTCGGCGCAGCGGTTCGGGGATGGCGAAAACCATTCGCCGCGACGCGCCCTCGGCCATCGCCGACGTCAAGGTCCCCAGTCCGTCGACATGACCGGAGACGAGGTGTCCGCCGAGTTCGTCGCCAAGCCGGACCGAGCGTTCGAGGTTGACGGCGGTGCCGACCCGCCAGGCGCCGACCGTCGTGCGCGAGAGGGTTTCGGCCGATACGGTGACCGCGAACCAGTCCGCCCCGCGGTCGATGACGGTCAGGCAGATTCCGGAACAGGAAATCGAGGCGCCCGTGGCGAACTCAGCGGCCGGCAGCGCCGTTGTGATCTCCAGGCGTCTGTCGGCTCCGGCGCCCGCGGAGTCGACCTCGCGGACATCGCGCACCGTGCCGAGATCGGCGACGATCCCCGTGAACATCTAGGACCCACTCCGGCTGTACATTTCCATCAGGTCTGCGCCCACTTCAGCCGTTCCCATGCGAATGAAACTCGGCGCCGCGGAGACCATATCGACGCCCAGCGCGGCCGCCGCCGGGCGACCATCGTCTCCGATGATCGACGGCGCGCGGAACCACGCGACCTCGTCTACCAGACCTGCCGCCAGAAACGAAGCGGCAAGGCGACCGCCGCCTTCGATCAAGACCCTGGTGAGGCCCTTCGCACCCAATGCCGCGGCCATCGCCGCGGGGTCCGGATGTCCGGCGTCGTCGGCGCCGACCTCGAGGATTTCGCACCCCGCCGCCTCGAGCGCCCGGCGCCGGGCGGCCACCCCAGCGTCTGTGCGCGTGATCACCCAGAGCGGCAGCAGACGGGCGCTGGAGGCCAGGACCGAGCCTGCCTCGAGGCGAAGCCGGCCGTCGGCGACGATGCGGATCGGCGAACGGTCGTCCAGCCCGGGAAGGCGGCAGGTCAACGACGGATCGTCGACCAGCGCGGTCTCCGACCCGACAAGGATGGCGTCATGGCTTGCCCGCAGCCAATGCCCTCGTCGGCGCGCCGCCTCGCCGGTGATCCAGCGGCTGTCGCCGGTCCGGCTCGCGATCCGGCCGTCCAGGGTGGTCGCCATCTTCAAGGTGAACATGGGCCGGCCGGCCGAGATCCGGGTGAAAAAGCCGCGATTGAGATCGCGCGCCGGCGATTCCCCCACACCGACGGAGACTTCGACTCCGCTCGACCGCAGGTCTTCGATACCGCGACCGGCGGTGCGAGGATCGGGATCGACCGTCGCCACCACCGCGCGCGCGATTCCCGCCGAGACCAGCGCCTGCGCACAAGGTGGCGTCAGCCCATGGTGGGCGCACGGCTCAAGCGTAATGTAGGCGGCGGCGTCCCGCGCCGATGCCCCCGCCCGCCGCAGCGCCTCGGTTTCGGCATGCGGACGGCCGCCCGGCTGCGTCCAGCCGCGCCCGACCACATGGCCGTCGCGAACGAGTACGCAGCCCACCGCCGGGTTCGGCCAGACCCGTCCCAGCCCGCGCCTTGCGAGCGCGAGCGCCGCAGCCATGTGCCCGACGTCGGCCTCATCGCCGCCGCCGGCGTTCACTGATCGCTCAGACTCTCAACGAACTCCTCGAAGTCCTTGGCCTCGCGGAAATTCTTGTAGACGGACGCAAACCGGACGTAAGCGACCTGATCGAGCTGATGAAGCTGTTCCATGGCCATTTCGCCGATCACCTTGGACGGGATCTCGGCTTCGCCCAGCGTCTCCAGCCGCCGCTGAATGCTGTTGACGATGCGCTCGATCCGCTCGTCATCGACAGGCCGCTTGCGCAGTGCGATGCGCAACGACCGCAGCAGCTTTTCGCGATCGAACGGCGCGCGCTCGCCGTTCTTTTTGACGACCGTCAGCTCGCGCAGGTGGACCCGCTCGAATGTCGTCCACCGCGCCCCGCACGTCGGGCAGTACCGCCGGCGTCGGATCGCCGCATGATCCTCGGTCGGTCGCGAGTCCTTGACCTGGGTGTCCTCGTGGCCGCAGAACGGGCAGCGCATCGACTAGCCTCCCCTTTGATCGCCCCTCTTCGACGCAGCTCCCGGCCGCTCTCAGACTTCCGAATAGATCGGGAACCGCTCGCACAGTGCGGCGACCTTCTCGCGGGCGCGCGCCTCCGCTCCGGCGCTGGCCTCGGGACCCGCGGCGAGTGCGTCGAGCACGTCGGCCACCAGGTCTCCGACCTCCGCGAACTGGGCGACGCCGAACCCGCGCGTCGTTCCCGCAGGCGTGCCCAGGCGGATGCCCGAGGTCACCATCGGCTTTTCCGGATCGAAGGGGATGCCGTTCTTGTTGCAGGTCAGATGGGCGCGGCCGAGGCTCGCCTCCGCCGCCTTTCCGGTCAGTTGCCGGGAGCGAAGGTCGACCAGCATCAGGTGCGTGTCGGTGCCGCCCGAGACGATGGCGTACCCGCGCGAGACCAGGGCGCCGGCGAGAGCGTTGGCGTTGTCGACGATCCGGCGGGCATAGGTCTTGAATTCCGGCCGCAAGGCTTCGCCGAAAGCGACCGCCTTGGCGGCGATGACGTGCATCAGCGGCCCGCCCTGCAGGCCGGGGAAGACGGCCGCGTTCAGTTTCTTGCCCAACTCCTCCGACTGGGACAGGATCATGCCGCCGCGCGGCCCGCGCAGCGTCTTGTGGGTCGTGGTCGTGACCACGTGCGCGTGCGGCAACGGGCTGGGGTGGACTCCTCCCGCGACAAGTCCGGCGAAATGGGCCATGTCGACAAGCAGGTAGGCGCCGACCCGATCGGCGATCTCACGGAACCTGACGAAATCGATGATCCGCGAGTAGGCCGAGCCGCCGGCGACGATCACCTTCGGCCGGTGCTCGAGGGCGAGCCGCTCGACCTCGTCATCGTCGATGCGTCCGTCTTCACGGCGGACCCCGTAGTGCACGGCATGAAACCACTTCCCGGACTGCGCCGGCGCGGCGCCGTGGGTCAGATGGCCGCCCGCCGCCAGGGACATGCCGAGGAGCGTGTCGCCGGGGTTCATCAGTGCCAGGTACACGGCGCCGTTCGCCTGCGCACCCGAGTGGGGTTGGACATTGGCATAGGTGCAATCGAACAGCCGGCGCGCGCGCTCGATCGCCAGCGCCTCGGCGACATCGACATGCTCGCATCCGCCGTAATAGCGCCGACCCGGATAGCCTTCGGCGTACTTGTTGGTCAAAACCGAGCCCTGCGCTTCCAGCACGGCCCTTGAGACGATGTTCTCCGACGCGATCAGCTCGATGTGATCGCGCTGACGTTGCAGCTCGTCGCCGATGGCCGCGTCGATTTCAGGATCGCTCTCGCTGAGCGAGCGATCGAAGAAAGCGCGTCCTGGAAGGCTTCGAACCTTCGGTTCCGCCAATGACATGGTCAAGCGCTCCTGGTTGTCGTGTGTGTTCAAACCGGATTCGACAGCTTGCCGATCCGCCGCGTGTGCCGTCCGCCTTCGAATTCGGTGGCGAGGAAGACGCGGAGGCAGTCGATCGCAACGTCTTCGCCGATCATCCGGCCCCCGAAACAGATAACGTTGGCGTCATTGTGCAACCGGGCCATTTTCGCGCCCAGCGCGTCGTGGACGAGGGCCGCGCGGATCTCGGGAAACCGGTTGGCGGCGATGCTGATGCCGATCCCGGATCCGCAAATCAACACGCCGAGCTGCGCACGTCCGTGGCGGATGGCATGCGCGATGGCATAGCCGAAGTCGGGATAGTCTACGGAAGAGGTTCCGTTTGTGCCCAGATCAATGATATCGCGTCCGATGCTCGTCAAGTCCGCCTTGAGGGCGCTCTTGAGAGCGAAGCCGGCGTGATCGCAGGCGATCGCAATCCTGGCCTGGTCCATGGGTCACCGTCCCGCCGCGCGTATCATCCGATAATGAGTGACGCCCGTTCCTGTACCATATATCTGCAGGCGATAACCAGCGTGCCACCACTCATCGCGCCTGGTCATCGCCTAGTCGCGCAAGCCCGGCTCCGCCTTCCTGTTTCAGCGCGGACGGCCGAGGCTCTCGCTCCCAGCTTCGGCGGTCGTAGGCGGGCTGATCGGGGGCCGACAGCCGGGTCTCGGCGGCAAGCGCAGGCGATCATTGTGGCGGCGGAAGCCACTGCTGGCTCGGAAATCATGTGCCTTTATCTTGAGGCGGCGTTCCGGCGAAGAAGTCATTATTCGGGCATTTCTTTTACTGTTGACAGGCCAAAGCTTCGTTGTGATAGCATGCGGCTCTCGGTTGAAAAAAGGCAGTTTGGGGCAAATTCCGATGAGCGAAGAAGAAAACGATTTCATATCGCGGGATGACGTGCTCCGCATGGCCGTTGATGTCGTCGCCGCGTACCTTAGTAACAACCAGGTCGCGGCCGGTCAGATCCCTGAGGTCATCCATAGCGTGTTCAACTCGCTGACCGCTCTTGAGGCCCCGCCGGCAGAACCGCTCAATGAACCGCAAAAGCCGGCGGCGCCGATCCGCAAGTCCGTTCATCCGGACTACATTATTTGCCTGGAAGACGGTAAAAAGCTCAAGATGCTGAAGCGGCATCTTCGCACGACCTACGACATGACGCCCGAAGAGTATCGGGCGAAGTGGAATCTGCCGGCGGATTATCCGATGGTGGCGCCGAATTACGCGCGTCAGCGGTCGGACTTCGCGAAGCAGATCGGTCTGGGTCGCAAAGCGCGCGAGCGCGGGGGCCGTCGCGGTTGAGATGTCGGCGTCAGCGGCTGGCGGAACCGTCCGGATAGCGGTCGCGGCCAATGCTCGGAAATCGCACGACGAGTGGAGGAACGACGGCGCCCCGGCGGTAGCCGGGTGCGACCACCTGCAAAGACCCCGGCGAAGGTACCGTCGTTGCCGCGTCTGAGGAGCAGTCGATGGCCATCCTGAAGATCGCGCGCATGGGCCATCCCGTCCTTCGCCGGCCGGCCGAGACGGTGGCCGACCCGACGGCGCCGGAAGTGGCCCGGATCGCCGCCGACATGATCGAAACCATGTTCGACGCGGTTGGGGTCGGGCTTGCCGCGCCTCAGGTGCATTTCGGCAAGAGGATCGTCGTCTTCCACGTGCCGAAAGGACGTGCCGGGAATCCGGAGGGCGTCCCCGACGAAGGGGACGGCCCCGTCGGTCTGACCGTCCTGATCAATCCGCTCATCGAACCGCTCGACGACGCCATGGAGGAGGGCTGGGAAGCCTGTCTCTCCGTGCCGGGGCTCACGGGCCTCGTTCCTCGCCACCGGCGCATCCGCTACCGCGCCGTCAATCCGCGCGGGGAGCCGATCGAGCGGATCGCGGAGGGTTTTCACGCCCGCGTCGTTCAGCATGAGTGCGATCACCTGGACGGCATCCTATATCCGCAGCGGATGACCGACATGAGGGAACTGGCGTACGTTGAGGAACTGCGCCGGTATCCGCCAGGCGGGGTGGAGCGTTCATGAACAGCGAAGCGATGACCGTTGAGGAGGCCGATGGCGAAGTCCGCGCCGCGCGCGATGCGATCCTGGAGGCGGTTCTGCCGCAGGTCGCGTTCGACGGCTGGACGATGAAGACGGTTGCGGCCGCCGCCTCGGCCGCCGGGCAACCCGCAGGCGCCGCCGAGCGGCTGTTCCCGCAGGGTGTCATCGATGTCTTGAGCCATTTGTCCGACCTGTCGGATCGGAAAATGCTGGCGGCGATGGCGGAGCGCGAAGTCGATGCCGCCGGGATGAGCGACCGCATCGCCATGGCTGTGAGGCTGCGCATCGAGGCGAACGCGCCCCACAAGGAAGCGGTCCGGCGCGCGCTTTCCTTCCTCGCACTGCCGCAAAACACGAGGGTGGCCGCAAAAAACACGCTGCGCACCGTCGATGCCCTGTGGTACGCCGCCGGGGACATCGCCACCGACTTCAGCTATTACACGAAGCGCGGCCTGCTCGCCCCGGTTTACGTTGCGACGGTCTTGTACTGGCTTGACGACGATTCGGAAGATTTCGTCGATACCTGGTCGTTCCTCGCTCGCCGGCTCGATAACGTCCTGCAGATTCCGCGCCTGAGCGGGAGGCTGCGGGCGATGGCCAATCCGCTGTCGTGGTTCGGCCGTCACGGGCCGCGCTGGACTGCCTGAGGCGGGTCCATCACGACAGTGCGCGAAGCAGAAAACCCAGGGCGCCGACGGCCGCGGCCATCACCATAAGGCTGGCGAAGAAGAGGCGGCCGAGCGGGTCGTCGGCATCGACCCGGGCCAGGAACCACCAAGAAGCGACAAAGACGACAGCGGCGAAGAGCGACACCGCGTCCATCGCCCGCGGCCCAGCGGCGCGGACGACGGCTCATCCCTGACCGGGGCCGAGCCCCTCGGCGAATGTCCCCAGCCAGCCGATCCGGCTTTCCAGCAGTGCGATGTCGTGATCGAGCCACACCGCAAGATAGCCCTCGTTCCCGGCGTCATGGGCGCGCAGATCGCGCAGCCTCGTCAGCTCGCGATCGCAGACGTCGATGAGCAACCTGACCTGATCGACCCGCGCGGCCGGATCGAGCAGATGAAGGAAGCGGAATTTGAGCGCCACGACCAGCTTCGTCAGCTCGGTCGAGGCCGGGCGGACGTTGGCCACGAGCAACGCGCGAAGTTCCCGGCGGCCGTCCTCGTTGATTCTCAGCACCGCCTCGTCGCCTTCGCCCGAAATCGTCTCGACGAGGCCCTCGTACTTCAGGAGCTCGATCGAGTGGCCCATGATCTCCGGGGTGGGACCGATGATGCGGCTGATGAAATGGCGGATCTCGACGGCGAGATCGCTGTAGCGGCGCGGGCCGAGGGCGAGAGTGCCCAGCGCGCAAAGCCGGATCGACTCTTTCGGGGTCAGCGTCTGATCGGCATACATCTACGGCATTCCCTTACCGAAGACCGAGATATGATGAGCCCGCGCGCGCGGAAAGTCCACGCGCTTGCGAACCGTTGCGAACCGTTGTCCCGCGCTCAGGCGGCCTCGCGCAGATGCAGGCGACGCCACACGTCCGTCAACGCGTGCACCAGATGATCCATATGGTCATCGCTGTGCAGCGGTGTCGGGGTGATGCGCAACCGCTCCGTGCCTTTGGCGACGGTCGGGAAGTTGATCGGCTGGACGTAAACGCCGTGGCGTCGCAGCAGTTCGTCGCTTGCCTGCTTGCACAGCACCGGGTCGCCGACCATCACCGGGACGATATGGCTGGCGCTGTCGGCCACCGGCAGGCCGGCCTCGGCCAGACGCCGCTTCAGGGTCGCCGCCCGCTCCTGGTGGCGGATTCGGATTTCGTTGTGATCCTTGAGATGACGGATGCTGGCGAGGGCGCCGGCGGCGATCGCCGGTGGCATCGCCGTCGAGAAGATGAACCCGGCGCCGTAGCTGCGGACGAAATCGCACAGCGCCGCGGAGCCGGCGATATAGCCGCCGACGGTTCCAACCGCCTTGGCCAGCGTGCCTTGGATGACGGTCAGCCGCGACATCTGCCCGTCGCGCTCGGCGACGCCGGCGCCGCGCGGGCCGTACATGCCGACCGCGTGGACCTCGTCAAGGAAGGTCATGGCGTTGTGGCGTTCGGCCACGTCGCAGATCTCGCCGATCGGGGCAATGTCGCCGTCCATCGAATAGACGGACTCGAATGCAACCAGTTTCGGCCGCTCCGGGTCGCAGTCGGCAAGCAACATGTCGAGATGTTGGACGTCGTTGTGGCGGAAAATCCGCTTCTCCGCCTTGGAGTGGACGATGCCCTCGATCATCGAATTGTGGTTCATCGAATCCGAAATGACCACGCACTGGGGCAGCATCCGGCAGATGGTGCTGAGCGCGGTCATGTTGGCGATCCACCCGGACCCGAACAGCAGCGCCGCCTCGGTTTGGTGCCAGTCGGCCAGTTCGCGTTCGAGCACGACGTGGGTGTGGTTGGTCCCGGAGATGTTTCTGGTGCCGCCGGCGCCGGCGCCGTAGCGCTCCACCGCGTCATGCATGGCCGCCAGAACCGCCGGATGCTGGCCCATGCCGAGATAGTCGTTGGAGCACCAGACGGTGATTTCGCTGGTGGAGCCCTCGATGTGGCAGACGGCGCGCGGAAAGCGCCCGGCGTCGCGCTCGAGTTCGGCAAAGACGCGATAGCGGCCTTCGCGCCGCAGCCGATCGACCTGTTCGCTGAAAAAGGCCTCGTAGTCCATACGTTTCTCCTCCCGCGTGCTGCGTTTCTTAGATGATTCGCTCCCGCTTCGCCCAGGCGTGGGTGTCGTCGAGGGCGCGTTCGAACCGCTCGATCATCTCGGCTGTGTCGGCGGCGGAGATGATCAGCGGCGGCGAGAAGGCGATGACGTCGCCGGGGATGGCCCGGAGGATGAGCCCGTGCGCCTCCGCCCGTTTCGCCAGATAGGGGCCGACGCCAAGCGCCGGCGCGAACGGGTCCTTGCTCCGCCTGTCGCGAACCAGTTCCACCGCCGCCACGAGGCCGACGCCGCGCACCTCGCCGACCATGGGATGGTCGCCGAGACGGCGCAGCCCATCCTGCAGGACCGGCGAGACCTCGCGGACATGTGCGGTGATGTCGCGCTCCTCGTAGATTGAGAGCGTCTCGAGCGCCACCGACGCGGCGACCGGATGGCCGGAGTACGTAAAGCCGTGACCGAAGACGCCGATCTTTTCGCTTTCGGCGACCATGGCCTGGTAGATGGGCTCGGAGACCAGCGTCGCCGAAATCGGAATGTAGCCCGACGACAGCGCCTTGGCGCAGGTGAGGATGTCGGGCCGGAGGTCGTACGTTTCCGAACCCCACATCCGCCCCGTCCGGCCGAAGCCGCAGATAACCTCGTCGACGATGAAGAGGATGTCGTAGCGGGCGAGCACCGCCTGGACCTTGGCGAAATAGGTGGCCGGCGGAACGATGACGCCGCCCGCGCCCATGATCGGCTCGGCGATCATCGCCGCGATGGTGTGCGGCCCCTCGGCGAGGATCAGCCGTTCCAGCCGCTCGGCGAGGCGCGTGGCGAAATCCTCTTCGCTCTCGCCGGCGGCGGCGACGCGGTAATGATGCGGGCAGTCGGCGTGGAGGATGCGCGCGATTGGCAGGTCGAAGTCGCGGTGGTTGGCCGGCAGCCCGGTCAGGCTGGCGGCGGCGACCGTAACCCCGTGATAGGCCTTGTGGCGCGAGATGATCTTCTTCTTCTCGGGCCGGCCGATCGCGTTGTTGTAGTACCAGACGAGCTTGATCGCCGTGTCGTTGGCTTCCGACCCGGAGTTGGCGAACAGCACCTTCGACATCGGCGCCGGCGCCATTTCGATCAGCTTCTCCGACAGATCGATCGTCGGCGCCGGGGCCTTGCCGCCGAACGCGTGGTAGAACGGCAGCCGGCGCAGAGCCCGGTCGGCGGCGTCGGCGAGCCGCGGCTCGCTGAAGCCGAGCGCCGTGCACCACAAGCCAGCCATGCCTTCGATGTAGGCGCGGCCGGCGTCATCGTAGACACGCACGCCGTCGCCCCGGGTGATCACCATGGGCCCCGTTTCGCGGTGACGCATCAGGTTGGTGTAGGGATGAATGCAATAGGCGATATCGCGCGCCGCCGCCGAATTTGACGCCGCATCCGGCTGCGGCGCGGCCTCTACGTCGGAACTCATGATTGTGTCTCCACTTGAGCCGTTCCCGGCCGGTCCTGCGACCCGTCCTCGGCTTTTGTCCTCGGCTCTTCCAGCCGCCGGCAGCTTAATCCCGCTTGCGCGCACACGCGCCATCATTCCGCACGTTGCCGAACCGCGCGTCGGGCCCTAGCTTTGCATAACGATCATATGGCGTCACGGCACAATGGCCGCGCCGCGCTCGTGAACGGGTCAACGGCATGGATCTGCGTCAGGAACTGCGCCGAACCGACGAAGCTGCTGCGGCCGATCCCGTCCTCGCCCGGCTGCGGGGGATCGAGAAGACCTTCGACGGCGAGTCGCTCGTCGTCCGCGGCGTCGACCTCGACATCCTGCGCGGCGAGTTCCTGACACTGCTCGGGCCCTCCGGCTCCGGCAAAACGACGATCCTGATGATGCTCGCCGGCTTCGAAACGCCGACCGGCGGCGAGATCGTCATCGACGGTCGACCCGTGGCCCATCTCCCGCCGCACAAACGAGACATCGGCATCGTCTTCCAAAGCTATGCCCTTTTTCCGCACATGACGGTGGCGGAAAACCTCGCATTCCCCCTCCGGGTCCGTCACCGCCCGCGCGACGAGATCCGCGACCGGGTCGAGCGCGCGCTCGCCATCGTTCGCCTCGGCGGGTTCGGCGGCCGCCGCCCCAGCCAGCTTTCCGGCGGCCAGCAGCAGCGCGTCGCGCTGGCTCGCGCCCTCGTCTTCGCGCCGAAGCTGGTGCTGATGGACGAACCGCTCGGCGCGCTCGACAAGCAGTTGCGCGAGCATATGCAGATCGAGATCAAGCATATTCACCAGACCCTGGGCGTGACCTTCGTCTACGTGACCCACGATCAGGGCGAAGCGCTGACCATGTCCGACCGGGTGGCGGTCATGAGCAACGGCGTGATCGAACAGCTCGACACGCCCGAGAACATCTACGAGGCGCCGCTGAACGCCTTCGTCGCCCACTTCATCGGCGAGAACAACCGCCTGCCCGGGCGCATCCTCGCCGTCGACGGCA
>JAEULH010000022.1 GCA_016793925.1 Rhodospirillales bacterium | reverse complement strand
CGCACCGCGACTTCCTGCGACATGATGCCGAGCAGGATGAGGAGCGTTGCGCCGAGCAGGGCGGCGATCGCGCGATTGACCTTTTCGGTCATGATTACCGCGTATGTGGCGACAAGCACGGCGGTCGCCGTCCACATCGGGTTCAGGCCGAACAGCAGGTGAATGGGCGCCGCTGCATCGGGTTCCATGTTTGGCCTCCAGGTTGATGCGGCCGGCGTTTGAGCGCCGGTTCGTGAATGGGCGGGCGCGGCGGCTAGGACGCCGTGCGGATCTTGGTGATGGGGTCCCAGGTCGAGATCAGGCCGGCCAGCTTTCCGGGCTGCGGATCGACGACGGGGACGAAGTTGCGTGTGCGGAAGACCTGAAGCACCGCCGCGACGACCGGCGCGTCCGGGTGGAGAACCGGCACCGTCTTGTCGACATAGCGGCTGACCGGATGGTCGGCGATCGCGCGCAGCCGGTCCTGCATCTCCGGCAGGTAATCGCGGAGAAAGCCGAGATCGGGGATGGTGCCCTTGCTCGGCAAGGTCGTCTCGCTCGCCACGACCGCGGGCAGAAGCAGGCCGAACAGCCGACTCTTGGCGAACATGCCGATGTAGCGGCGGTCGCGCTCGATCACCGGCAGGGCGAGCACGCGCTCGTTCAGCAGGCGATCGACGGCCTCGCCGACGGTATCGCTCGGGTACAGAACGGGCGGGTCGACGGTCATGATCGCTTCACAGGTCATCTGCCTGGCCTCGGCTTCAATGGTTGAAAGCGCTCTCTTGGCCGGGGTGCAGATGCGGCTGCGCCGGCGGACGAGGACGCTAGGCTCGCAAATCCGCGGCGACAAGTGCGGCTAGGACATGGGGCATAGGGCGTTTGCGCATGACGAACCGGCGGCTGCAGTCGGATGCGCAACGGTCCTCTCGGATGCGCCTGGACAAGATTTCGGGCGCGGCGCGGCTCGTCAAGCGGAATGCGCGGGCGGCGGCCTCGTTGCCCACGGATGCCGTCGACGGAGGCGAGGAAAAGCTGCGTGCAACGCGATTTTAACGACAGCCTTGCAATCTTGGGTGATGCGTTTTCGCCAAGGGATCGGTCGGTTGCAAGCGCTGATGTGCGTCGGGTCTTCCGTCTTGCCGCAAGCCGCGTCGCGACCCTGTCTGCGCGGTCGCAATAGCGAGCGCCAGTTTCCAGCCTTGCGCGCCGCGCTTCTGGCCCTTCGCGAGGAGCAGGCGGCATGAAACCGCTGACCATCCAGGGCAAACCGCCTGTGATCCTGATCGTCGACGACGATTCGGTCGTTCGGTTCGTCGCGCGGGAGGCCTTGGAGGGGGCGGGGTTCGCCGTGGTTGAGGCGGTCGACGGCGCCGACGCCATGCGCGTGTTCGCCGAAACCGGACCGGCGGTCGTCATGCTCGACATCGTCATGCCGGGCATGGGCGGCGTTGCCGTCTGCGCCGCCATCCGCAACTCGCCGTCCGGCGCGCATACGCCGATCGTGATGATGGCCGGGCCGGATGACAGCGAGGTCATCGACCACGCCTACGAGGCCGGAGCGACGACGTTCATCACCAAGCCGCTCAACCGTGTGATCCTCACCCATCGCCTGCGTTACGTCCTGCGCAGCAAGCAGATCGAGGACGACTTGCGCGACAGCGAGGCGCGGTTGGCCAGGGCCCAGCGCATGGCCCGGCTCGGTCACTGGCAGTGGGAGCCGGCATCGGGCCTGATCCACTGCTCCGAAGACCTGGCCGAAATGATCGGCCTGGGTCACGGCGAGCAGATCGTCACGCTCGACCGCTTCATCTCCCTTGTCGACGCGCCCGACCGCGGGCGCATCGCCAGCGCGCTCGCGTCTTCGGCCGAGACCGGACAGGGACACCGCGTCGAGTACGCCGTCGCCCGCGCCGGCGGCGCAAAGCTGATCATATCCCAGGAGGGGGACGCGGTGCTCGACACCGCCGGTGCCGTCGAGAAGGTCGTCGGCATTGCCCAGGACATTACCGATCGCCGGGTCGCCGAGGACAGGATCCGCAATCTCGCCTACTTCGACAGCGTCACCGGCCTGCCCAACCGGATCCACCTTGTCGAAATCCTCGGCAAAGCCATCGCCGGCGCCCGCCGCCAGGGCCGCGAACTGGCCGTCCTGGTCCTCGACATCGACCACTTCAAACGCATCAATGACACGCTCGGCCACGGCGTGGGGGATATCATCCTGAAGGAGGCCGCGCAGCGCCTGGTCCAGTGCATCCGCGGCGGCGATCGCGCCTTTCGCAGCGATGACAGCCGCGTCGGCGCAGGCGGCGGCGAATCCGACTCGTCGAACACGGTGTCGCGGCTCGGCGGCGACGAATTCGTCATTGTCCTGGGGGACGTTCGTCGCGCCGAGGACGGCGCCGGGGTCGCGCGCCGCGTCGCCGCCACTCTCGGGGCTCCGTTCTCAGCCGGCGGCAGTGAGATCCGCATCACCGTAAGCATCGGCATCAGCGTCTTTCCGGTTGACGGCGACGACGCCGAAAGCCTGCTCAAGAACGCGGATGCGGCGATGTTCCACGCCAAGGAACAGGGTCGCGATCGCAGCCAGTTCTTCACCGCCTCGTTGAACGAGCGCGCCGTGCGCCGCTTCTCCCTGGAGACCAACCTGCGCAAGGCGCTCGCGAACGACGAGTTCCTTGTATACTACCAGCCGAAGATCGACATCGCCAGCGGCGAGCCGTGCGGGATGGAGGCGCTCATCCGCTGGCGGCGCCGCGACGGCCAGCTTGTCTCGCCGCTGGATTTCATTCCGATCGCCGAGGAGACGGGGCTGATCGTGCCCATCGGCGACTGGGTCATGCAAACGGCGTGCGCGCAGACCGCCGCCTGGACCATGCAGGGCCTCGGCCCGCTCAAGTTGTCGGTCAACCTCTCGGCGGCGCAGTTCCGCCAGCCGGGCTTCGTTGATCGGGTCGCCCGCATCCTCGACCGGACCGGCCTGGCTCCGGACATTTTCGAGCTCGAGCTGACCGAAGGCATCCTCGTCGCAGATACGCAGGCCAGTATCGACATCCTCCGCCACCTGAACGCGCTCGGCCTGAGCGTTTCCATCGACGACTTCGGAACCGGGTATTCGTCCCTCAGCTACCTGAAGCGCTTCCCGCTCGACGCGCTGAAGATCGACCGGTCGTTCGTCCGCGATCTCGCCACCGATCCCGACGATGCGGCGATCGTCACCGCGACCATAGCGCTCGCGCACAGCCTGCGTCTGCGCGTCATCGCCGAAGGGGTCGAGACCGAGGCCCAGCTCGCCTTCCTGCGAAGCCTCGGCTGCGACGAAGCGCAGGGCTATCTCTACAGCCCGCCCATTCCCGCGGCGGACTTCGCCGCCTGGCTCATCGAACGACGCCGGCCTCGACCCGTCGCGTTGACGGCTATGGCTCGATCTTGATGCCGATCTTCAGCCCGACCTGGTAGATGCCGGCCTTGCCCCCGGTGATGTGACCGCGAATCTCGCTCACCTCGAACCAGCCTTCCTTGGCCTCCGGCGCGGCCTTGCTGAGCGCATTGGCAATGGCGTCCGAAATACTGTCGGGAGAGGTTCCCACCACCTCGATCTTCCGATAGACGCTGTTTGCCATTCGAACCTCCCTCAACGTGCCGCCATTCGGTTGTCGGACAGATAGGGCCTTGCCCGGGCAGGGTCAATCGAACCCTTGGCGCGTCGTCGCGCGCCCGGCGGCCGACGCCCGCGCCTCGAGAAAGGCCCAAAGATATGGGTGCGGCGAGGGCTTTAGAGAGGGTTCTAAAAGCTTCATCCCGCCAAGGGGTTGGTTTATCAACGAAGCATGGGGTTGCGTGACCGATTCGCGCTAACGGGGGGTGCCAATGGCTGACGGAGAAAATGAGGAAAAGCCGGTCAGCCTCTTTTACTCCTACTCGCACCGCGACGAGGAGTTGAGAAGGAAGCTCGAGGATCATCTGGCCGGGCTGCGTTGGAACGGGATGATCACCGACTGGCACGACCGCAACATCGACGCCGGCGACGAATGGGCGAAGGAGATCGATCGCAACCTGACCTCCGCCGACATTATCCTCCTGCTGGTGAGCGCCAGCTTCATCGCCTCGAAGTACTGCTGGAGTATCGAGGTCAAGAAGGCGCTGGAGCGGCACGACAGAGGCGAGGCGAAGGTCATTCCGGTGATCCTGCGACCGTGCTCATGGCATGCGACGCCCTTCGCGAAGTTGCAGGCTGTGCCCACGGATGCAAAGCCGGTCACCTCCTGGTCCGATCCGGACGAGGCGCTATACGACGCGGCGAGCAGGATCGAGCGCGCGGTCACCGACCTGCAGCAACAGCGTCGCCGCGCGGCTGGGGCGAGGCATCCGCCGATCCGAGCGGAAGCGATCAAAGATTTCGCGGCTTTTCGTGACATCGATGCGCCATGGTGCCCGGTGATGGTCGCGCTGCCGGCGGGCGAGTTCCTGATGGGCTCGCCGGAAGACGAGAAGGAGCGTTACAAGAACGAAGGCCCACAACATCGAGTAGCAATCGACCGCCGGTTTGCGATGGGGCGACACCCGGTGACGTTCGACGAGTACGACCATTTCTGCGCGGCAACGAAGCGAGAGAAGCCTGGGGACTACGGGTGGGGGCGCGGACGGCGGCCGGTCGTCGACGTCTCCTGGCAAGACGCAAGAGCCTATTGTGCATGGCTTGCCAATGAAACCGAACAGCCCTATCGGCTTCCCTCGGAAGCGGAATGGGAATACGCGGCGCGTGCCGGGACGACAACCCGCTATGCATTCGGCGATGCGATCGCGCCCAAGGACGCGAACTACGGCTCGAACGTCGGTAAGACCACCGAGGTGGGCGCCTATCCGCCGAACGCCTGGGGACTCTATGACATCCACGGCAACGTCTGGGATTGGGTGGAGGACGTCTACAACAACAGCTACCGGGGTGCTCCGAACGATGGCTCGGCGTGGACGGACGGAGAAGGAGAAAATTCCTCTCGCGGTCGCGTCTTCCGCGGCGGCTCCTGGGACTTCAATCCGAGGTTCCTCCGTTCGGCGAACCGCATCGGGAACGAGCCTGACTTCCGCATCGACTATCTCGGGTTCCGGGTTGCCCGGACGCTTGATTAGGACTTCAATCTTTACCGCTTAACCTCTGGTCAGGGCCAAGCCAGCAAGGCTCAAGGGCGCGTTCACGACACGCCCGCCTTTCCATAACGCCGCTTCTGCGGGCGGCCTACCGGTTCGTTCCGTATCTCAAGCGATCCCCAAGAAGACGGCCAAGGCGCGCGTGACCGCCAGCATCGTGGTCTCGTCCAGGCGCCCGAAGACCGCGTCGACCTTCTCGCGCGGTACGCTATGGGCCTTGTCGACCATCACCTGGGAGCGCGTGTGCAGACCGTTGCCCTCGCTCGGTTCCACAAGAACGCGGAACAGAGGCGTCTCCCGCAGCTCACTGGTGACCGGCAGGATCGTGATCGACGGATGCTCGTCGAACAAATCCGACTGGATAACCAACGCAGGCCGCGGCTTACCGTAGGCTCCCGACAGCACGATCGTCACCAGATCGCCTCGCCTCACTCCCAGCCGTCGGTATCGGCGACCGCCTCCAGCCAGCTTAGCGTCTCGGCTTCGTGTCGATCATTCCGCAACAGCCGAGACTGCCGACGGCATTCCTCGGCAAAGCCGCGTCGCCGGGTATCAGGCACCCAGATCTGTACGGGACGAAGGCCTGCAGCGCGCAATTTTACGCGATGCCGCTGCACCCGCTCGCCACTCTCCCCGGCCATCGGGAATCCCACCGTTACATGTAACGTTACATGTACGGCCGACCCGGTTCATTTGCAAGGCGCGACCGGCAACCGGTGCTCGGCCACGCCGAAAGCGCAACCCCCGCCTGCAAAGCGGGGATTGCTCACCGGAGACCCTGGACTCTCGGTCTAGAGCGGCCAGAAAATCGGAATGATCACGCTGGCGACGATCCACAGGATGATATTGAGCGGCAGGCCGATCTTGGTGAAGTCGAGGAACCGGTAGCCGCCGGCGCCGTAGACGAAGGTATTCGTCTGGTAGCCGATGGGCGTCGCGAAGCTGGCGCTGGCGGCGAACATCACCGCAATCACGAACGGCCGTGGATCGACCCCAAGCGCATGGGCGAGGCCCACTGCGATCGGCGTCAACAGAATGGCGGTCGCGTTGTTGCTCATGAACTCGGTCAGGAACGACGTCAGCGCGTAGATCGCCGACAACACCGCGACCGGCCCGAGATGGCCGATGGCGCCGACAATGAAGCTCACGATCAGGGCCCCGGCGCCGGTGGTCTCCATCGCCCCACCGAGGGCGAGCATGCCGAAGATCAGCATCAGGATCGGCCAGTGAATGGCCCTGTACGCCTCGTCGGCGTCGAGGCAGCCGAACAGGATCACGGCGATGGCCGCCACGAAGGCGATGGCCGCGATCGGCAACGCCTCGAAGCCCGACAGTATCATGACCGCGACCACGGCGATTATGGCGATCCAGGCCTTGCTGCGACGGAAGGGCCGGTCCGTGACCTCGCTGAGGTTGACGAGCTCCTGGCGCTCGAACAGCCGCTTGAGCCCTTCCGGGGGACCTTCGAGGAGGAGGGTGTCGCCGAACTGAAGGCGAACTTCGTCGAAGTTGCCGGAAAGGTTCTCGTTCTGGCGGTGGATTGCGAGGATGAAGGTGTCGTAGAGCCGGCGCAGGTTGAGGTCGGCGACCCGCTGGCCGACGAAACTGGAACTGGGGCCGATAATGCCTTCCATCATCCTGATGTTGCGCGAGCCGATCGGTTCGAGCGCATGCTGGGTTCCGGCGTCGCGCAGCCCCATGAAGTCGGTGACGCTGGTGCGAATCACAAGCCGGTCGCCGGCGGCGAGCGCCGGTTCGCCGTAGTCCGGGTCGAACGACCCGCCCTCGCCGATGACGTCGATGACGGTGTAGCCCTTCTGCCGGGTCAGCCCCGCTTCCGAGAGCGACTTCCCGATCAGCGGCGAGCCATGAGGAACGAGGAGCTCGGTCAGGAATTTGCGCTGCGACAGGTCGATCAGGGCGTCGGAGAGGGTCTGCCGATCCGGCAGCAGGTGACGGCCGACCAGGATCACATAGATGCCGCCGACCAGCGCCATGATCGTCCCCGGGATGAGGATTTCGAACATGCCGAACGGCGCGAGCCCCTGACGCTGGGCGACGCCGTCGACGATGATGTTCGTCGAGGTGCCGATCAGGGTGCAGGTCCCGCCGAGAATCGTCGCAAACGAGAGCGGGATGAGCATTCGCGACGGGGAAATGTTGAGCGAATGAGCCAGCGCGATGATCACCGGGGTCATGATGACCACGATCGGCGTGTTGTTGATGAACGCCGACATCGCCATGACCACCAGCATCGTGACGCCGAGCGCCACCGCCGGCGATCGCCACGGCACCCGGGCGAGCGCTTGCCCCATCTGGTCGATGACGCCCGTTCGTTCGAGAGCCGCCGAGAGGATGAACATGCAGCCGACGGTGAACGGCGCGGTATTGCTGAAAACCTTCAGCACGTCGTTGATGCCGAGGACGCCGATGGCGAGCAGCAGGGCGACGGCGCCCATCGCCAGCACCTCCGGCGGGATCAGCTCGCGGACCATGCCGAAGAAGACAATGGTGACGAGAACCAGGACGATGACGATCTGGATCGTTTCCCAGCTCATGGATGGACGCTCCTGCGGTCCGCGCCGGCTCTCGCGACCGTCCGTAACGGTCGGCGAAGGGCGCAGTTCGTGAAAGCGCGCGCGCGACGCGTGGGGGCAGAGCCGATGCGCATGGGAGGTCGGTTCCGCTGTCAGGAAAGGGGCCAATAGAGGGGGATCACAAACGTCGCAGTCAACCAGAGGATGACGCTCAACGGCAGCCCGATCTTGACGAAATCGATAAACCGGTACCCGCCGGCTGTATACACGAAAGTGTTGGTCTGGTAGCCGATGGGTGTTGCGAAGCTGGCGCTGGCGGCGAACATCACCGCGGCGACGAACGGCCGCGGATCGACCGAGAGATCATGGGCAAGGCCGATGGCGATCGGCGTGAACAAGATCGCGGTCGCGTTGTTGCTCATGATCGCGGTCAGGATCGACGTGATGAGATAGAGGATCGAGATCACTGCCGTGGGCCCGAGGCCGGCGACCAGACGGGTGATCTCGTTGACCAGCAGCTCCGCCGCGCCGGTCGTCTCCATGGCTCTTCCCACCGCCAGCATGCCGAAGATCAGCATGAGCAGATGCCACTGGATGGCCTCGTAGGCCTCCTCGACGTCAAGACAGCCGAGCGCGACGACCGCCGTGGCGCCGATGAGGGCGAGTGCCGCGATCGGCAGAACCTCGATGGAGGCGAGAATCATGAGGATGGCAAGGGCGACGACGGCGATCGGCGCCTTGTCGCGGCGGAACGGACGGGCGTGCGGCTCCGTCAGGTTGACCAGCTCGTGGGTGTCGAACAGCCGGCGCAGGCCGTCGCGCGGGCCTTCCAGCAGCAAGGTGTCGCCGAAGGCGAGGCGGACCTCGTCGAAAGCTCCCTGCAGCACCTCGTTTTGGCGGTGGATCGCGAGGATATAGACGCCATAGAGCCGGCGCAGGTTCAGGTCCGCGACGCGCTGGCCGACAAACCGCGAGCGCGGGCTGACGATGCCCTCCATGAGCTGGGCGTTGCGGCTGCGGATGGGCTCGAGCGCCGGATTCTCGTCGGTGCCGAAGACGACGCTGCCGGCCTCGCGCAGGCCGACCACATCGCCGGCGTTGGTGCGGAAGATCAACCTGTCGCCGGCGCGGAGAACATGCTCGCCGTGCTCATGGCGCAAGGACGATCCGTCGCGGATGAGGTCGATCACGTGGAGCCCGCGTTTCTGCGTCAACCCCGCCTCGGCGAAGGTCTTGCCGACAAGCCCCGAGCCGTGCGGAACCAGCGCCTCGCTCAGGAACTGGCGACGCGACATGTCCGGCATGCTGTCGCCGATGGTCCTGCGGTCGGGCAGCAGCCACGGGCCGACGATGACGAGATAGGCGATACCGATGCCGGCCATGACCAGGCCCGGTACGGAGATCTCGAACATGCTGAACCCCGGCAAGCCGTGGGCCTGAGCGACGCCGTCGACGAGCAGATTGGTCGAGGTTCCGATCAGGGTGCAGGTTCCTCCGAAGATGCTGGCGAAGGACAGCGGGATCAGCAGCTTCGACGGCGCGACCTTGAGCGTGTGCGAAACCGCGATCATCACCGGGGTGAGGATGACCACCACCGGCGTGTTGTTCATGAATGCGGAGATGAAGGACACCACCGTCGCCATGGCGCCGATAGCGATCACGGGCGAGCGCCAGGGTACGCGGGAAAGCGCGTCGCCCATGAGCTCGATGACGCCGGTTCGCTCGAGTGCCGCGCTCAGCACCAGCATGCAGGCGATGGTGATCGGCGCGCTGTTGCTGAAAACACTGAGAACGTCGTTGGTCTTGAGGATGCCGAACAGAAGAAGGACCGCGACGGCGGCAAGGGCGACGATGTCGGCCGGCACCGTCTCGCGGACAAAGCCGAAGAAAACGATCACGACCATCGCAAGGACGATGACGATCTGGAGCGTTTCCCAGCTCAATGCGAGCCCCCTCAGTCGATGGCGCGCGAGGCGCAGCGTGATGAAGACGGGCCGACCTGGTGTCCGCTTGGCCCCTGACCCGGACGTCGACGACGGTCGCCTCCGCCGAGAGCCTTCTGGAGTCCGCTTCCCTCGGCCCAAGGAGCGGGAAGGTAGCTGAGCGGGCCGACGCGCGCAAAGCCGAAAGACGTTCCGGCGACTCAGCATCCGGTTGCGATGCGCCGCAGCCGCGCAAGCAATTCTCGGTTTCTCTTGCCTGGACGCGCGTTGACACCATTTCTTGGGCGATCCACGATCCGCCGAATGTTCAGCCGTGACGCCCTGCCGCGAACGGCTCCCAAGCCGAGTGGTACCTCATGATCGATCTGCGTAGCGATACCGTCACCCGGCCGACGCCGGCGATGCGCGCGGTTATGGCCGCCGCCGAGGTCGGCGATGACGTCTACGCCGATGATCCGACCGTGCGCGCGCTCGAAGAGCGGACAGCCGAGCTGCTCGGTTACGAGGCGGCCGTCTACATGCCGTCGGGGACGATGACGAATCAGGTGGCATTGCGGGCGCACACCGAGTGCGGCGACGCGATCCTGTGTCACAGCCACGCGCACATCGCCGTCCTCGAACGCGGCGCCCCGGCGGCGTTATCCGGTCTCAGCATCATTCCGCTGGCGGGCGCGGGCGGCGTTTTTTCCGCCGCGGCTCTCGAGGCTGCGATCCCCTCGGCGCACCCGTTCATCCCCGCGGTTCAGGCGCCGCCGCGGCTCGTCTGCATCGAGAACACCCACAACGTCGGCGGCGGCACGGTCTGGCCATTGGCGACGCTCCAAGAGGTGATCGAAGCGGCGCGGCGCCTGGGCCTGCGCCTGCACCTCGACGGCGCGAGGCTGTGGAACGCCTCCGTTGCAAGCATGACCAGCGAGGCCGACCTCGCCGCCGGCTTCGACAGCGTCAGCGTCTGCTTCTCCAAGGGGCTCGGCGCGCCGGTCGGCTCGGCGCTGGCCGGCAGCGCCGCGTTCATCGCGCGCGCCCGGCGGTTCAGGGCGCTGTTCGGCGGCGGTCTCCGCCAGGCCGGGCTGATCGCAGCCGGCGCTCTCTTCGCCCTCGATCATCATCGCGAGCGCCTGCGCGAAGATCACGCGAATGCCCAACGGCTCGCCTCGGGGCTGGCCGGCATCGACGGGATTGCGATCAATGCCGACGCCATCGTTACCAACATCGTCCGCTTCCAAGTCGAAACCATGACCGCGGGCCAGTTCGTCGATCGTTGCCATGCCGCGGGCGTCTTCCTGCTGCCGAGCGGCACCAACGGCGTGCGCGCGCTCACCCATCTCGACGTCAGCGAGACCGATGTCGACCTCGCCGTCGAGCGGATCGGTTCGGTCATGTCGGAAGCCGGGCGCATGATCGAGGCCATGCCATGAGCCGTCGGGCGCTTCTCCTGGTCAATCGCAAGGGAGCGTCCAGCCACGCCAACATCGACCAGGGCCTGAAGGTCCTCGAAAGCGCGGGCATCGAGGTTTCCGCCCACTTCTGTCGGCGGCCGGACCGCATCCCCGAACTGATCCGCTCCGATCACGGCCGCGCCGACATGATCATTATCGGCGGCGGCGACGGCACCGTGTCGATGTGTCTCGGCGCGGTGCTCGAGTCGGGTCTGCCGCTCGGCGTCCTGCCGATGGGCAACGCCAACGATCTGGCCCGCACGTTGGCGATCCCGACGCGGGTCACCGATGCCTGCTCGGTCATCGGCGCCGGCAGGATCCAGCGCATCGACGTCGGCGAGGTCAATGCGAGGCCCTTCGTCAACGTCGCCTCGATCGGGCTCAGCGTCGACATCGCGCAGCGGCTGACGCGCCAGCAGAAGCGCCGCTGGGGCGTCCTCGCCTACATCGGCAACGCCTGGGAAGCGCTGCACACGGCCACTTCCTTTGCCGCCCGCATCGAGTGCGAGGGCGCGGAGCTCGACATCAAGAGCATCCAGATCGCGGTCGGCAACGGTCGCTTCTACGGGGGCGGCATGACGATCGCCGACGACGCGACCATCGACGATCGCCGCCTCGACCTGTACGCCATCGAGAGTCAGCGCTGGTGGCGGCTGGCGGCCTGCCTGCCGGCGCTGCGCTGGGGCAAACAGAAGTTTGTCGACGGCGTGCACACGCTTTCCGGAGAACGCATCCGGATCGAAACGGATAAACCGATGCCCATCAACGTCGACGGCGAGGTGGTCGCCGAGACGCCGGCGGAGTTCAGCGTCAATCCTGCGGCGCTGCCGGTCTTCGTGCCCGCGGGCGCCCAGTCCTGAGCCCGCGGCGTCGACGCTGGCGCCGTCCGCACGTCCCAGGGAAATCGCGCTCCGCCGCCGTTGCCTGCGCAATGGGCTTTTCGCGTTCCGGTCGCTTTTTGGCATGACGTCCGGCCGTCCGGCCTATAGTGTCGGGCGATAACCGGCGGAGGCAATTTTGAAGAGCAATGCTGAACTGGCGGCGCGGCTCCTGCGCGAAGCCGCCTTTGTCTACCGGACGCTCGGGCAGGGCGATAACGCCGATCGCCGGCAGATGATGGAGTTCGCCGACCTTTACGAAAAGGTCGCAGACCAACTCGAGCGCGATCCGACCGGCCCGTTCGTCGCGGCAACCGAGTCGGCGAACGCCGAAAGCTGATCGGCAACCTCGGGAGCAACGTCGGACCGACCTGGCTTCCGGGCTGGCGAGGGCAGCCTACTCGTCGGTTGCCGATCCCGGGTCGGGATCCTCCGGGCGGGTCTCCTCCATCGCCGTCAGGACAAGCAGGACCGCGAGCAGCCCGACCGCGCCGAGGCCGAAGAAAGCGAACCCCTCGCCGAACGTGTCGGCTATGAAGCCGGCGATGGTCGTGCTCAAGGTCGCGCCGATGCCGACCGAAAAGCCCACGAAGCCAAGGGACCGGTTGAGATGTCCCGTGCGCGCGGCGATGTCGGTGGTGACGAGCGGCATCATGACGCCGAAACAGGCGCCGGCGATGCCGTCGAGGGCCTGAACCAGAACCACCCACGCCGGGTCGCCGATCAGCGCGAGCAGCACGCCCCGGATCGGCAGAATCGAGAAGCCGAGCAGCAGAACGATCTTGCGGCCGCGCACTTCGGCCATGCGGCCGACCGACGGGGAGATCAGCGCCACGACGATCTGCGGGATGACGATGCAGGCCGCGATCAGCAGGCTTGCCTCCTCGCTCGCCCTTTTGGTGATTGCACCGCCAGCGAGCGGCAGCATCGCCGCGTTGGCGAAGGTGAACAGCGTTGCGCAGGCCGCGAAGGTGAGCAGGCGGCGGTTGCTGAGCGCGCGCACCATGTCGGCAAGGCGTAGCTTTTTCCCGCCGTCCTGACGCGGCGGCGGCACCGACCTCAGCCGACGATCGGCAACGCCGGCGAGCGGCACCAGCGCTGCGACCGCGGGGAAAGTCAGGATCGCCGTCAGGTAGAAAACCGCGCGCTCCGAGATGTAGTAACCGCAGGCCCCCATCAGCGCTGCGCCGACGCCGGTGCCGATGGCGGCAAAACGGGCGTTGCGTCCGAGCCGCGTGCCCAGCGCCGCCTGGCCGGCGACGGCCAGGCTCATGGCGACGATCGCCGGTCCGAGCGTGCAACTCGAAAACGCGTGCAGCATCTGGCCCAGATAGACGAAGAGCGGGATGGGCTGGATTGTGAACAGCAGCGCGCTGGCGGTGAAGGCGAGAATGCTGAACACCGCGACGCGGGTCTTCCGCCGCACGGCGTCCACGACGGCGCCCGCCGGCACCTGGCTCGCCATCGCCGTGATCGTGCCGATGCTCAACGCCACGCCGATGGATGTCTGGGTCCAGCCGGCGGTGGTCAGGTAGACGGCGAGGAACGGGCCGAAGCCGGTCTGGACATTGGCGACGAAAAGGTTGAGCCAGTCGAGGCCGAACCCGGCCCTCCGCACCGCCCGCTTGCGTCTTTCCGACCTGCCCGTCCCCAGCGGACTTGTGGGGCGATCATTGTCGCGCATCGGGAGGAGTCGCCGGGAGTGACGGCGCCGGAGTCGCGCCGGGATCTTCGGCGGGAGGCACATTGCCTGCCGGCCCGGTCGGCGGAGATGCGCCCTCGGGCGGCTTGATCTCGGGCAAAGGCGTGGCTGCAGACGGATGGCTCGCCGGCGAGTTCTCCGCTGGACTCGGCTCCGGGGGGCTCTGATCCGGCTGGGTCTGCTCTGTGGGCGTCGGCTCCGGCTGGGCCTGTTCCGGGGGCCTCGGCTCCGGCGGGTTCGGTCGCGGCTGCGGCGGCCCCGGCACCGGTGACGCTTCGCGGGCCTTTTCGGGAGAAGGCGCAGCGGCGTCTTCGCCCTGCTTACCGTCCGGTTCGGCCTTGGTGTGTTCGGTGGCGGCAGGCGGCGACGCATTGGCCGCCGGCGATCCGACCGGCGGGGGCTCTCCCGTCGGTGGCGGCGGTGGCTCCGGCGGCGCGACGATCACGCCGGCGTCGCTTTCGAACGATCGGAACTCGGGCGCGGAGGCGATGGACTCGCCCGTAACATCGAGCAGGATCGGGGCGTACTGGTCGCCCGGCCGAAACTGAAGCAGGGCCCAATCGACGGCGATCTTGCGATTGCCGACACCGAGGAAGCCGCCGAAGTCGATGACCGCCGCGCGCGGCGTGCCAACGTCGTCGATCAGGACATCGACAACCATGCCGATGTCTTCGCCGGCGGCACCGATCACCCGCTTGCCGAGAATGCCGGCCGCCTCGTGGGAAGGTATGGTGCGAAGATGCTTGAATGGCTCGGCGGTCTGCGCGTTCGCCGGCGCCGGTTCGCTGGCGCCGCCTCCGGGCCCGGATCTGTTTTCACTTGCCGGCGGCGGCGTCGGCTCGCCGACCGAGGTGTCGATGCCGCCCTCGCCTCTGGCGATGCAGGGCGCACCGACCAGGAAAGCGGAAAAGAGCAAAGGCAGGTAGCGGCGGGCGGCGAGCGCCCGCCTATTCATACGCCCCTTTGGCCGCGGCGAGCTGGCGATTGTACATGCGGCTGTAGACGCCGTTGCGTTCGAGGAGGTCGAGCGAGGCCCCGTCTTCGACGATACAGCCGTGGTCGAGGACAACGATGCGATCGAACGAGTCAAGGGTCGAGAGCCTGTGTGCGATGGCGATGACCGTCCGGCCTTTGACCAGACGCATCAGCGCCTCCTGAATGGACTGCTCGGACTCGGTATCCAGCGCCGATGTCGCCTCGTCAAGGAGAATGATGGGCGCATCGCGGAGGAAGGCGCGGGCAATCGCCAGTCGCTGACGCTGTCCGCCGGACAGCTTGACGCCACGCTCGCCGACCATCGTCTGGAAGCCGTCCGGCAGCCGATCGATGAACTCGCTGCAGTGCGCGGCCTCGGCCGCACGATAGACCTCCTCGTCGGTGGCGTCGGGCTTGCCGTAGCGGAGGTTTTCCAGGACCGAGCGATGGAACAGCGAGATCTCCTGCTGGACCACCGAGATCGAATGGCGCAGGCTTTCCTGCGTCACCTTGGCGATATCCTGACCGTCGATCGCCACGTGACCCGCTTCCGGATCGTAGAGCCGCTGCAGCAGCGCGAGGATCGTCGACTTGCCGGAGCCGGACCGGCCGACCAGTCCCACCTTCTGCCCGGGCGCAATGCTGAGATTGAAGCCCTGCAGGACCTGCTGCCCGTCCGGGTAGGCGAACGAGACGTCGTGGAACTCGACCGAGCCGCCGAGGTTGATCAATGGCTTGGCGTCGGGTGCGTCGGCCATCTCATGCGGCAGCGCGAGAACCTGCACCGCCTCGCGCAGCTTGGCGAAGTGCTGGATGACATCGACCAGCGCAGTGGCGAAATCGCGCGAAGCGTTCAACAGGGTGAAGCTCAGGGTGGTGGTCAGGACGACGTCGCCGACGGTGATGCTGCCGGCTTTCCACAGCGTGATCGCCCAGGTCAGAACGCCGGCGGTCACGGTGAAGACGGTCAGGGCGTGGAACAGCCGCAACCGCTCCAGCGAGCGCAGGCTCTTGCGCTGCGCCGACATCTCGCTGCGGATCTTGTGGGACAGCCGTTCCCGCTCCCGCCTGGCGGCGCCGAAGGCCCGCACCAGCCCGATGTTGCTGACGACATCGGTAATGTCGCCGGTCACCGAGGCGGCGAGGCCGGCGAAGCTGGCGTGGAGATGGCCGCCGCGCGAGGCGAGCCGACCGATGATCGCGCCCAGGATCGTGATGATGACGATGAGAACCGCGGTGATCTGCCAGTTGATGAGGCCGAGCACGGCCGTGCTGGCGAGTACCGCCGCCGCCGGCGGGATGGTCGTCCACACCAGCTTGTTCTCGATCTCCCAGGAGGAGTTGGCGGCCGTCGTGATCCGTCCGGCGAGAGCGCCGGGGAACCGGTCGGAAAAGTAGCGTGTGCCGTGCCCGGACAGGTGATCGAACAGGTCGAGCCGCATATCGCCGCCGACCGCCGGGAAGGCGTGGGTCGCAGTCCACCCGGCGAGCCGCCACAGCAGGCTGTCGCTGCCGACCAGGACAAGCAGCAGGATCACCGCGCCCCAGACCTGGATGTCGGTCGGCTTGCCGATGCCGAGCACGTCGACAAGGTTCTTGATCGCGTACTGGGATCCGATCGAGCAACCGACGGCCGCAAGGATGGCAGCGAGAATGGTCAGGTGGCTCCAAAGCCGCCGCCTGACATAGTGCAGCAGAAAGCGGGCCGCGCCGTGGGTCGCGTAGGACGGGAGCGCCGAACGATGGGCCTGCGACGGAGCAGAAGTCTCCGCTTCGGCGTCCGCCTCGGCGTGCGACCCTGCCGCTGCGTAACGAACGTCCGCGGCCTCACCCGCATCGCGCTCTGGCGCCGCTTCGCCGACAATGACGTCAAGCGCGAGGGCGCCTCCCTCTGCGGCCCCGTCGCGTTCGCCCGCACCGCGGTGTATGTGACCAAGCTTGCTCATCGCTTCCCGCTCGTTCTTGCTCGATGGGTGATCCACCGAGGAGATAGTGAGTCAATCTTGTCAGAAATCTGGTTCATTAGCGTATTATTTTTCTGCAATGCAAGCGGATTTTCCGGCGCGAGATCCGCCATATGCCCGTGCGATAACGATTTTTTCGCTTCGAGGTTCCCGCCGAGGCCGAAGGAGGATTAACAACATTTAAGACTTCGTTCCTGCCATACGTCACTGCTTCTCCCCGCCCAAGGACCGGTGTCTTGAACTCTTCCTATCGGGCTTGCCGCTCGTTCGCCACAAGGGGCTCATGATGCAATCGAAGCCCGCTCGGATACAGCATCACCGGCGCATGCTCGCCGCCTACGGTTTCGGCCTGTTCGCCTTGCCGCCGTACCGGGAATGCAGCCGCGGATCCTGGCGGCTGATCCGCCATCTGCCGAGCCTCGCCGACGGCTACGTATCGCCGACGGTCATGGAGGCCGATCGCCACGTCCTCTATCAGGGCCGAACGCCGTGGATGTCGACCGGGCTGATGGAACGCGAAAGCCATGCCTATCACGTCCACGCGGCGCGCGGCGCCGTCGTTGTCGCCGGGCTTGGGCTCGCCATGTACGCCTACGCCGTTGCGGCCAAGGCAAACGTCGAAAGAGTCATTGTAATCGAGATCTCGGAAGACGTCATCGAACTCATGCGGCGCGCCGCGAGGTGGGATTATTGGCCGAGCAGCCGGAAGATGCTCATCCTCCAGGCGGACGCGCGCGCGCCGTCGACCGCCGCAGCGGTTGCCGATGCCCTGGACGGGCGTCGGCCGGACTACCTGTTTGCCGATATCTGGCGTCGCTGCGACGACCTGCGGGCGCCCGCAGAGATGGCGGCCATGGTCGGCATGCTGAATCCTGCGTTGGCCGGCTGGTGGGGGCAGGAGTTGGCCGTCGCCCGCCTGGCGCGGACGAGGTCCCCCGGCGCGGCGGGTGCGGATGCCGTTACGCCGGCGGCGCTTGACGCCTGTTTCCGCGAACTGGGCGTCCCCGTTCCGGTCACCCCGGGCTACGCCGCGTTTTGCCGGGATGTCATGGCCATGAACGAAGCTGGCGCGCCGGTGGGAATTGGATCGCCCGGGCTCCGCCGGCTCTGGCGCGGCCTGACCGGTCGCGCGTCGGAACGCTAGGCCCCTGGATGCGCTTCCTGGCGACCGCGGCTTGACCCGGCGAGACCCATCGCCACCGGGCCGCGATCGTTCGCTCGATCGCGTCGTGGAGCGGGAGCGGATCCGCCCGCAGGACATCCTCGAGCTCGACGGACGCGAAGGAAGAATGAATTGCGCCGCCGCCGCCGATCGTCTCGCGCGATCTTCCCCCGCACGCGACCGGCCGATATGATCGGGGGAACCACGCAGTGGAGAACCAGGCCGGAACCGGGCACGGATCGCGCGATGCGTTTTCGCTCCATCGGCACAGCTTGCCTCGCCGTACTTTTGCTCGCGGCCTGCGCCGGCGCTTCGGCGCCGCCGCCGGCTTCCGGCGCCGCCGACCTGCCGCCGAGCACCATGGAGCGCGCGATGCTCGGCCTCGACGCGGACAACCCGTATTTTCTCAGGAGGTTTCGCGAATGCGCGGCATGGGCGTCCTACACCTATTGCCAGGCCGACTTGTACGGCGGGTTGACGCCGTAGCGGCTTCCGGACCGAGCGCGACATGGATCTGAAGGTGGTCGCGGCGCCGCGCTTCGAGGAGATGGCGCCCGATGAGCGGGCCGATGCGGCCCGGGCGGCGTCGCGCTACCTGCTCGCCAACGACTTCGCCAGCCTCGACGAGGCCTGCGAAATCCGCGGTCTGGCGATGCAGGACCTGTGGGACGAGATCATGGCCGTTGCCCGATTGCCGGCCTGCGCGGTCCCGCTGTTCGCCTTCGCGACCTGATCGCGCCGGCGCGGCGGCCGTCCCGGCCGGCGCGGGACGGCGGATCGGCTAGCGGCTACGGTCAGCGGCGCCGCCGAGCCCCGTGGCGCGCGCGTCCTTTACCGTGATTTCGTACTCGGCGCGGGCCGGATCGTAACTGCGCGGCTCGCGGGAGAGGAACCAGTCGAGCGCCTCGTCCCAGTAGGTCACGGTCCATCCCGGAAGCTCCCGCTTGACCGCCCGCGCCAACTCGAGGCCTTCGGCGGCAAAGGCGACGAAATCGAAGCGGGAGCCGGTGACGTCCTCATAGTCGAGGGGATGGCAACGGTCCTCGAACTGGGCGTTCCAGCTCGCAAGACGCCCGGCGAGAGCCTCGCTCAGCGGTGGCGCACCGAAGCGGCGGGCTTCCTCGTCGGCGAGCTGGTAGCCGGCGCTGCAGTAGTCGGCGACGATCCGGATCCTTGCCATGGCCGCTTCATCAGCTTTGCTTGCCACCAGTGTATCGCGGCGGCGCCGGCGCGTCAGGCCGGCTGTGATGCGGGTTCGGAGCGCGCCTGAGTGAGGCCCGGGGGAGGGGCGGTGGGCTCCGAGAAATGTCGGCGACGAGGAGCCCCATGTGGGTTACTATAGGTATAGTATGGCGATATTATACTTGCCGTACCCAGCGTGGTGCGGCAGGATGAGATCGTCATCAAGATCAGTAGCGGGTGGACTCCAGCGACAAGGTATCGGCGACTTCCTTCGCCTTTGCCGCGAACATATGGAGCGAGTAAATAATCGGTTTTTGGAGCAGAAAACCGGGTTCATCAAAGGCTATATGAAGTGCGATATGTGCGTTGTAATCGCATTCCGAATCTCTTGGCAGTCGCCCGAATATCAATTCGTTCTTCACAGGGTCCCAAGAAAAATTTCCAAAGAAACCCGGCCCGCTGAGCGTCATTCTATTTACGTTTATGACGCCACCCGCGACACTAGGGAGAAGAAGAAGCCTGACGGTGTGTTTCCTGTTCGCTATATGGGCCATTTCACGGACAAGGTCATTACCTCCGGGGTAGCTGTTGCCAGTGCGGTATGGCTCGAAAGAGCGCAGTACCGGCCAAAGGTCTGGGGGGATTTTGGGGCAATTCGAAACTGTCCGTCCGGATCTCTTTGCGGCCCCGAGGCGGTGATCAAGATCGGTGGGCGAATCCGCCCACGGGAAATAGACGGTTCCCTTCGTAGCAGCATCGCCGCGGACGGCGCGGATAGCTGCAACAACGGACTGGTCAAAGCTATTCTTAATAAGACCGAGCGCCTCCATGAGCTTCCTTCTGATGACCGCCGGAATGTGGCTTGGGAGAGTCAGCTTATGAAGCTCATCAACGGAATCCGCGTCTCTGTGGATACTAGATCTTGCTTGGTTGAGATACCGCGCGGATTCCTTGGAGAGTTCCTTGATTGCTTCGTCTGCCCAGCAGAGAGTTTCATACGCAGTAAGGAAAGCATCATCTCCCAGCGTCTTTGACATTTTTTTTCACACAGACTGCCGCTACCACAGGCTCGAACATGGAGCCATCCGCGTGGACCGCGCGGGCCGCCGCGATGAACCTCTCCGATTCCTCATTGTCATCTCGCTTACCACCTTCCTTTGTTTTTATCCCCCCTCTTTTGGCTTCTTTGTCTCCTGATACCATAGGGTTTCTCTCCCTCAATGAGTCGTTCGATAGGTGAGGCGCTTGCCGATGACACCAACTACTATCTTCGAGGCACGGCTCTGGTCGTCAACGCCGAACGCTACGCGAGTGTTGTGCCTAAAGTCGAACTCCGCGAGGTAGCGGTGCAAGTGCTTCTCTGCGCAGTGCTGGTAGACGCCTTTCATGCCACGCTTGAAGACCGAGAAGTAAGATTCGATGGTGTTGCTGTGGACGTCGCCACGCACGTACTCGCCGGCGCTGTGACAGACGGCCTGATGGTCGGCGAAGGTGCTGCCGATTTCGGTATAGAGCCGACTCTCGTCGGTGCAGAGGCGGCTTTCGCGCGAGATGTTGCTGGCGACAAGATCCTTCACGTTCTCCTTGGTCGCCTGGGCAACGTGAAAGGTGCGCACGCGCCCGTTACGCTCCACGAGCCCGAGGATCGCGCGTTTGCCGGCCGGGCCGCGCCCGCGCTTCTTGTATGGCCGCCCTTGGCGCTGCGGCGAAGGTTGCGGGTCAGCCTGTTGGCCAAAGTAAGTCTCGTCCGCTTCCACGGTCTTGCCGCTGCCGCCCAACGGTTCAAGGCCACCATCACGCATAGCCTCGCGAATGCGGTGCGCCATGAACCACGCAGTCTTGAGGGTAACACCAAGGATACGGTGAAGCTGGTTCGCGCTGACACCCTTCTTGCTGCACGCAAGAAGGTAAATCGCCTGGAGCCAAAGCCGCATCTTGACGTGGCTGCTCTCGAAGATGGTTCCGATCTTAACGGTAAACGGCTTGCGGCAGGCGTAGCACTTGTAGGTGCCAATGCGAGTGCTTGTGCCGCCCATCTTGCCGATGCGTTCCATGCCGCCGCAACGCGGGCAGACCGGCCCGTTTGGCCAGACGCGTGCCTCGACGTAGACGTATGCTGCTGCCTCGTTATGAAAGTGGGGATCGGAAAAGTGCGACATGGCTAACTCCTTCAAGAGCCAACCATATCACTGCGCTTTGGGTACGGCAAGTATAATATCGCGTATAGTATCCTATATCCCACGGAGATTTCTATGAGTGAACCCCTGTTTGCGGGGGACGTCCTGTTCCAGCAGAGACTGTTCAAGACCGCGCGTCTGTATCCGGGCGCCCTTGACGGCGTCTGGGGGCCGTTGACGGATCGCGCCGCGGGCGCCTTCGCCATGGCCGGCGAGGACCTCGCCTGTCGCTTCGGCCGG
>JAEULH010000108.1 GCA_016793925.1 Rhodospirillales bacterium | reverse complement strand
CGGCACGATCATCGGGGCGATGCCGGGGCTCGGTCCCTCCAACGGCGTCGCCATCCTGATCCCGCTCGCGTTCACCCTCGGCCTGCCGGCGACGCCGGCGCTCATCCTGTTGACCAGCGTCTACTACGGCGCCATGTACGGCGGCCGCATTTCCAGCATCCTGATCAACATACCCGGCGACGAGCCGGCGCTGATGTCGACGCTCGACGGCTTTCCCATGGCGAGGCAGGGCCGCGCCGGCGAGGCCCTCGCCCTGTCGGGGTTGGCGTCGTTCATCGGCAGCTTCATCGCCACCATCGGCGTGGCGCTTTTCGCGCCGCTGCTCGTCCAGCTCGCGCTGCTGTTCGGGCCGGCCGAGTACTTCGCGCTGTACACGCTGGCGTTCACCACGCTCGGCGGCGTTTCCAGCAGCAACCAGGCGAAGTCGGCGCTGGCGGCCGCGCTCGGCCTGGGCATCGCGATGATTGGCATCGACGGCTCCACCGGCGCGCAGCGCTTCACCTTCGGAGAAGTGCATCTTCTCGACGGCATCGACTTCCTGGTCGCGATTGTCGGCCTGTTCGCGATCTCCGAGGTGTTCCTGTTCATGGAGCATAAGGGCGAGGAGTCCGCGGTCGGCGTCAAGCTCGATCGCATTACGATCCCGTGGCCGACGCTGAAGAAATGCTTCGGTTCCATGATCCGCGGTACGGGCATCGGCTTCCTCGCCGGCGTGCTGCCGGGAGCCGGAGCTTCGCTCGGAAGCTTCGTCGCCTACACGATGGAGAAGCGGCTTTCCGACCGCGACAGAACCTTCGGGAAAGGCGATCCACGCGGACTGGCCGCGCCCGAGGCGGGGAACAACGCCTCGGCCGGCGGGGCGCTGATCCCGATGCTGTCCCTGGGGGTGCCGGGTTCCGGCACGACCGCGGTCCTGCTCGCCATGCTGCTCACCCTGAACATCACGCCGGGACCGCTGCTCTTCACCAAGAACCCGGACGTCGTCTGGGGCCTGATCGCGGCGCTGTTCATCGCCAATATCATGCTGCTGCTGATGAACATCCCCCTGGTCGGGGTCTTTGTGCGCGTGCTGCAGGTGCCGTCGCGGATTCTGATGCCGGCGGTCGCGATGGTCAGCTTCGTCGGGATCTACGGCATTTCCGGCAGCACGTTCGATCTGATGGTGATGATCGCCTTCGGGGTCATGGGGTATCTTCTGCGCAAGCTCGATGTGCCGCTGGTGCCGGTCATCCTGGGCGTCCTCCTGGGCAATCAGATGGAGGATAACCTCCGGCGTGCGCTCACGATTTCAGATGGCGACTGGAGCATCCTGTGGAGCAGCCCCTTGGCCGTCGGCCTGTGGGCTTTCGCCGTCATCGGCTTCGTCGCGCCGATGATCGTGGGGCGGTTCCTGAAGCCGCCGGCGCCGGCGGCGCTGGTCGAAACGGCCGACCCGGACTGACCCGGGTGCGCGCACTTCGATCCAGGCTTTCAGCCGCAGTGCTGGGCCGGAATGGTGGGCGCGGCTGGGATTGAACCAGCGACCCCTACGATGTCAACGAAAAATAACGTACTGAAAAGAAACCAGAATTGCGCCTAGCCCACAAAATTCGAGGCATGGCCCACAATTCGTTCAGCAGTTGACGCATCTTCGGCCACCTTCCTTGGCGACTTACGCCGCCCGACAAGAGCGATCGCGTCGGCGCAGACGCCCTCGCCGGTCCGCGTATAACGCGCCACGGACCGGGTGTCGGTCCACGTTGACGTGTCTTTAATCGTGGTATCGGTCTGGCCGGCCTCGCTCATTTGCGAGGCAAACTCGACCCGCGCCATGTGCGGGCGAAAGTGAACGCCGACTTCGGCGCAAAACGGCTTAAGCCAGCGGTAGACGTTGTGCCGGTTGGCCCACGGAAAGACGCGGTTTCGCCTCTCCCGGGAGGCCCGCTCCGCCTCGCCTTCCGGCAGGTTGGCAAGCGCCTCGAAGACCTCAGGATGCATGACGATGCGGTTTTTCACCGCACTGCCCTTGTCGACCCGGATGCAGCAAAACCGGCCGTTGACGAGGTCCACCTGGCCCCAGGTGAGCCGCAAGGTCTCGGAGATGCGCCAACCCTGGCGAAACAAGAAGAGCAGAAGCAAGAAGCGATATGGATGATCGGCTTTGTACTTGTCGCACTTTTTCGGTAGTGCGGCGGCAGCGGCGTCGAGCAGCCGCCGGGCGTCATCCTCGCCGGCGGCGAGGCGTGGCGTTTTCCGGTCAACGACTTTGAAGCCCTTGACCCGGATGTAGGGCAGCCAGGCGTTCTCGGCGGCGAAGTGTACGATGGCGGCAAAAGGCGCGAGAGCGGCGCGGTTCATGGTTTTGGCACAGCAGTCGCGGTATAGCGTACCGGCCGCTTCCTGGGCCAAGGCCGGTGAAACCTGGTCCAGGGGGACGTCATCGAGGCGCCGCTTCTGCATGGACATGAGCGGCGCTGCAAGCAGCCGGTTGACATAGCGCCGCTCAGATCTGGCGATGCGACGAGCCTCAACGTAGCGCTGCGCTAACTCTCCGAATGTCCGCGGCCGGGAAGGCGCACCACCTTGCTCTCGGGCTGCAGCTTCCGCCGCTCGATAATACTCGTCAGCAATGGATCGGGCCTCCTGCGGATCCGTGATCCCGACGAGGAGCTTTTCGACGTGGCGTCCGTCGGCGAGCCGTCCTTTGATGACGCACCACGGCTTTCCCTTGCGCTCGCCGGGGGCGTAGACGCGGAGGGTGCGGTCGGATTTGCGCGACATGTGATTGCTTCCCTGATGGCACGCGCCTGGGCGGCGCTGAACACCAGCTTGCGCTGGCCCGGCGGCGGGTGGAAGCCGAGTCGAGCGACGACTTTTTGCAGGGTCCGTCGTCCGACCGGCACCGTCGCGAGAATGTCCTCCAAGCTGAACAACCTGTCATCGCTCATACGGGGCCCATCTCCGATCCGAATCAGCCTTCTCCCGCACCTGGGGCGTCCTCCTGATCGGCGGCGGTCGCCACTTCCACGACCGGCTCCAGCGCCGCGGCGAGGACGTCGACGATGCGGGCGACGGCGGCGCGGCGATCGGCCGGCAGCCGCTGGATCGCCTCGAGCAGGCAGTCGGGCTCCGGCCCGACGGGAATGCCGGGCGGCATCTCACGCCGTCGCAGACACCCGCCGGGTCGACATTGGTCGGGGCCGACGGGATTCGCGGGCGGATCGCCTCTCGCGGTCGCCCGTTCCGGGCAGCTGCAGCCCATCTCCGGCGCGAGGACGCTCTCGATCAGTGCGGCCCGCTCCGGCGACGGGCGCGCTCGGCCGCGTTCGTACTCGGAGATCGTCTGGCGCTCGACCTTGAGCAGGTCCGCAAGGCCTCGCTGGCTGAGGCCGCGCAGTCGCCGGCTGCGCGCCAATCGACGCGCGAAATCATCGCAAATAGTCATTGTTTCCCCCCCATGTGGGCAGATCCGGCCCACTCGGATCCCTTCCTTGTCATCGAAATGAAATGCCCCCTTTCGGAGCATGTCAACACGATTTTGTGGCAGTGCGACAAAAGCAGCCAGTACCTGACAAAAAGCAAGTGGCACATGACAAAACGCAAGTGGCACCTGACAAAATGTCATGTCTATCATGGCACTGGCTAGCAAATGAAAGAAAGATGTATCAACGCTTCAATACTTCATTGACTGCCCGGACGGGTGACGCGTAGGCTTTCTTGTCATGGAAGCAGATACCGCGACGGACAACAGGCAAATCATCGGCGCGATCATCGACCGCCTCGTCGGACCCGGCAGAGGCCGCTGCAAGCGCCTCGCCGCGGCGCTGGGGATCCCGTCGCGCGGCGTCTACGACTGGCCCCGGCTCGGGCGGATCCCGGTCGAGCGGATGCCGGCGGTGATCGACCTCGCCCGCCGGCTGGACGTCGCCGTGTCCGCCGAGGAGCTGCTCGGGATCGCCATCGAGCATGACGCGCCCGACCGCCGGGAGCGCGCGGCATGAAGCGTCCCCGCCGGCGGCGCGTCCTCCCTGCGCCCGCCTGGCTGCGGCGGCTCGCGGTCGCCGCTTTCGCCCCGGTGGAGAGGGTCGGGCCGGATCCGACGCATGGCTGCCTCGACCGGCTCGACCCCCGCCGGGGCGACCTTTTCGCGCGCGAGAGCGGATCGCCGCTCGACGACGTCCTGCCGATCGACCTGCCGCCCCG
>JAEULH010000090.1 GCA_016793925.1 Rhodospirillales bacterium | reverse complement strand
GAAACGGCTGACGTTGAGGTTGCCGTGGCGGTCGCATTCGGCGAGGCCGAGGCAGGCCATGTCGAGGCCGCCGCCGTCGTAGAAGTCGAACTGCTGGTTCTGCTGGATGATCGCCTCGCAGTTGACGCCGGCGCCGAAGTTCAGCCCGTTCGCGGGCAGCCCGCCGATGACCCCGGGCTCGGCGGTCAGGGTCAGGAACTTCATGATCTTCTCTTCGTTGGCGATCGAGGCGACGCCCTCCGGCATGCCGATGCCGAGGTTGACGACGCCGCCGGCGGGAAGTTCGAACGCCGCGCGCCGGGCGATGATCTTGCGCTCGTCCAGCGCCATCGGCGGCAGCGATGTCAGCGGCACCCGGATCTCGGCGGAGAAGGCCGGGCTGTACTGGGTGGCGTAGGTCTGGGCGTGGTACTCGGGGCGGGCGACGACGACACAGTCGACCATGACGCCCGGGATCTGGACCTGCCGCGGATTGAGCGAACCGGCCTCGGCGATCCGTTCGACCTGGGCGATGACGAAGCCGCCCGAGTTCCGCGCCGCGGTCGCCATCGCGAGATTGTCGAGGGTGAGCGCTTCCTTCTCCATGGTGACGTTGCCGGCGGGGTCGGCGGTGGTGCCGCGGACAAAGGCGACGTTGATCGGGAACGCCTTGTAGAACAGCCACTCCTGGCCGGCGAGGTGGATCACCTCGACCAGATCCTCCGTCGTGATCTTGTTGATCTTGCCGCCCTCGAGGCGAGGATCGACGAAGGTGCGCAGCCCGACCTTGGTAATGGTGCCCGGCTTGCCGGCGGCGATGTCGCGATAGAGGTGGGAGATCACCCCCTGCGGCAGGTTGTAGGCCTCGACCTTGTTGGCCAGCGCGAGCTGGCCGACCCGCGGGATCAGCCCCCAGTGGCCACCGACGACGCGCTTGAGCAGGCCGTCGTGGCCGAGCCTGTTGAGGCCGCGTTCGGATCCGTCGCCTTGCCCGGCGGCGAAGACGATGGTCAGGTTGCGCGGATGACCCGATTGCTGAAAGCGCCGCTCCAGTGCGACGATCAGTTCTTCGGGCGCGCCGTCGCCGACGAAGCCCGTGTTGGCCAGGGTGTCTCCGTCGCGAATGATCGCGATCGCCTCATCCGCCGTGACGACTTTGTTCTTCATGCTGTCCGTCCTTTGGTTTTCTCGGGCCTGTATCTGGTCTGCATCTGGTCTGCGATCGTGCATGCATCGGGGAGGCGGAACGAGCGTCTCGGAGCGGAGCGCCGAGTGCGCCCGCCGGGCGCCGCGCCGCCAGGACGCCTCAGTGTGACATGAGCGCCGGGATCGGCAGGTGGTTCAGGACGTGGCGCGTCGCGCCGCCGAGAACGAGTTCGCGCATCCGCGACCGGCCGTAAGCGCCCATCACCAGAAGGTCGGCGGCGAACCCGTCGGCCTCGGCCAGCAGCGCAACGCCGGCGTCGTTATCGTGCGCGTGGGCATCCACCCGGAGAATTTCGGCGCCGACGTCGTTGCGCGCGAGATGGTCGCGGATCAGGTCGCCGCTGCCGCCTCGATCGTCGCCGCGGGCGAGGAGCACGCCGACCTGCTGGGCGCGACGCAGAAGCGGCATCGCGTCGGCGACGGCGCGGCTGGCCTCGCGGCTGCCGTTCCAGGCGATGGCGATGCGCTGGCCGACGTGCTGGGCCAGCCGCGTATGGGGCACCACCAGGACCGGTCGGCCGGAGTCAAGCACCAGATCGTGGATGAGTTCGTCGCCGGAAAACTCTTCCTCGGCGTCCGGCGCGGCCTGGCCGATGACCGTGAGGTTGGCATAGCGCGCCAGCTCGCAGACACGGCCGATGCCCCCCTCACGCACCACCCACCAATCGCCCCGGACCTTGCGTCGATCGGCGGCGGCGCGGAACGTCGCCTCGATTCTGGCTGTGTCGGCATGCACCGCATCGGCGTGCGCTTCCAGCGCGCCGGCGACGATGGCGCTGCGGATGGCGCCGGGAACGTGCGGTTGAATCTCGACACGGAGGCCGATCAGGCGCGCGCCGTGGCGGCCGGCGAGATCGGAGGCGACGTCGAGGCGCACGGTGGAGTGGGCGAACTGGTCGAGCAGGACAAGGATGTCGTGGTAGGCCATTACCGCGCCTTCGCAACGGACCGCGCAGGCCGGCGCGGCTCCGCCATCAATTGCCGTAGACGACCGTGGGCAGCCACAGGATCAGATCCTTCCAGACAAAGGCGGCTACGACGCAGACCAGTTGCAGGATCACGAACGGGACGATTCCGCGGTAGATGTGCGCCGTGGTGATGCTCGGGGGACAGACCCCCTTGAGGTAGAACAGCGAAAAGCCGACGGGCGGCGTGAGGAACGAGGTCTGCAGGCAGATGGCGAAGATGACCGTAAACCAGCGGATGTCGAAGCCGAGGTGGGAGACGACCGGGGCGACCAGCGGCAGCATGATCAGTGTGATCTCCAGCCAGTCAAGGAAGAACCCGAGGATAAAGCCGACGAACAGAATGAAGACCACAACGCCGGTATCGCCGAACGGGAGCGACTTGAGCAGGTCGGCGATGAACTCGTCGCCGCCGAACGAGCGCATGACCAGGGAAAAGGCGGTTGCGCCGATGAACAGGGCGAAGATGAACGCGGTCGTGTGCATGGTCTCGATGCAGGCTTCGCGCAAGACCTTGAAATTGAGCCTGCGGTTGACCGCGGCCAGCAGCATGGCGCCGAAGGCGCCGAGCCCCGACGCCTCCGTGGGGGTGGCGATGCCGAAGAAGATGGAGCCGAGGACCGCGACGATCAGCGCCGCCGGCGGAATGACTGCGAGCAGCGTCGCGACCACCGCCCTGAAGTCCAGCGGCGGCAGGTCGGTCGGCGGCGGCGCCAGGGCGGGGCGGATTTGCGCAAGAATGAGCACGTAGGCCATGTAGAGAAAGCCGAGCAGCAGGCCCGGGATCAGGGCGCCCATGAACAGGTCGCCGACCGAGATCGCAAGCTGGTCGGCCATCAGCACCAGCATGATGCTGGGTGGGATGAGGATCCCGAGCGTGCCCGAGGCGGCGATGACGCCGGTGGCGAGCTGCTTGCTGTAGCCGTTGTCCAGCATGATCGGGATCGACATCACCGCCAGCAGGACGACGGACGCGCCGACGATGCCGGTCGAGGCGGCGAGGAGGACGCCGATGATGACCACCGTGAGCGCCAGGCCGCCGCGCAACCGGCCGAAGACGCGGACGAAGTTGCTCATCAGGCGCTCGGCCACGCCCGATCGGTCGAGCATCTGGCCCATGAAGATGAACATCGGCAGGGCGACGAGCACCCAGTTCTGGACCTGCGCCCAGATGCGGTCGGAAATGATCGCGTACCGCGACCAGCCGTCCATGAGGAAGGTGTCGACGTCGAAAACATCGTAGAGGAGGATGCCGCTCCCGGCGAAGAGGAGAGACAGGCCGCCGAGGATCCAGGCGATGGGGAAGCCGGTGAACAGCAGCAGGATGAACAGGGACAGGTAGACGACGACGATGATTTCGAAGGCTTCCATGGCCGTTCGCCTCAGGACCGCCGGTCCGGCGCGAGCGGCCTCGGAAAGCCGAAGAGCAGGGCGGTACATCGGCTCAGCCGCGCCGTGGCGGCCAGGCCGAGGATGAAAAAGCCGACCGGAATAAAGCCCTTGATGATCCAGCGATAGGGCAGCCCGCCGGGCGCGGGCGAAATCTCGCCGAACTGCCACGAGGTGTAGGCGAACTTTGCCGATTCATAGATCACGGCGATGACGAACGGCAGGAGGAAGGTGCCAAGGCCGGCGAGCTCCACCCATGCCTTGGTGCGCAGGGACCACTGCTCGGCAATAACGTCGATGCGCACGTGGCGGTCGGCCTGGAGGCAGAAGCCGAGGCCGAGCAGGAAGGCGACGCCGTAGATGTGCCACTGCAACTCTTCCAGCATGATCGAGCCCTGGCCGAAGACGTAGCGCAGCGTGACCTGGAAGACGATCACCAGGACGAGGACCAGCCACAGCCAGGAGGCCGTCGCGCCAAGCCAACGGACGAACGAGCCGACGGCAACGGAGAACCGGGTTGTCGGCAGCTCGGCGGCCGGCGCGTAACCGGCCGCCTCCGCGAGCGCCTCGGGCTTGCTGCTGGTCATGGCGTCGAGGCAGGCGAGACGCTACTCGGTGTGCTCGCCTCGCGGCAGATAGCCGAGATCCGCCCAGGTCGCGTAGGACTTGGCGAATGACCGCTGCGCATCGATCACCTTCTTGAACATCGCGTCCTTCGCCGCTTCCTCGTCGAGCACCTCATCGGTCGCCTTCTGCAGGCCTTCGAGGATCTTCGGCGACAGCGTCGTCGTCGTGACCCCCTGCTCCTTGAAGAACTTGACCGCCGCGGCCTGCTTGGCTTCCGACTTCGACAGCGACATGTTCACGCCGGCGATGCAGGCGGTGTTGATCATTGCCTGGCTTTCCGGGCTGAGCTTGTCCCAGGCGCCCTTGTTGACATAGAGGTACTGTGCCGTGAACGGCTGATGCCAGCCGGGGAAGTAGTTATACTTGGCGACTTTGTAGAACCCATACTGTTCGTCGGCCGTCGGGATGGAGAACTCGGTCCCGTCGATCACGCCCTTTTCCAGCGCCTGGAAGATTTCTCCGCCCGGCAGAACGGTGACGCTGGCGCCGACCTTCTGCAAAACCTTGCCGCCGATACCGGCGAAGCGGATCTTCAGCCCCTTGAGGTCGTCGAGGGAGTTGATCTCCTTGCGGAACCAGCCGGCGGTCTCGGGGCTGACGACGCCGCAGTAGATCGGCACGACGTTGTGCGGGGCGAAGACCTCCTTGAGCAACTCGTCGCCGCCGCCGTAGTACATCCAGGCCGAAAACTCCCATGGGTTCATTCCGAACGGCACCGCGCCGAACAACGCCGAGGCCGGAACCTTCCCCTGCTCGTAGCCCATCCAGGAGTAGCCGGCGTCGACCTTGCCGGCGCTGGTCGCGTCGAACACCTCGATGGCCGGGATCATCTTGCCGGGCTCAAAGATCTCGAACTTGATGTTGCCGTCGCTCATCTTTTCCAATTGCCCGGCGACCCACGGCAGGGTGTCGCCGAGCGCGATGAGGTTGCTGCTGAAAGCGATCGGCACGCCCCAGCGCACCCGGTCGCCCTTGGCGGCGTCGGCCGGCGTCGCCGCCGACGCGGCAAGACCCAGAGCAAGCAAACCCGCCGCGAAAGACAGGCTTCGCGTCGCACGTTTCGTGTCGGACATGGTTCCTCCCAAGATGCCTCTAGGACACCAACGCTGCCCGCGACAGGATCGCGGGGATGACGAGGCGCCGTTGCGGATCGAGGCGCGACCGGCTCGGTAGCCGACCGGCGTTGTCGCTCCCTGCGCGTCTCTCGCGGTGCGAGCGGACGCGGTGCTGGCGAACGACATCGCTCGAGGACGTTGCGAGCCTGCCCCGTTGCGGCCGTCTCTTCTCGGGAACCCGAGCATTTGCGGCCTTTATTCGACCGAAAATACACGCAAACGTTGACATTTACAACGGCTTTCACCGCCCATTGCAGGTGGCCGGTGCGGCGTTGGCGCGCTCTCCCGCGGCGCGCCTGCCCTGGTCTTGAGCCCGCCGCGGCAGGGCGAGAAGGCGCGGGCCACAGCCGCGGCGACGGCGCGCCGTTCCTCGCCGGCCGCGCCCGATCCGTTCGCGAGCCGCCGGCATTGCGCAGTCGCTACTTGATTTCTGGCGGCCGATCGGCAGTCTAGCTGAAGATCGTCGGCGGATCCGTCGTCGATGCGAACAACGCGGAGATCTGCATGCTGCGACAGCGCTTGACCGCGGCGCTTCGTCCGTTTGTCGGTGTTCTTTTCTTGATTGCGGCGATGTTCGCTGCGACCGGCGCGGGAAATGCCGCAGACTCTCAGGCGGAGGCAAAAGCGTCGGCCTTCGTCCAATCGCTTGCGGGCGAGGCGATTGCGGCGCTGACCGCAACCGGCGTTTCGCGCGACCAGCGCGAGCAGCGAGCGCGCGACCTGCTTTCGCGCTACTTTGCCGTCGACACCATCGGCCGGTGGGTCCTCGGCCGCTATTGGCAGCAGGCGACGCCGGAGCAGCGGCGCGACTATCTGTCGCTGTTCGAGGACCTGATCATCACCACCTACGTCGACCGCTTTTCCCGCTACAGCGGCGAAAAGCTGCAGGTCAGCCACGCCGTCGCTGACGAGAACAGCGGCGACGTGCTTGTCTTCTCGCAGATCACGAGGCCGACCGGCGGGCAGCCGGTGGACGTCAACTGGCGGGTCCGCGAGCGTGACAACAGTATGAAAATCGTCGATGTCTATGTCGAGGGCGTGAGCCTGGGCCAAACCCAGCGCTCCGAATTCGCCTCGGTGATCAGCAGGAACGGCGGCAAGGTCTCCGGCCTGCTCGACGAGATGCGTCGACGCCTCAACCGCGCCGCATGAGCCTGGCGCCTGGACGCGCTGAGGTCGGAGGCGACGCCATGCCCGACGCGGTCCTGCGACGCGACGCCGACGCCCTCGAGACGCCGTCGGGCAAGGACGCCTCCTACGAGAACTTTCCCGTCGGCTCGTGGCTGCTGCCCGCGGGACTGCGCCCGCACGTGGCCGCCTATTACGCCTTCGCCCGGGCCATCGATGATATCGCCGACAATCCTCGTCTCGCGCCCGCAGACAAGATCGCGCGGCTCGAGGCGTTCGCCGCGGGGGTCATGGGCGAAGCGGAACCTGGCCCGGCGCCGGAGAAGGCGGCCGCCATGCGTCGAACGCTGGTCGAGACCGGCATTTCGCCGCGCCACTGCACCGACCTCGTCGACGCCTTCAAGCAGGACGCGGTCCAGTCCCGCTACGACGACTGGAGTGACCTGATAGGGTACTGCATGCGGTCGGCGGCTCCGGTCGGACGGTTTCTGCTCGATTTGCACGGCGGCTCAAGAGACGGCTACGGGCCGTCCGACGCCTTGTGCAACGCGCTTCAGGTGATCAATCATCTTCAGGATTGCGGCGCCGACTACCAGGAACTCGACCGGGTGTACCTGCCGCTCGACTGGATGAAGGAAAACGGGGCGGCGGTCGCCGATCTTGCCCGGCCGTCGCTCACACCGGGACTGCGCCGCGTTCTCGATCGTTGTCTCGACGGCGTCGATGCCCTGCTCGCCGAAGCGCAGAGGCTTCCTTCGGGGCTTGCCAGCCGTCGCCTGGCGATGGAGTCGGCGGCGATCGTCGACATCGCTCGGACCCTGGCCGCGCGCCTGCGCCGGGACGATCCGCTCGCCCACCGGGTCGCGCTGTCCGGATTTGCCTATGTCTGGTGCTGCAGCCGCGGCGTCGCCGGGCTGCTTCTAGCTTCCCTTCCGGGTCGGCGGGACCGGTGAGCGGAGCGATGACATCGCTCGCTGCCGCCGCGTGCGTCGGCTGGTTCGTGCTGTGGTGCCTGCGCGGCGGCTTCTGGCGCGCCGATCAGCGCCTTCCGACAAGCGCGTCCGCCCGTGCGGATTGGCCGAGCGTCAGCGTGGTCATCCCGGCGCGCAACGAGGTGGCGTCCATCGCCGAGGCGGTGCGTTCGCTGGTCGCGCAGCGCTACGAGGGCGCCATCGATGTCGTCGTCGTCGATGATGCCAGCGCCGACGGGACGGCGGCTGCCGCCCGTGCCGCCGCCGCCGGTTGCGGGCGCGTCGCGGTCATCCCGGGCGAGCCCCTGCCGCGGGGGTGGAGCGGCAAACTGTGGGCGCTCGACTGCGGCCTGCGCGAAGCGCGGCGGCGTCGGCCGGACGCGCGTTACGTTCTTCTGACGGACGCCGACATCGTCCATGCGCCGACCGTCGTCGCGCGGCTCGTCGACCTGGCGCTGGATCGCGAACGCGACCTCGTCTCGGTGATGGCCCTGCTGCACTGTGCGAGCCCGTGGGAGAGGCTGCTCGTCCCGGCGTTCGTGTTCTACTTCCAGAAGCTCTATCCGTTCTCGTGGGTCAACGACGCGCGCAGGCCGGAGGCCGCCGCTGCCGGCGGCTGCATGCTCGTGCGCCGCGACGCCCTCGACGCCGCCGGCGGGGTGGGGGCGATCCGCGACCGGCTCATCGACGACTGCGCACTTGCCGCCGCCATCAAATGCCGTGGCCCGATCTGGTTGGGCCTGAGCGAGGACGTGCAGAGTGTCCGCGCCTACGCCGGCCTTGGCCCATTCTGGACGATGGTCGCGCGGACCGCCTTCACTCAGCTCGACTACTCGATGCTCCGCCTCGCCGGCGCCGTCGCCATGATGCTGCTGCTCTACGCCGTGCCGCCGCTGACCGTCGTCGTGGGCCTCGCTTCGCGATCCTTGCCGGCGGCGGCCCTGGGGGCGGTCGCGTGGCTGCTCATGATCGTCTGCACAGCCCCGACGCTGAAGCTTTACCGGCTCGCTGTCTGGCGCGGCGCCATGCTGCCGGTCGCCGGGATGCTGTACACCGCCATGACCTTGGACTCGGCGCGCCAGCACCGTCTGGGCCGCGGCGGGCTGTGGAAGGGGCGGGTGTTCGCCGGCGCCGGGGGGAGCGGGGCATGAAATCGGGCGCGATCGAGGTGAACGGGCAGGCCGCGGTGGAAATGGCGGACAGCGGCGTCGGCCCCGACGACTGGGCGCAGATCGAAGCGGACGTGCGCGCTTCGGGCACCTCGTTCTATTGGGCCATGCGGCTGCTGCCGGCGGAAAAGCGGCGGGCGATGTTCGCCGTCTACGCGTTCTGTCGCGCGGTCGACGACATCGCCGACGAACCCGGCGCGTGGAACGACAAGAAGCGCCTGCTGGAGCAGTGGCGGGCCGCCATCGCCGCGCTCTACGCGGGGCGAGCCGGCGAACCGACGCAGCCGCTGGCGCGTGCGCTGGCCGGCCCGATCAGGACCTTCGCCCTGCGCCAGGCCGACTTTCTCGCCATCATCGACGGCATGGAAATGGACGCGGCGGCGCGGGTGCGGATCGTCGACAGCAACCAGCTGGTTCTCTATTGCGATCGGGTCGCCTGCGCCGTGGGCCGACTGTCGACGCGCATCTTCGGCACCGATGCAGAGACCGGCGAGCGGCTGGCCTTCAGCCTCGGGCAGGCCCTGCAGCTCACCAATATCCTGCGCGATCTGGTCGAGGACGCGGAGCGGGACCGGCTCTATCTGCCGGCCGACCTGCTGGCGACGGTCGGCGTCACCGACACCGAGGCCGCCACCGACGCGCTGCATCACCCCCGCCTGCCCGAAGTCTGCGAAGTCCTCGCCGCTACGGCTCGCGCCCGCTTCGCCGAGGCGCGTGAGATCATTGCCGGCTGCGACCGTCGGCAGATCCGACCGGCGCTGGTGATGATGGAGGTCTACGAGCGGCTCTTCCGTCGGTTGACGGCGCGTGGCTGGCGGCGCTGGGCGGAGCCTGTCTCCGTGCCGGCGTCGGAGAAGCTCTGGATCGCCCTGCGCTACGGGCTCTTGTAGGTGAGCGGCCGCGTGCATGTGATCGGCGCGGGGCTGGCCGGGCTCGCGGCCGCCGTTGCGCTGGTCGAAGCCGGACGGAGGGTCGTCGTCCACGAGGCCGCGGGCCATGCCGGCGGCCGCTGCCGCTCATTTTTCGACGCCGCCACCTCTCGGCGCATCGACAACGGCAATCACCTGGTTCTGAGCGGCAATGCTGCCGTGGCGCAGTACCTGCGCACGATCCGCGCCGGTGACGGCCTCGGTGACGGTCTCGCCGGTCCGGAAAGAGCGGCGTTCGCCTTCCTCGATCTGCGGAGCGGCGAACGCTGGACGGTCCGGCCGAATGCGGGGCCGCTGCCATGGTGGATCTTTTCGCCGGGGCGACGGGTTCCGGGGACGCGCCCGCGGGACTACCTCAAGGCGCTGCGTCTTGCCGGGGCCGCGCCCGCGCGTTCGGTCAGCGATCTCCTGGATGGCGACGGACCGGCGTTCCGGCGGTTCTGGGAGCCCCTGGCGATCGCCGTGCTCAATACCGAGGCGGCGGAAGGCGCGGCCGCGCTCCTGTGGCCGGTGGTTCGCGAAACGTTCGGTCGCGGCGAAGCGGCGTGTCGACCGCGCGTGGCGGCCGTCGGGCTGAGCGAGTGCTTCGTCGACCCGGCGCTGGCCTATCTCGCCGAGGCCGGCGCGCCCGTCCGGCTCAATCAGCGGCTGCGCCATCTCGAATTCGCCGAGCGTCGGGTCGCGGCCCTCTCATTCGCGTCCGGAGAGACAATCCCGGTCGGCGCCGCGGATGCGGTCATCCTCGCCCTGCCGCCGGCGGTTGCCGCGGCTTTGGTTCCCGGTCTGGTCACGCCGCAGGCGAGCCGGGCCATCGTCAACGGCCATTTCGTCGTGCCGGACCGGGTTTCGCAGCCGGAGGTGCTGGGCCTCGTCGGCGGGATGTGCCACTGGCTGTTCCGGCGCGGCGATGTCGCTTCGGTGACGATCAGCGCCGCCGACGCAATCAGCGAGCGGTCAGCGGGCGAGCTTGCCGCGGCCATGTGGGCCGAGGTGAGCGTCGCCCTCGGTCTCGCCGCCGCAACGCCGCTGCCTGCCCACCGAATCGTCAAGGAAAAACGGGCGACCTTCGCCCAGACGCCGGCGGAGGTGGCGCGCCGTCCGGGGGCGCGGACCGCGTGGACGAACCTCGTGCTCGCCGGCGACTGGACCGCTACCGGCCTGCCGGCAACACTCGAAGGAAGCGTGCGTTCGGGCAACACCGCTGCCCAAGCTGTTGCGGGAAAGCAGCAACTCCTTGACAAAAAGGCCTTTTCAAAGCACCAACCGGCAGTAACGTGACGCCTCGATGACAGGCGCGCAAACGTTCGCGACGGACGGGCCCTTATCAAAAGGGGGGAGTCGAATGGGATATCTGCGGGCAAGCGCGGTTGCGCGCGATGAGTCCGCTCTGCCGGAGACGGATGACCTCGGCGACACCATCGCCGAGGCCGTGGACTGGCTCGCGTCGCGACGCCGGCACGACGGGCACTGGGTCTTCGAACTCGAAGCCGATGCCACGATTCCGGCCGAATACATCCTGCTGAACCACTTTCTCGGCGACATCAACGACGAGATCGAAGGCAGGCTTGCCGCCTATCTGCGTCGGGTTCAGGCGGGGCACGGAGGCTGGTCCCTCTACCACGACGGCGACCTCGACCTGAGCGCCACGGTGAAGGCCTACTACGCGCTGAAGCTGGTCGGCGACTCGCCCGACGCGCCGCACATGCGTCGCGCCCGCGAGGCCATCCTTGCGCGGGGCGGCGCCGCACGGGTCAATGTCTTCACCCGCATCGCCCTGGCGTTGTTCGGCCAGGTTCCGTGGCGGGCGGCGCCCTTGATACGGGTCGAGGCGATGCTGCTGCCGCGGTGGGCGCCGTTCCACGTCGACAAGGTGTCCTACTGGTCGCGCACGGTCATGGTTCCGCTGTTCATCCTCGCGGCGCTGAAGCCGCTGGCGGAAAATCCGCGCGGTATCGACGTTCAGGAACTGTTCGCCGTTCCGCCGGAAGAGGAACGCGACTACCTCCACAATCCCACCGGCCACTGGCTTGGCGACGTTTTCCTGATCCTCGATCGGATCGGCCGCGTCGCCGAGCCGCTGATCCCGTCGTGGCTGGAGCGCAAGGCCATCGCCAAAGCCGTGGCCTTTATCGACCAGAGGCTGAACGGCGAGGATGGCCTCGGCGGCATTTTCCCGGCCATGGCCAATGCGCTGATGGCGTTCCATGCCCTTGGCGTCGACCGCGACGACCCCCGCTTCCGGATCGGGCGCGAGGCGATCGACAAGCTGCTCGTTTCCGAAAACGGCCATGCCTATTGCCAGCCATGCCTGTCGCCGGTGTGGGACACGGCGCTGGCCCTGCACGCGATGATGGAGGCGGGGGTCGACAGCGACGACCCGATCGTCGCCGACGGCTGCACCTGGCTGCGCGACCGGCAAATCCTGGACGTGCACGGCGATTACGTCAGCAAGCGACCGCGGGTGCGGCCGGGCGGCTGGGCGTTCCAGTACTGGAACGATTATTATCCCGACGTCGACGATACGGCTGTCGTGGTCATGGCGCTGGATCGGGCCAACAGCCGCGCCTACGGCGAAGCGATCGAGCGCGGCGCCGAATGGACGCTCGGCATGCAGAGCCGAAGCGGCGGTTGGGGCGCGTTCGATGCCGAGAACGAGTACTTCTTCCTTCAGCATATTCCATTCGCCGACCACGGGGCGCTGCTTGACCCGCCGACGGCCGATGTGACGGCCCGCTGCCTCGGCATGCTGGCGCAACTGGGTTTTCGCCGAGACCACCCGGCGGTGACGCGGGCGGTCGCTTTCCTGAAGGATCAGCAGGAGGACGACGGCTCGTGGTTCGGCCGCTGGGGAACCAACTACATCTACGGGACATGGTCGGTCCTGTCGGCGCTGAACGGGGTCGGCGAGGACATGGGCGCGCCCTATATCCGCAGGGCTGCCGAGTGGCTCAAATCCCGTCAGCGGACCGACGGCGGCTGGGGCGAAGACTGCGCGAGTTACTGGGCCGAGAGGCGCGACGAGGTGAAGGCGAGTACGCCGTCACAAACGGCTTGGGCCACCTTGGCGCTGATGGCGGCCGGCGAGGTCGGCAGCGACGAGGTTGCGGACGGCATCGCCTACCTGCTCAACGCGCCGCGCTCCGGCGGCCATTGGCGGGAAGAACATTACAACGCCGTCGGCTTTCCGAAGGTCTTCTACCTGCGCTACCACGGCTACAGCTCGTATTTCCCGTTATGGGCGCTGGCGCGATACCGCAACCTCACCCAGGGCAACGCCACGACCACCATGTTCGGCATCTGAGTGGTCGGCGCGGATCCGGGAGCGGGTCCGGGGGTGGTGACCGGGCTTGCCCGGGAGGCGCGCTGCCTGGGGCCGCAGAGAGGCTCGCTGTCGGTCGTTTGTTCCGGCGCAAGAAGCGAGCGGGCGCGCGCTCTGGCCGAAGCGCTTGCCGCCGACGACTGCCCGGCGCTGATCAGCTTCGGCCTCGCCGGCGGCCTTGATCCTGCTTTGGCAAGCGGGACGCTGGTTGTGGCGGATCGGATCGTCGCGCCCGACGGGCGGTCGTTCGTTGCCGACGTCGCCTGGCGCCGACGGCTGCTGGCCGCAACCGGCGGCGAGAGCGGGGCCTGCGCGGGTGCCGTCATAGGATGCGACGAAGCAGTCGGTACGCCCGACGAGAAGGCGGCGCTGTTCGCCCGGACCGACGCGGCTGCTGTCGATATGGAAAGTCACGCCGTTGCCGAGGTTGCCGAGCGGCGTTCGCTTCCCCTGCTGGTCGTGCGCGCGATCGCCGATCCGGCCGATCAGCGCATCCCGAACTGGCTGGCCGGCGTCATCGGCGCCGACGGCAGGCCGCGCCTGACCGCCGTCGTCTTCGGGCTGGTCGCCTGTCCCTCCGATCTTGCGACCCTGATCCGGCTCGGCAAGGACGCGCGCCGGGGGCTGCGGACGCTAAGCCGCGTTGCTGCGCGCAGCGGCCCCGGCCTCGCCTTCGCCACTTAGCTGTCTGACCAGCCCGTCGAAGACGAACTCCGCCGGCCGCTGACTGTCGAGCGGGATTTCGGGCGCCATCGGCCCATCGACCCGCGGCCCGCGCAGCGCCACCGCCAACGCCCGCCATGGCCGGGCCACGGTGTCGTTGACGGCCGTCGCCTCGTAGCCGCAGTGGACCATGCAGTCGGCGCATTTCTCATAGTTGCCGGTGCCGTAGCGGTCCCACGCGGTTTCCTCCATGAGCGCGCGAAAGCTCGGCGCATACCCCTCGCCCAGCAGGTAGCAGGGCCGCTGCCAGCCGAAGACGTTGCGCGTCGGGTTGCCCCATGGCGTGCAACGGTAGTCACGGTTGCCGGCGAGAAAGTCCATGAACAGGGACGACTGGGAGAAACGCCACTTGGCCTTGCCGCGGCGCCGGAAGACGTCGCGGAAGAGCTGCTTGGTCTTGGTCCTGTTGAGGAAATGCTCCTGGTCCGGCGCCCGCTCGTAGGCGTAGCCGGGGGAGACGGTGATGCCCTCGACATCGAGCTCATAGGTGCAGAAGTCGAAGAAGGCCGCGATCTCGTCGGCGTTCATCTTGTCGAAAAGCGTGCAGTTGACGTTGACCCGGAACCCTTCGGCACGCGCCCTCTTGATCGCGGCGGTGGCGCGCTTGAACGTGCCGGGCTGGTTGACGGCCCGGTCGTGGTGGTCTTCAAGCCCATCGAGGTGAACCGAGAAGGTAAGGTAGTGGCTGGGCTTATACAGATGCAACTTCTTTTCGAGCAGAAGGCCGTTGGTGCAGAGGTAGACGAACTTCTTCCGCGCGGTGATGCCCTCGACGATCTTGTCCATCTCCCGATGGAGCAGCGGTTCGCCGCCCGGTATCGAGACCACCGGCGCGCCGCATTCATCGACCGCCTGCAGACATTCGGCCACGCTCAGCCGCTTGTTGAGAATGCTGTCTTCGTAGTCGATCTTGCCGCAGCCGGGGCAGGCAAGGTTGCAACGAAAGAGCGGCTCGAGCATCAGAACGAGGGGGTAGCGCCTGTTCCCGCGAAACTTCTGCGCAAGGATGTAGGCGCCCACACGCACCTGCTGAATGACCGGAACACTCACTCCAAGATCCTCTTCTGTTCGATGGTGACTGAACGGCGCCGGTTCAGGCGTCCGCTGGGGCTGGCGCGAGCTGACGCGGCAGCTTGAATTGCATGTGCTCATCGGCGCCGGTCAGCTCTTCGACACGGATCTCGCCGAAGTCGCCGAGCCGCTCGATCAGCTCCTGAACCAGTTGCTCCGGAGCGGAGGCGCCGGCGGTGACGCCGATCGTCCCGGCGTCCGCCAGCCACGCCGGCTCGAGACAGGAGGCGTCGTCGATCAGGTAGCTCGGCACCCCGATCTCGGCCCCGATCTCTCGGAGGCGGTTGGAGTTCGAGCTGTTTCGTGCGCCGACGACGAGGAGCAGATCGACCTGCGTCGCCAGGTCGCGGACCGCCTGCTGACGGTTCTGCGTCGCATAGCAGATGTCGTTGACGTCGGGCCCCTTGATCGCCGGAAACCGCGCGCGCAGTGCGTCGATGATCTCGCGCGTGTCGTCGACGCTCAGGGTGGTCTGGGTGACATAGGCGACGTTCAGCGGATCGAGGACCTGAACGTGCGGCACGTCCGCGGCGCTGGAAACCAGATGCACGCCGCCAGGGATCCGGCCCTGGGTTCCTTCGACCTCCGGATGACCCGCATGGCCGATCAGGATCACCTCGCGGCCCTTCCGGGCGTGATTGCGGCCCTCCTTATGCACCTTCGTCACCAGCGGGCAGGTCGCGTCGATCACAGGCAGCTCGCGCTTGCGGGCCTCCTTCTCGACCGCTGTCGAGACCCCGTGGGCGCTGAAAACGGTCACCGCGCCCGGCGGCACCTCGTCCAGTTCCTCGACGAACACCGCGCCCTTGGCGCGCAGGGTCTCGACGACGTGCTTGTTGTGGACGATTTCATGGCGGACATAAACCGGCGGGCCGTAGGTGGCGAGCGCCCGCTCAACGATTTCGATCGCCCGCTCGACGCCGGCACAAAATCCCCTGGGCTTGGCGAGAAGCACGCGCAGGGGTCGCTTGCCCGCATCCGTCACAGCTATCATTCTCCATTTCAGTCTTGTCGCGGCGTCGGGAGAATAGGTTTCTTTGAACAAGGAGAAAAGCCCGATAAAACCACTCGATGACGGTGGTCATTTTTCGGTAACGGACGTGCGGGGGGTGCGCCCGATATCGTCGAGGAATTCGGCGTTCTGTTGCCGGGTCGTGCGTACCTTCCACGGGAGATTTCATTGACTTCATCTTCGCCGCTGCTGGTTACCGGAGCCACGGGCTTCGTCGGCGCCGCCGTCGTGCGCCAGCTTCTCGCGGCGGGCCATCGGGTTCGGGTGCTGATTCGGAAAGATAGCGACCGGCGCAATCTTGAGGACGTGGAGGTCGACGTCGTCATCGGCGACTTGACCGATGCCGCCTCTCTCCGTCGGGCCGTCAGCGGTTGTCGCGGCCTCTTTCACCTCGCGGCCGACTATCGGCTCTGGGTCCGCAACGCCGACGCCATGTTCGCAGCCAACGTCGAGGGCACGCGCACCCTCATGCGCGCCGCTCTCGATGCGGGCGTCGAACGGATCGTCTACACCAGCAGTGTGGCCACCCTCGGCATCCGCCCCGGCGGCCCGGCCGATGAAGAGACGCCGGTCACCTTCGCCGACATGATCGGCGTCTACAAGCAGTCGAAGTTCCTGGCCGAGATGGAGGTGCAGCGGATGGCGGCGGCGGAGGAACTGCCGGTTGTCATCGTCAATCCGTCGACGCCGATCGGTCCGCGCGATGTCAAGCCGACGCCCACCGGCAGGCTGATCGTCGAGGCGGCGGCGGGTCGGATGCCGGCCTACGTCGAAACCGGCCTCAACGTTGTCCATGTCGAAGACGTCGCCGCCGGCCATGTCCTCGCATTCGACCGGGGCGTGGTCGGCGAGCGCTACATTCTCGGCGGCGAAGACATGTCGCTTTCGACGATCCTGACCGAGATCGCCGCGCTGGTTCGGCGCAGGCCGCCCAAGGTCAAACTCCGCCACGGCACGGTTCTGCCGCTCGCCTACGCGGCCGAGGCGTGGTGCCGGCTGGTCGGCGGCGTGCCGTTCGTGACGGTCGACGGGGTAAGGATGTCGAAGAAGCAGATGTTCTTTTCGAGCCGCAAGGCGCAGGCGCAGCTCGGCTATCGGGCCCGGCCGGCGCGCGAGGCGCTGCGCGACGCGGTCAACTACTTCCGCGGGCGCGGGCTGTGCGCATAAACCGCGCACCCGCGTTATGGCGGCAGTCCTCGGACGCAGGCATAATGCATAGGAATAGCGACGCAGGGGGCCCGTGAGAGCGGAGATCGAGCAGAGGTACTGGGTCGGGTTCGACCTCGGCGGCAGCAAGATGCTGGCGGTCGTCTACGACGACGCGTTCCGGCCGCTCGCACGCAAGCGTAAGAAAACGCGCGGCCAGGGTGGCGCGCGGGAAGGGATGCGGCGAATCATCGCCCTGATCGAGAGTGCCTTGGAGGCGGCGGGTGCGCCGCCGGAGCGGCTTGGAGGGATCGGCGTCGGTTGCCCGGGTCCGCTCGACCTCGACAAGGGCGTTGTTCACGAAATGCCCAATCTCGGCTGGAAGAAGGTCAAGGTCAAAGCCGAGCTCGAGCGGGCGTTCTCCTGCCCGGCCGCCGTCGCCAACGATGTCGACGCCGGCGTCTACGGCGAGTACCGGGCTGGCGCGGCGCGGGGCGCGCGCTGCGTCGTCGGCGTCTTCCCCGGCACCGGCATTGGCGGCGGCGGCGTCTATGATGGCCGCATCATCCGCGGCGCTCGGGGGTCGGCGATGGAAATCGGCCACGTCCCGGTGGTCCGCGACGGGCCGCTATGCGGCTGTGGACGTCGCGGCTGTCTCGAAGCCGTTGCCGGACGGCTCGCCATCTCCGCCGCCGCGGCCATGGCCGCCTACCGGGGCGATGCGCCGTCGCTGCTGAAAGACGCGGGCACCGACTTGCAGAACATTCGCAGCCGTGCCCTCGCAGACGCCATCGCGGCCGGTGACGGGGCGATCGAATCGATCGTTCGGGACGCGGCCAGGACCATCGGCTGGTCCATGGCCGGCATCGTCAACGTGCTCGCGCCCGATACCGTGCTTCTGGGCGGCGGCCTGGTCAACGACATGCCCGAGCTTTTCCTCGGCGAGGTCGATGCTGCCCTGCGCGCGCAGGTCATGCCGTCGTTCGTCGACACCTTCAGGGTCGTCGCGGCTCAACTCGGCGACGATGCTGCCGTCATGGGTGCGGCGGCGCTGGTGCAACAGGCCGTCGACGGGCAGCTCGCCCCGGACGCTTAGGCCGCCTACAGCCGCGTCGGATTGGGCGCGTCGCCATAGACGGCCTTGGCGTCGAATACCTTCTCGTCCTCGACGAAGCGAAGCGCCGCCGTTTCATCGCGTTCGCGTCCCACCGGCACGGCGCGATAAAAGCAGGAGCGGAAGCCGACATGGCAGCTCGCGCCGCCGTCGATGCGGACCCGGAGCCAGACGGCATCCTGGTCGTCGTCGATGCGCATCTCGACGACCTTTTGGATGAGCCCGCTGGTGGCGCCCTTGTGCCACAGGCAGCGGCGGCTGCGGCTCCAGTAATAGGCTTCGCCGTCCGTAAGGGTCCGGCGCAGGGCCTCGGCGTTCATGTAGGCCAGCATCAGAACTTCGCCGCTGTCGGCGTCGGTCGTGACGACGGCGATCAGTCCCTCCGCATCGAATTTCGGCGCAAGCTCGACGCCTTCTTCGACCTGCTCCACAGTCAGGCGCCGCGCAAACGAAGGCTGGGGCGCGGGCGAAGAAGGCGACGCGGGAGGGACGGATGGCGACATGACCAAAACTCCGGTTGCGTTATCGGCGGTTCATGTCCATACCATAGGCGCTCGGCGATCGCGATGCGACCCGCGACATGTGATTTTTGCTTATTCGCATGGCATGCGAGCCTCGTAAGCAGCGGGCGATGACGAACACGAAGCGAAGGGTTTAAGAGCCAATGGCCGTTCCAAAGAGAAAGACGTCGAAGTCGAAGCGGAACATGCGCCGCTCTCATCATTCGCTGAAGGCGGAAGCGTACGTCGAGGACAAGACCTCCGGCGAATTGCGGCGACCGCATCATATCGACCTGGCGACCGGCATGTATCGTGGCCGGCAAATCCTCGAGCCCAAGGGCTGAGCGACGCGCTTCATCGCTCAGAACCGTCATTGCGAGGCGGCGCAGCCGTCAAAGTCATCCGCGCTCGAGCGCCGGATCGCCACCCGCGCCGCTACGCTCGCGGGCGATGCCGATAGCGTCCTGAACGGCGGTCAGGCGGTCATGACCCCAGCAGCGCGTCCGCCTTTGCGTTCAGGGTCTCGCTGAGCCGCTGCGGCCCGCCCTCGCGCAGGACCTGGGCGTACTCCGAGCGCCGGACGGCGAGTTCGCTGATCGAGCCCTGGAGGATGACGTCGATAATCCGCCATTCCTCGCCCTGTTTCTGCAGGACATAAGTGATGTGGACGGGGTCGTCGGCCGGACGAACGATCCGCGTGTCGACAAGCGTCGTTTCACGCGGGCCGGGCCGCTCTTCAAGGATCTCGAACTGCTCGCCGGAAAAGCCGCTGAAGCGTTGGGCGTAAGTGGCGATGCTGAGACGGCTGAAAGCCTCGACCAGGGCGGCGCGTTCCGCCTCGGACGCGCTCGTCCAGGCAGACCCCGTCGTCAGCCGTGTCATCATCCGGAAGTCGTAGACGTCATTCAGCGTCGGCGCCAGCCGCTGGTATCGCTCCTGGACACTCAGTTTGTCGGCGTCGCGCATGACGCCGAGCAGGGTGTCGTGAAGCCGTTGAACGGGGGCCGTCGGCCCGTCGGGCGCCGCAGCCCGCACGCAGCCCGGCATGGTTGCGACGAGGACAGCCAAGACGAGGACGGCCAATGGGATCGAACGGAGGACCTTGACCATGCAGAACTCCATGCGGCGGCTGCGGCGCCTGACCCCGCGGCCGAGCTCCGACGGTAACGAGGACGCACCGTCGAGGCAATCCGCATCGGCGCGCCGCCGCCGCGCGTCGTCGAAGCCGCTCGCCGATAGGCGCGCGGGCGGTTCAAGGTCGCGCGCCATATCGAGGAAAAAGACCTTGACGAACGCACGGCCGATCCCCAGATCCAATCTGCGTCGGTGCCTGTTCGAGGGCCGACGTGTGCTGAGCGCAGCGAAGCTGCCTTATGCGCGGCCTGCCGAAGCTGGCGTGCAAGACCAACCGGCCCATTGCTTCTTAACGGAGGATCGAGCCGATGATCGTTTCTCGCGGAATGTCCCTCGCGCGACCCTGATCCGACCGCAGAAAGCCAGGAGTTCCCTGTGCTTCAACCGAGCGCGCAGCGCGAACTGCGTGCGCGCCGCCACGCCATGTCCGTGAATGGAGTCGCTATGAGCAAAATGCTGAACGTACCTGCGGTGTCGGAGGAGGGCTTGTCCCAGTACTACCGGCGCATCTGGTCCTATCCGATGCTACAGCCCGAGGAGGAGTACATGCTGGCGATGCGCTGGCATGAACACGAGGACGTGGAGGCCGCCCATCAGTTGGTCACCAGTCATCTGCGCCTCGTCGCCAAGATTGCCGGCGGCTATCGCGGCTACGGCCTGCCGCTTGCCGATCTGGTCTCGGAAGGCAACATCGGGCTGATGAAGGCGGTCAAGAAGTTCGAGCCGCAGCGCGGATTTCGCTTGGCGACGTACGCGATGTGGTGGATTCGCGCCGCCATCACCGAATACATCCTGCGCTCGTGGTCGCTGGTCAAGATGGGCACGGTGACCGGGCAGAAGAAGCTGTTCTTCAGCCTTGGCCGCATCAAGCGCAACCTGAACGTCATCGATAGCGGCGATCTTTCGCCGGAGGACGTGACCCGCGTCGCCGAGGCGCTCGATGTGCCCGAGCGCGACGTCGTCAACATGAACCGACGGCTCGGCGCCCGCGACGTCTCCCTGAACGGGCCGCGCCGCAACGATGAGGAAGATGGCGGCGAGCTCATGGAAACGCTCGTCGACGAGACGCCCTCGCCGGAAACGCAGGCGGCCAACCGCCAGGAGAGCGCCTACCGTCGCGGCCTGTTGCGGCAGGCTCTGGCCGAGCTGCCGGAACGCGAGCGCACGATTCTCGCCGAACGGCAGCTCAGCGAGGAGCCGAAGACGCTGGAAGAACTCGGCAGCCACTTCGGCGTCAGCCGCGAACGGGTCCGCCAGCTGGAGGCCCGAGCCATGGACAAGCTCCGCAAGGCGGTGCAGCGTCTGGGCGCCGCGGCGATGACCAACGAGGCGCTCTCGGGGCAGGCGGCGATATCGTAGGGCGTCGCCGGAGCGCTTCCATCAGCCTGTGACCTGACTCGCCGGCGGCCCGTAGCCGCCGGTTTCGCTTTCCGGTTCTTTTTCCTCGTATCGGCTGCCTACGGGCGGCTTGTGTCCGACGGCCTCGATGGCCAATATCGCCGCCGCGCGGACAGCGCGCGGCAATGGGTGCGCCTCGCCGCGAACGGGACGCGAGCGCGTGGAGGGAGGAACATGGTCGATCTGTTGAGCCAGCCGGACGCGTGGGCGAGCCTTTTCACCCTGACCGCGCTCGAGATCGTGCTCGGTATCGACAACGTGATCTTCCTCTCGATCGTCACGGGCCGACTGCCTCAGCACCAGCAACGCCAGGCCCGCCTTGTCGGCCTCGGGTTGGCGGCGCTCATGCGGGTCGGCCTGCTGACCGCGATCACCTGGATCATCGGTCTTACCGCGCCGCTGGTGACCATCGGCGACTACGCCCTTTCGTGGCGCGACCTGGTGCTGATGGCCGGCGGGGCGTTCCTCCTCGCCAAGGGCACGATGGAGATCCACCATCATGCCGAGGGCGAAGAAGCCGAAGGCGGCGCCAAGGCGACGACGTTGGCTTCGGCGATCGTCCAGATCGTTCTGCTCGACATCGTCTTTTCCCTCGACTCCGTGATCACGGCCGTCGGCATGGCGCAGCACCTGCCGATCATGATCGCCGCCGTGCTTATCGCCGTCGGCGTCATGCTGATCGCCGCGGCGCCGGTCAGCACCTTCGTTAACCGCCACCCGACGGTGAAGATGCTGGCGCTGAGCTTCCTCCTTCTGGTCGGCGTCGCCCTGATCGCCGACGGGCTCCATTTCCACATCCCGCGCGGCTATCTGTACTTCGCCATCGCCTTCTCTGCCGGCGTCGAAGCGCTCAACCTCATCGCCGCAAGGTCGCGGGCGCGAGCCCGGGAGCGCGCAAGGCGGCGCGAGGCGGCATAGGCGACACCTTCGCGCGTGAACGGGCCGCTCGGATCTGTACCGGGGCGGCCCGGTCTGCTTACAACCGCACGTAAGACTGGCCATCTCGTGAGCCGTCTTATATAGGGACACCGATATGGCCGAGGGATCATACGGGGGGGGATGGTAATGGAACATGATGTGGGAAAGCTGATCCGTGACCGCGCTTATCAGCTTTGGGTCGAAGAAGGCCGCCCAAACGGCCGGGATTTCGAACATTGGAGTAGAGCGACTTCAGAGCTACAGCAGCAGTGGGCTGCCCGAAGCTTGGCTGACGTTTCGAAACTCTCTTCTGACACTACAGCTAGGTCTGCGAAAGAGATAGAGCTAGCTGATCAGTATCTGTCACAAGTAAGCAGGAGGCACTTAAAGTTCCTTCTCGCCGGCAAGTCTGGCGTCGGCAAATCCAGCATGATAAATTCATTACTTGGTCAAAAACTAGCCGAGGTAAATGCCTTCGAAGCTTGCACAAAAAATATTACTCCATTTGATTATAGCGTGAATGGTGTCAACTATGTTCTGTATGACACACCGGGTTTGTGTGATGAGCTGCCAGAGGCTGGAAACGACGAGAAATATCTTGAGATGATCGCCGATGTTGGTGAGATCGATAGCTTCTTTTACGTTACTAAGCTGAACGATGAGAGGTTCCTGGCAGACGAGAAGCGGGGCGTAAAGCTAATAACCAAGAAGTTCGGACCGTCGCTTTGGGAGCATTCCCTTATTGTCTTCACTCACGCCGACGCCATCGTGCCAGACAACTTCGCCCTTCAACTCAACACCAGAGCCGCAATCGTGCGCCGGGAGATAGGCGTATACGCTACCGCGTCTATAGCAGAGAAAATACCGGCGCTAGCCGTAAGCGATAAATCACTAGTTCTCCCAAATGGGGATCAGTGGTTGGCAGAACTTTACACGGTCGTGCTCGAGAGGATAGCTACAAGGGGTGCTCTCTTGTTCGCGGCCTCCATGGCGCCTCGCGTGAAAAAAAAAGCAGACGCACTTCAACATGACAATGAGTCCTATTTCTTAACAACTCAGGCTTCCCAGGGTGCACTTCAGCCAGCGCGAAACGATTCCGTGGGTGATTCTTCCCACTCGACATCCTACTTTTCTCCACGTCCTGCTCAAAAGAGCACAAAAGCTCAGCCACCGAACGCCTCCGCATCTTCAGCTGGTCCGAATGGCGGCAATGTCAGCATAATCAACACTTTTATTACGCCTACACCGCCCCAGGCGAAGAGGGCCGAGGCGGCCATAAAGGCGGCTGTAGAAAAGGATGTCGAGGCGACGGTTGGCGCTAGGGCCAGCAGGACAGTGGTTTCAGCTGCGGCAGGCGCAGCTATTGGAGCGACCCTTGGGCCGGTAGGCGCAGTAGTCGGTGGGGTCATTGGTGGTTTGTGGGGATATTTCTCCGGCCGTAAGGCATAACTTCGGGGGAGGATCAATCCGTGGATCATCGCTGGCTTCAAGTGGCGGACCAGTTGAAGGATTTCGCCTATGACAACAACCATCCGGACTATGTGAAACTACCGTATTTTGGATGGTTGAAGGCCGAGCACTTCGTGCTCGACAGTTTTCGCGGGTTTGCTTGTGAGACAGAGACTGCGGTCTTGGTGTCGTTCCGCGGCAGCGAAATCAGCATGGAGACACCCGACCTCCTTGTGACGACCGTCAAAAACTGGATGGCGAACCTACGTTTCAATCAGAAGGAACGAGGTGGCTACAGAGTACATCAGGGCTTCTATGAAGAGCTCGCCCCTTACATGCCGGGTCTGGCGAGCATGATCCTCGATCTCGGCGGCGAATCGAAGCCGGTTTGTCTTGTTGGGCACAGCGCAGGAGGCGCTTTGGCAACACTGTGCGGGCGCTTTCTGCACGAAGGTGGCTTGAACGTAGCCGAAGTATTCAGCTTCTCGTCACCGCGCGTAGGAGACAGGCACTTCGCAGAAAGCTACCCCGTGTTATTAAGACGGATAGAGCACATGCATGACATAGTGCCGCATCTGCCGCTCTCTCCTCTGTTGGCCCCACTTCAAAACGCGCTAGTTGTCACGTTCCGTGAAGCAATCGAAGATTGGCTCGGCGTGCCATCTGAGCGTCTTATGGCTCGGAATATAGAATATGTTCATGCAGGCGAACTCTATTATGATGATGGGGATGACTTGATATTTCGGGTGCCACATGGAGAATATATCGATAGGGTTTTCAATATAACGCTGGAAGGCATAAAGCGGTGGCTTGAAGAAGATGAGAGCGATTTTTCTGAGAAGGCACAACGGGTCATGGGCTGTCCGGCGTTCGCGTTGCCGATGCCGGCGGTGCCCATGGACATCGGTCGGTCGCTGAACACGGCTGCTGCTGTAAAGGAGCAGCTTTGCGCTGGCAGATGCGATTTCATTCGTGTCGACCATTTTTTCAGTCGCTCGCGTACATTGCTCAAGCGGCTGTCAGCGCAGGTGGGCCTCGCGGGCGCTGGCTGATGAATATCGTGCTTGATCGTCTTTCCGGATACCTACTTCGGCTGGCACGTTCCCTCGCCCACCAGTCAGCTCCCGCACCCAAACGCCGCTCCAGCAAACACAGAGCGCTTGCGGCGGCCGGATCCATGTTGATCTTGCCTCAGATTTAACAAAGGTGCATCTATGTCTGCGGCCCGTGTTCGTCTCGCCCGCGGCGCTTCGCCTACTTCGACAGGCGCAGTTCGGAAAGATGATTGGCGATCTCGCGAAAGGCCTTTTTCAGGTCGGAGGCGGACGGTGCGTAGTAGTAGTAGGGTTCGCTCGGACCGCTCGCCACCTGCCTGAGCAGGGTCTGCAGCTCCGTCCCCTGGTAGGCGAACTGGACCACGTAGATGCGGACGTTGTCCGCCTTGACGCTCGCCGCCAGTTTCCGCAGCCGCGCGTCCATCCCATCGCGGCCGCCGCTGCAGCTACCGAACACCCGCTTGTAGCCGTCGCCCGAGTTCGCGCAGTTTTCGCCGTCGGTGAGCAGCACGATCGCCTGGTCGCGAACGTACGGCGGGTTCGGGACGGCTTCCGTAAACGGCGCTTCCGGTTTCAGGACCCGCCATGCCCAGCCGAGGCCGGCGGGGATATTGGTGTTGCCGGTCGCGCGCAGGTTCATGACCGCGGTGCGGATCGCCGACTTGGAGTGTTGCAGCGGCGTGATCCCGACGCTCGGGCAGGCCGTGCACTCTTCATTCGCGATGGACAGCTTGCAATTCTGCTTCGACCCGTCCACCGGCTCGCCGCCCCACTTCGGGTGATTTCCGGGGAAGATCGGCTGCCAGCCCGGCCAGTTGGTGCCGCCTCCGACATAGGCGCCGTAGCGGATGTCGCCGTCGTCGGCGTCCGTCGCGTTGTGGATGTAGCGGGAGAAGACGCAGCCGTGCCAATCCGCCGGCGGCGCTGTCAGCAGCGGCACCGGCGAGTTGTTGGCGTACCACAGCTTGTTCTGGACGATGTTGTTGTTCTCCGGGTTGGGGAACGAGGCGACGGTTTCGCTTTTCGTCAGGCTTGCGTTGAACGCCTTCCCCTCGATCATGACGTTGACCTTGGAGCTCCACGGAAATGTCCTTGGTGCCGTCGGCGCCGAAGAGAATATCGATAAGCTCGTAGGCCGCGGTTTTGGCGGCGTCGATCCGCCGCCCGCCGCCCGGTGCGGCGCTGTTCATCGAGCCTGAGATGTCGATCGAGAGCACCACGTCCAGCGCCTGCATCTTGCGGGTGACTTCCGCCGCCGCGTAGACGTCGACATCGTCGTAGCCGAACAGCCGCATGAAGGTGGTCGGGACCGTGGCGGTGGCCGTTACCGCGACCTTCTCGTGGGCCTCGTCGGCGACGATGTTCGGCCCGTCGACGCTCGCGCCGAGGTACCCGGACGGGAAGTTCGCGTCGAAGAACATCCGGATATCGTCGTCGCGGTGCGCGGAGAAGAAGATCTGACCGCCGGCGAGGCTGGCCGCGTCGACCGCCGACGACAGCCGCGACTTGACGATATAGGCGCGGGCGGTGTCCGTCGCGACGCCCATCAGGCCGAGGATGGGGATGAGCGAGATGGCCATGAACACGGCGACGCCGCCGCGGTGATCGGCACCGAGGCGACGACAAGCGGTGCGTCCGCGCTGGAAAACGCGGCGAACAGCAGCGCGGCATCGCCCCTTCTTAAACGACAGCGTGCTCATGGTCACCCTGGGCGGCAGTATTTGTTCTGCCTAATCGTAGTACAGGACGGTGTTATTGCAATTGTTATTAAAGATATTACTATATGAATAAAAACGAGACAATAAATCAGTATTTCTTCCTGACCACATGTTGGCGGGGCCCGAAAGACGGTGCCGTTCGTGTAGGCGTCGACGGCTGCGGCAGGCGGGATGAAGGCTTCCATGCCGACGCGGCTTGGCCTAAGCCTGAAGTCGAGCCGAGAAGCCGGCGCCGCCGGCAGACCTCAGAGGATATCGAGATGACGGACATCGACACGAAGAGCCCGAAGGGCGAGGTCGTCTGGCGGCTTCACAAGGAAACCGTCCGTCCCGAGTGGGTCGACTACAACGGGCACATGAACGTCGCCTATTACGTCCTGATCTTCGATCATGCGACCGACGCCGTCCTCGACCGCCTCGACATCGGTTCGGAGTACCGCCGGCGCACCAACTGTTCCATCTTCGTCGCCGAGGCTCATGTGACCTACGAACGCGAAGTGCGCGAGGGACAAGAGGTTGCCATCGCCAGCCGGCTGATCGGTTTCGAGGGCAACCGGCTGATCATCTACCACGAGATGACCGGCGACGGTTGCGACGGACTGGTCGCGAGCAACGAGGTTCTGTGCCTGCACGTCGATCTTGCCGTCCGGCGCAGTGCGCCGCTGGCGATGGATGTGGGCGAACGCCTCGCCGCGATCGTCGCCGCCCAGGCGAGCGCCGAATGGCCGCGTCGGGCGGGGCGGGCGATCGCGCTCAAGGGGCGCCGCCCGACCTGACGCGTCGGCTGAACTTCACCGGCTTCACCCGCGCCGCGCGGCGCCGGGCCTTCTTGCGCCTTCGCTCGCCGTTATCGCCGCGTTAATACACCGCGACTAGCATGACCTCGTTCAAAGCGGATGCGTGCCGGGGATGCCATGACCAAGCAACAGGCCCAGGACGAGGCGATCGCTCTTGCGACTTCGGCACTCAAGCTGATGGACGAGCGCACCATCGCGCCGACCCCAAACAACTTTGCCGTCTGGTACAACTACTTCTCGGGCGACCGGCCGGACCTCAACAGGGCGCTCAGCATCCTGCTCGAAAGCGAGACCGACTTCACCCCCGAGCGCAATGCCCAGATCTTCGAGAAGTACTGCGCGGCGCCCTACGAGGCGGTTCCCATGCATCTTATCGCCGAGCGGATGGAAGCCGAGCTCGCAACGGTCCTGGGCGTCCTTGACCAGGCCGAACGTCATGCCCTCGCTTACGGTCGCACACTCGAAACGGTGCAGGGCGCGCTTGCGAAGCCGACACCGTCGCAGGCCATGATCGAGGTGCTGAGCCGCCTTCTCGATCAGACCCGGGCGATGCGCCAGCAAAGCCGAGACGCGGAGCGCCAGCTCGAGGACTCGGCGATGGAGGTGAACCGCTTGCGCGACCAGCTTGAGGACGCGCGCCGCGAGGCCATGACCGATTCACTCACCGCCATCGCCAACCGCAAGATGTTCGATTTCGTCCTTCGCCAGAGCGCGATGGACGCCATGGAGAGCGGCGAGCCGCTTTCCCTGCTCATGCTCGACATCGACCACTTCAAGCAGTTCAACGACACCCATGGTCACCATATCGGCGACCAGGTCCTTCGCCTGCTGGCGGCCGTACTCAAGCAGTCGGTCAAAGGGCAGGACACGCCGGCGAGGTACGGCGGCGAGGAATTCGCCGTCGTGCTGCCGCAGACGACGCTGGAGAACGCTGTCAAGGTCGCCGAAGCGGTCCGCGTAAGGGTCGCGCGGCGCTCGGTCGTGAACCGCGCCACGAGCCGGCGCCTCGGTTCCTTCACGGTATCGGTCGGCGCTGCCGAATTCAGGCCCGGCGAGCCTTTGCGCGTTCTGGTTGAACGCGCCGATCGCGCCCTGTATGTCGCGAAACACAGCGGCCGCAACCGCGTTGAATCCGAACTTGTTGCCCCCTGCGTCGAGGAACACGCTGTCAGCGCCTTGTCATGTTGCGGCAATTGACCTGAGCGCGGTTCGTGCGCCATCGTCGTGCGCACGATGCTGACCCGGTCGGCGTTCGTGATCGGAGGTGTACGCGGTGGCAAAGCCAAAGCTTGCCCGCGACATTGTCGGCGGCCTGGTCGCAGTCATCGTGGTCATTGTCCTGCTCGGCATTGCCGGCGCGATAGATGTCGTCCCCGCCGGCCTCCTGGTTGCGCTGCTCATGGCTGGCGGCGCGTGGCTGCTCCGCCGCAATCGTGACCCCGCACCGCGCGCGCCTGAAGTCGAGAGGGAGCCGCCCAATCTGGTTTCGCAGGCGTTTCTCGATGCGATTCCCGATCCGGTGGTCGTCCTCAACGACGCCCGCGAAGTCCTTGCCGTCAACGCGCCGGCCCGCGAAGCCCTGGGCGTTCATCAGCTCGGCGGCGATCTGGCGATGTCGGTCCGCCATCCTAAGGTTCTCGCCGCCGTCGAGGCGCTTGCCTCCGGGGCCGCGTCCGTCAGCGAGCAGATTTCGCTCCCGGTCCCGATCGCCCGAACCTACACGTTCCACGCCGCCCGGGCGCCCCACGGCGGCGATCCGCGCGGCGCAAGAATTGTTCTCGTCCTTCACGACGAGACCCGAGCCAGGCGCGCCGAACAGACCCAGGCCGACTTCGTCGCCAACGCCAGCCATGAACTCCGCTCGCCGTTGTCGGCGCTGATCGGCCTGATCGAAACCCTGCGCGGCCCGGCTGTCGACGATGCGGCGGCGCGCGAGCGCTTCCTTTCGATCATGCACACGGAAGCACTGCGGATGACCCGCCTGGTCGACGACCTCATGTCACTCTCCCGGGTCGAGATAAACGAGCATGTACCGCCGCGCGAAGCCGTTGATATCGAAGAAGTCCTCGCCGGCGTTGCAACGGCCCTGTCGGTGCGCGCGGCCGGCAAAAGCATGACCATCGGGATCGCCTGTTCGCCGGCACTCCCCAAGGCGCGCGGCGATACCGACCAACTCACCCAGGTTTTTCACAACCTGCTCGATAACGCCGTGAAATACGGCAAGCCGGGAACCGGCATCGAGGTTACGGCGCTTCCCGTTGCGCCAAACGCGGCGGCGCTCCCAGCCAACGGCGTCGCCGGCATCGCCGTCTCGGTGCGCGATCACGGCGACGGCATTGCTCCCGTCCACCTTCCGCGTCTGACCGAGCGGTTTTACCGGGTTGACGCCGGCCGCTCTCGACGGATGGGAGGGACCGGCTTGGGTCTCGCCATCGTCAAGCACATCGTGAACCGCCATCGCGGCCGGCTCGCCGTCGACAGCACGAAGGGCGAAGGCTCGACATTTACCGTCTTTCTGCCCGCCGCCCGCGAAGAGCCGCGGGCAAAGGTCGAGGCCTGATCCCCTGCCGCGGGCGCACGCGAACGTCCGCGACCTTGCAAGCCAATTCGGACGCGACCTTTTGCAAGGAAACCGCGTGCAAATCCGGCAGCGCAGGACTTGCCGCGACTACGGCACTACCGGTGATACACTGCGGCGTGTCGTCCCTCCGCTTGCGCGAAGGTATCATTTACGCATTCCCCGAAATAGTTGTAAAACGGTATGAGTCCACCACGTAGATGACCTATGTGGCATGCCATAACGGGGTAATGAACATGATTAATTCGGCATGTACGCGAGCGGGTAATCTGGTGCTCCCGGTCGCGGTTGCGATCTTCTCTGCGATTGTCGCGTTGTCGGTGCCGGCCACGGCCGCGCCGATATCCTGCCTGCGCGCGCCAGCGCTGGTCAATCCATTGCAATATATTGATAAATGCCCAGAGGATCCGGACGGGCCCTACGACGTCAACGCCCGCGGTCGCGACGTCCTGATCAGGTTGCCGGGCAACCGCGCCTGCAACTCGCGGCTGTCCGTCGTCAACGCCAATAATGTGCGCATCATGCGCGGACGTTTCGTCATGACGGACGACAAGGAGTCGGTCGTCAGCATCGGTCCTGGCTCCGGGACCACGTTCATCGAAGGACTGGATATCGACGTAAACGGAAAGTCCGCGGACGCCATCCGCTTCTATCGCAACACCGGGGTCGCCATCATTCAGAACACCCGAATGGAAGGGGTCAGCGGCACCACCGCTGGCACGCACGGCGACATCACCCAGCCCCAGGGCGGTGGCCCGCTTACACAACTCATCCTGCAGAATGTCAGCGCCTATACCGGCTACCAGGGCCTGTTCACGCCCTACCGGCCCGACCAGGGGCACGGGACGCACAAGCTGACGCTCCAACGAGTGAATTTGGGCTATGACCCGAATATTCCACCATCGGAGAAGCCGCTGATCCTGCTGTTCATCGGCCGTTCCGACGACCCGGTCAATCTCCCGCCGGACCAGGGCACAACCCTCTCCGATGTCTATGTCGACGTCAGCGTCTGGCAGAAACAACTTCCCGGATATGGCTATTACAAGTCCGTTCTGGCTACACCGAGCCGGCAACCGAATGGCTGTGCGACCTTCGCGCCCGAAGAGAACATCACCGGCGAGGTCTGCGACGGACAACCGCCGGAGGGAGACTTCGCGCCGCAGAACCTCGTCGGTTTGAAGTATCGCCGCGATTATCTTTGTACCTCCTCTTGACGGCCACGTAAGCCGTTCGCCCGCTGAGCGAGGCACTGCTGACGATGCCCCGGGATCGGTGGCGTCGTCAGCCTCCGCCCGCGCGTTCGGGGCCGCTGCGACAGCGGCGGTCAAGCGGACGGCGGCGGCAGGTTCTGGGTGGGTCTCGGCGTCACAAAAGCGTAACGTGACTGTCAAGAAAGAGCATCCGACAACGCCTAGTGTCGAATGCAGTCCCTGGCTCGAAGCTACGGAAGGATCCCCATGATAAGGCAGGCAATGACCGTTGCGCTGCTTCTCAGCAGTCTCGCGGTGCCCGGAACGGCATTCGCGCGTGACCAGATCCGCATCGTCGGATCCTCGACGGTCTATCCCTTCTCGACCCGCGTCGCCGAGGAATTCGGCCGGATCACCAAGTTCAAGACGCCGATCATCGAAAGCACGGGCACCGGCGGCGGCTTCAAGCTGTTCTGTGCGGGTGCCGGCATGGATACGCCGGACCTCAGCAACGCGTCGCGAGCGATCAAGAAATCGGAGATCGAGACCTGCGCCAAGGCCGGCGTCGACGCGATCACCGAGGTCAAAATCGGCTACGATGGCATAGTCCTCGCCAATTCCCGCGAGGCGCCGCAGATGAACATCACGCTCGAGCAGCTTTATCGGGCGTTGGCGAAGGATCTGCCGGACGGCAAGGGCGGGTTCCAGCCCAATCCCAACCAGAAGTGGAGCGACGTCGATCCCTCGCTGCCGGATAAACGGATCGAGGTTCTCGGCCCGCCACCGACCTCCGGCACGCGCGACGCCTTTGCCGAACTGGCGATGGAAGGCGGCTGCAAGAAGATCGGCGCGATCGAGGAGCTTGAGAAATCGGAGCCGGACAAGTTCAAGGCGGTCTGCCAGGGCATCCGCGAGGACGGCGCCTACATCGAGGCGGGCGAGAACGACGTGCTGATCGTGCGCAAGCTCGAAGCCAACTCGAACGCCTTCGGCATTTTCGGCTACAGCTTCCTGGAGCAGAACCAGGACAAAATCCAGGGAAGCAAGATCAACGGTATTGCCGATACCTACGAGAACATTTCCTCCGGCGAGTACCCGATCTCGCGCTCCTTGTTCATTTACGTCAAGAAGGCGCACGTCGGCGTTATTCCCGGACTGCAGGAATTCCTGGTCGAATTTACGAGCGACAAGGCCAGCGGGCCGGAGGGATACCTTTCCGACAAGGGACTGATCGCGTTGCCGGATGCGGAGCGCGAGAAATACCAGAAGGTGGCGAAGGAATTCCCCGACAACGTCTCGATGTAGCCGGCTCATGAAGCAGGGCGACCGGAGCAGGCGGCACATGAACGCCGTGGCCTGCTCCGGACCCTGTGCCGGACGGACGGCAACGTTTCGGCCGAAGTTCCTGAGACCAAGACGCTAGGACGACGTTCCGACGATGTCGGTCACCATCCTCATTGCCACCCTGCTGGTTCTCACGGCGATCGGCTTCTGGCTGGGCCGTGCCCGCGCGGTCGCGACGGCATCCGGCGGAGCCGGCCGGCTCAATTCGCTGCCCGGATACTACGGCTACTACGTCGCCATCTGGTGCGGTCTGCCGGCGCTGCTCCTCGTCCTCCTGTGGTTGGCGATCGAACCGCAGGTGATCCGCGCGCTCGTCGTCCACAGCCTGCCGGCGTCCGCGCGCGATCTCGATCCGGCGCGGCTTGGCCTGTTGCTGAACGACGTCCGCAACCTGGCCACGGGCGGCTTTGTCGCGGGCTCCGTCGATGCGGGGGTTCAGGCCGCAGCCGAGCGCTACGCCCTGTTGAAAGCCATCGGCCTGGCGGCCATGACGGTGGCGGCGCTCGCCCTCGCTATCGCCGGCCTGACTTACGCCCGCCGGCGGATCAGGCCGGATTTCCGCGCCAGGGCCAGGGTCGAGGCGACGGTCAGGATCGCCCTCATCGCCTGCTCGGCGGTCGCGATCATCACCACGGTCGGGATCGTGCTGTCGCTGATTTTCGAGGCGGGCCGCTTCTTTGCGCGCATCTCGCCGATCGAGTTCCTTCTGGGCCTCGAGTGGAGTCCGCAGATTGCGCTCCGCGCCGATCAGGTCGGTGCCGCCGGCTTGTTCGGGGCGGTGCCCCTCTTCGTCGGCACGCTGCTGATTTCGGTCATCGCCATGTGCGTCGCCATGCCGGTGGGCCTGCTTGCGGCGATCTACACCGCCGAGTACGCCCATCCGCGCGCGCGCGCGATCATCAAGCCGATCCTCGAGATCCTGGCCGGTGTGCCCACGGTCGTCTACGGCTTCTTCGCCGCGCTCACGGTCGCGCCCTTCTTCCGCAACCTGGGCGAGGGCGTCGGACTGCAGATCTCATCGGAAAGCGCGCTGGCGGCGGGGATCGTCATGGGGGTCATGATCATCCCCTTCGTCTCGTCGCTATCCGACGACATTATCACCGCCGTGCCGCAGTCGATGCGGGAGGGGTCCTACGGCCTTGGCGGAACCCAGTCGGAGACAATCCGCAAGGTCATCCTGCCGGCGGCTTTGCCCGGCATCGTCGGCGGCTTCCTGCTCGCCATCTCGCGCGCCATCGGCGAAACCATGATCGTGGTCATGGCGGCCGGCCTCGCGGCCAATCTGACCGCCAATCCGCTCGATGCGGTCACCACGGTGACCGTCCAGGTCGTCACCCTGCTGGTCGGCGACCAGGAATTCGACAGTCCCAAGACCTTGGCTGCGTTCGCGTTGGGGCTGGTTCTCTTCTGCGTCACGCTGGTCCTCAACGTGATCGCCCTGCACGTCGTCAACAGGTACCGGGAGCAGTATGAGTAACGGTGTGGAGCCGATGCCGAACCGCCTGCCTGCCGGGGCGCAAAACCCGGTGTCCGCGGCCGTGACGGCGAGCCTTAAGCGGCGCTATGCGGCGGAGCGCAGATTCCGCCTGTACGGCCTGCTTGCCGTCGTCTTCGCCGCCCTCAGTCTTGCGGCTCTGGTGTTCACGATCGTGCAGACCGGTTTGCCGGCCTTTTCGACGACGATGGTCCGGCTGCCGGTGACGATTTCTTCGGAGGCCATCGATCCGGCGGGAACGCGCGATCCCCAGACATTGTCCGGCGCCGACTACCAGAAGGTCGTACGCGACGCGCTCGCCGAGCTGTTTCCCGATGTGACCGGCCGCAGCCAGCGCCGCGATCTTTTCTCCATGCTCAGTCCCGGCGGCGCCTACGAGCTGCGCAATCGGGTCATGGCCGACCCCGCGGTGATCGGCAGCCGGATCGAGATGCTGATTCCGGTCGCGGACGACATCGACCAGTACGCCAAGGGCCACATCGAGGCCAGCAGCAAAGGGATCGAGACACGCATCACCGACGATCAGGCGCAGTGGTTCGCCCGGCTGAAAGACCGCGGCATGATCGAAAGCGTCTTCAACACGAGGCTGTTCACCGCCGCCGACAGCCGTTCGCCCGAACTGGCGGGGATATGGGGCGCGCTGGTCGGATCGTTCTGGACGATGGCCGTTACCCTGGTTCTGTCTTTCCCGCTTGCGGTCGGCGCCGCCATCTACCTCGAGGAGTTCGCGCCGAAGAATCGCTGGACGCAGTTGATCGAGGTCAACATCAACAACCTCGCGGCGGTGCCGTCGATCGTCTTCGGCCTCCTCGGCCTCGCCGTCTTCCTCAATTTCTTCGGCCTGCCGCGTTCGGCTCCGCTCGTCGGCGGCATGGTGCTCGCGCTGATCACGCTGCCGACCATCATCATCGCCTCGCGCGCCGCGCTCAAGGCGGTGCCGCCGTCCATTCGCGAGGCGGCGCTGGGCGTCGGCGCGTCGCCGATCCAGACCGTCTTCCATCACGTCGTGCCGCTGGCGCTGCCGGGCATGTTGACCGGAACCATCATCGGCATGGCCCAGGCTCTTGGCGAGACCGCACCATTGCTGATGATCGGCATGGTTGCGTTCATCGTCGATATCCCCTCCGGTCCGCTTGACCCGGCGACGGTCATGCCGGTCCAGATTTACCTCTGGTCGGACTCGCCCGAGCGCGCCTTCGTCGAGCGCGCCTCGGCTGCGATCATCGTTCTGCTCGGCTTTCTGATCGTTATGAACGTTCTTGCCGTTGTGCTGCGCAAGCGCTTCGAGCGAAAGTGGTAGCCCGGGAACAATTCAGACGATGACGATGATCCAGACGCAGCCGCAAGAGCCGACCCTCCGGGAAAGCCGGAACACGTCCGAAGATGCCGTCACGTTCGTCACCCGCGACGTGACCGTCCACTACGGCGCCAAGAAGGCGCTCGACAACGTCAGCCTCGACATCAACAAGAACGATGTGACCGCCCTGATCGGACCGTCGGGCTGCGGCAAGTCGACCTACCTGCGATGTCTCAACCGGATGAACGACATCATACCCGGGTGCCGGGTGAGCGGCCGGATCCTTCTTGATGGCGAGGATGTTTACGCCAAGTCCATGGACGTCGTTCACCTCCGCGCCAGGGTCGGCATGGTCTTTCAGAAACCGAACCCGTTCCCGAAGTCGATCTACGAGAACGTGGCCTATGGGCCGCGGATCCACGGCATCGCCCGCGATCGTGCGCATTTGGACGGGATCGTCTTCACAAGTCTGGAGAAGGCCGGGCTGCTGGGCGAGGTCAAGGACCGCCTGCACGAACCGGGGACCAGCCTGTCGGGTGGCCAGCAGCAGCGCCTGTGCATCGCCCGGGCGATCGCGGTCCAGCCGGAGGTCATCCTCATGGACGAGCCGTGCTCGGCCCTCGATCCTATTGCAACGGCAAAGATCGAGGAGTTGATGGACGAGCTGCGGATCAACTACAGCATCGTCATCGTCACCCATTCGATGCAGCAGGCGGCGCGCGTTTCGCAGCGGACCAGCTTTTTTCACCTCGGGGTGATCGTCGAGACCGGCGAGACCGAGCAGATCTTTACCAACCCGATCGACAGACGGACCCAGGATTATATTACTGGCCGGTTTGGGTGATCGCGGCGGCGAGGCAGCGAAACATGGGTTCCCATCATATCGTCAAATCCTTCGACGACCAGCTCAAGCGGCTCGATCAACTGATCGCCGAGATGGGTGGGCTGGCCGAAACGCAGCTCGCCAACGCGATGGACGCGCTGATCAAGCGCGACAGCGATAAGGCGGCCCAGGTCGTCGGTCTCGATCACCGCCTCGACGAGCTCGAACAGGAGGTCGATCACCATACCGTTTCGATGCTGGCGCTGCGCCAGCCCATGGCGAGCGACCTGCGCCAGATCATCGCCGCGCTCAAGACCGCCAACATCCTCGAGCGCGTCGGCGACTACGCCAAGAACGTCGCCCGCCGGACGGCGACGCTGGCGGAAATGCCGCCGGTGCCGCCGGCGCTGACGGTGGGCCGCCTCGGCCGGCTCGCCCAGGAAATGATCAAGGATGTTCTCGACGCCTATCTCGCCCGCGATGTCGACAAGGCGCACATGGTCCGCGAGCGCGACAAGGAGTTGGACGCCCTCCACACCAGCCTGTTTCGCGAGCTCCTCACCTACATGATGGAGGATCCGCGCAACATCACGGCATGCACGCACCTCTTGTTCGTCGCCAAGAACCTCGAACGCGTCGGCGATCACGCGACCAACCTTGCCGAACTGACGCACTTCGCGGTCAAGGGCGTCATGCCGATGACGCAGCGACCCCAGGAGGACGCGAGCTACTTCGCCGTCGCCGAGCCTCAGGGCAAGTAGGGCTATGAACATGAACCCGATGCCGATCGCCGGATCCGAGCTAAGGCCGAGGGTCCTCATCGTCGAGGACGAAGACGCCCAGGCCGAGGTTCTCCGCTACAACTTCGAGCGCGAAGGCTTCGATGTCCTTCTTGCCGGCGACGGCGACGACGGCCTGTTCGCGGTCGAGGAACACCAGCCCGATCTGGTCATTCTCGACTGGATGCTACCCGGCATGTCGGGCCTCGCCGTCTGCCGGCGGTTGCGCGGGCGCGAGGCGACCCGCTCGCTACCGATCATCATCCTGACCGCGCGCAGCGAAGAGACGGATCGCATCCACGGCTTCGAAAGCGGCGCCGACGATTACGTGGTCAAGCCGTTCTCGCCAAGCGAACTGGTCGCGCGGGTCCGCGCCGTCCTGCGCCGGTCGCGGCCGGCGCTGATCGAGGAGGTGCTGTCGTGCGGCGACATCACCATGGACCTGTCGACGCACCGCGTGACCCGGGGCGGTCGGTCGGTCCATCTCGGCCCGACGGAGTTTCGGCTCCTGCGCCTGTTCCTGGAGAAGCCGCAGCGGGTGTTTTCCCGGGAGCAGCTTTTGGACAGGGTCTGGGGCCGCGACATCCACGTCGAGCTGCGGACCGTCGACGTCCATATCCGCCGGTTGCGCAAAGCCCTTGGCGAGCATGGCGACGAGGACGTCATCCGCACCGTTCGCGGCGCCGGTTACGCCCTGGATGGCATGAAGGTCTGAGCGTCGGGATCGGGCTTTTTGCCGAACCGGCGCTGCGCGGCCGGCCTCCCTTGCACCCTGCCGTTGCGCCCCCTCGCGGCGGGAAGACGGACGGACGCGGCGTCGACGTCGTTTCATCGTCCGCCGCGCCAGGCGCTGCGCGGGCAGTGCCGCCAGGCAGCCCCGGAACCCGCGGGTTGCCCCTGCACCCGATGACCGACTAAGGTCGGCCTCGTTTTCCTAAACGAGGCGGCGCAGGATTCCGGCATGGCTGAGACACGGCGGCGACGGCAGGTCGCGATCATCTGGCTGTGCGCCCTCGGGGTCATGGTCGGCTGTGTCGCCGGCATCGGCGCAGTGCTGTTTCGCGCCCTTATCTCCTTCATTCACAACCTGTTTTTCAACGGCACCCTGTCGACCTACTTCGACGCCAATGTCTTGACGCCGCCAAGCCCGTTCGGCCCGCTGATTATCCTCGCTCCCGTCATCGGCGGCATGGGCGTCGTCTTCCTCGTCAAGCATTTCGCGCCCGAGGCCCGCGGCCACGGCGTGCCGGAGATCATGGACGCGATCTACTACAAGGAAGGGCATATCCGCCCGATGGTCGCGGCGACGAAGTCGCTCGCTTCGGCGTTGGCCATCGGCAGCGGCGCGTCGGTCGGGCGCGAAGGCCCGATCGCTCAGATCGGGGCCTCGTTCGGCTCGACCGTCGGCTTGCTTACCGGCCTGATCGCCTGGCAGCGGATCACCCTCGTCGCTGCCGGCGCCGGCGCCGGCATCGCTGCGACCTTCAACACGCCTCTGGGCGGCGTGCTCTTCGCCATCGAATTGCTGATGCCCGAAGTCAGCCCGCGGACTTTTCTGCCCGTCGTCCTCGCAACCGGGACCGCCACCTACATCGGCCGTTTCGCCTTTGGCCTGTCGCCGGCGTTTGCGGTCCCCGTCGCCATCGACATCCAGGTCGGGTCGTCGACCGTCGAAACGGTGCTGGCGGTGGTCGTCCTCGGCCTGCTCTGCGGGTTGGCTTCATGGGCGTTCATCCGCACCCTCGCCTGGCTGGAGGATCTTTTCCCGAGCTTGCCCGGCAACGACTACAGCCGCCATGCCATCGGCATGCTTCTGCTTGGGTTGATGATGTACGGCCTCATGCTGACGACGGGCCACTACCACGTCGACGGCGTCGGCTATGGCACGATCCAGGCCATCCTTCAGGGTCAGCTCGTTTCGACCGGTCTTCTGACCCTCCTCTTCGTGGCCAAGCTTCTGGCGACGTCGCTCACTTTGGGGTCCGGCTCGTCGGGCGGCATTTTCTCGCCGTCGCTGTTCATCGGCGCCACACTCGGCGGGGCGTTCGGATCGCTCCTGCTCCTCATCTGGCCGGAGTTCCAGTTTCATCCCTCCGACTTCGCCATGGTCGCCATGGGCGGTGTGGTCGCGGGAGCGACCGGGGCGACGATGACGGCGATCATCATGATGTTCGAGATGACGCGGGACTATCACATCGTCCTGCCGCTGATCATCACCGTCGCCATCTCCGTCGGCGTCCGCCGCATGCTGTCGGACGAAAACATCTATACGATCAAGCTCGCCGGGCGCGGCCACTCGGTGCCGAAAGAGCGCCACAGCAACATGTACCTCGTTCGTCACGCTGGCGACGTCATGGACAAGAACGTCGTTGTCGTCCCCGCCGACACGCCGGTGACGGCTGCCAAGACGGCGCTCGAAGAGGAAGGCAAAGTCATGGTCCTCGAGCGGCGAGGGCGGATCGCAGGGGTCGTCCACCCGGCGGATCTGGCCGCGGCGGAAGAAGACCTGGGTGCGCCGCCGGAGCCGATCCTGGAGGATATCGCCGAACGTCGGATCCTGATCGCGCGTGAGGACGAGATCCTCCACAACATCCTGACCCGGATGGCGCGGCGACGCAGCGACACCATCCTGGTCGTCGCGAAGGGGCACCGGATCCCCCGGGCGGCGGATGTGCGCGGCATCCTCGGCTGCGAGCAGATCGGCGCGTGCATTCTCGAGCACTACGTTAGAAGCTCGTAGAAGCAAGGAAGCGCTTTTTCCACAACAACTGGTGCGGTGCGCGCCGGCAGTACCTATACTGAGTACATGAACGGTCTCTCCAAGTTGGCTGCCACCGCCTCGTCCGACCCGTCGGATCTCCCGCCGGCGGCGGCGCCCGCCTACCTTGCCCAGCTCAACGAGATGCAGCGGCGGGCGGTCGAGGCGATCGAGGGGCCGGTGCTGGTCCTCGCCGGCGCCGGCACCGGCAAGACCCGGGTTCTCACGACCAGGCTTGCCCACCTGCTCGCCTCCGGCCGCGCCCGACCTTGGGAGGCGCTGGCCGTCACCTTTACCAACAAGGCGGCGCGGGAGATGCGTGAGCGGGTCGGAAGCCTGCTCGGCTGCTCGGTCGAAGGCTGGTGGGTCGGGACGTTCCACGCGATTGCCGCACGGATGTTGCGCACTTATGCCGAGCGGATCGGGCTGCGCGCGAACTTCACCATTCTGGACGCCGACGACCAACAGCGTCTGATCAAGCAGCTCCTCGACGCCCGCCGCATAGACACCAAGAAAAACCCGCCGCGTCTGATCCTTTCGTTGATCCAGCGGTGGAAGGATCGCGGCCTTACGCCCGACAAGGTGACCGCTGCCGAGGGCGCGGACGCCGCCGACGGTCTCGCTCTGGCGCTCTACGGCGAGTACCAGGAGCGGCTGCGGGTCCTTAACGCCTGCGATTTCGGGGATCTGCTGCTGCACACGCTGTCGCTGCTCACCGCCGAGGTCGATGTCCTCGAACGCTACCAGCGCCAGTTTCGCTACATCCTCGTCGACGAGTACCAGGACACCAACGTCGCCCAGTACCTCTGGCTGCGCGCTCTGGCGCAGGCTCATCGCAACATCTGCTGCGTCGGCGACGACGACCAGTCGATCTACTCCTGGCGTGGCGCCGAGGTCGGCAACATTCTGCGGTTCGAGCGCGACTTCCCTGGCGCAACGGTGATCCGTCTGGAGTGCAACTATCGCTCGACCCCGCACATCCTCGCCGCCGCATCCGGGCTGATCGCCCACAACCGCGGCCGGCTCGGCAAGACCTTGTGGACCCCGCTCGGCGAGGGCGAGAAGGTCGCCGTGCGCGGGGTCTGGGACGGCGAGGACGAGGCGCGCACCGTCTGCGCCGAGGTCGAGGCTCTGCAGGCGAAGGGTCACGCTCTGAGCCGGATGGCCGTGCTCGTCCGCGCCGGCTTCCAGACCCGGGAGTTCGAGGAGCGACTGATCGTCACCGGGATTCCCTACCGGATCGTCGGCGGCGCCCGGTTCTATGAACGTCAGGAGATTCGCGACGCCGTCGCCTATCTTCGCGTCGTCGTCCAGGAGGACGACGACCTTGCCTTCGAGCGCATCGTCAACGTGCCGAAGCGGGGTCTCGGCGCGGCGTCCCTGCGCGCCATGCA
>JAEULH010000085.1 GCA_016793925.1 Rhodospirillales bacterium | reverse complement strand
CAAGCGCATGATAGCGGTCCTGGTTCGTCGCGACGTACTGGTCCTTGGCGAGCGTGCAGTTCAGGTGAAAGTGAAAGCTGTTGATCAGGCTGTCGACGTCCATGCCCGAGCCGCCGGCGGTTACGGCGATCGGGGCGTCGTTGCCCTTTTTTGCCGCCTCCTGGGTTTTCGTTGTCATTTCGCGCGCTCTCCCTGTCAGCGTTTAATTGCCTTTCGCCGCCCGGCCCGCCGGACATCCGGCCGGGATTTTCGCGGCGGCTCGTGCGAAACTGAGCGTGTTTATCGTGGGATCGGGCCATGGCAGGGCGCGCATCTCGCGGCCGCCGCCCGGCCTTCGGTGGTAAGTCTCCCCGCTCCGTTGGCGGGCGCATTATACTCAGCGACCCGTCGAGGGGAACGGGTACCTTCCACGAACGCCGGCGTCTCGTGCGACGGGCGTCGCGCCGGCGCGCATGGGGCTTGCGCAGGGGCTTCGGCTTTAATGTTTGCGAGCGATCTTCACAAGCCCGACGCTTCCGCGCTAAAGCCGGACGAAGGCTATAAGCAAAAGACGCGGAAGATCCAAGGCCGCGCCGCTGAACAGCGGGATGTCGCCAGTCATCCGAGCAGCGGCGCGAGGGGGCGTTCCATCGTTGAGATAGCGCTGAGCCGGCGGGTGTCTTTTCTGGCATGGCCGAAGCCGAAGCCTCCGGGCGCGGCGCTAGGAAGGAACATGACAGGCAATGGGTAAAGTATCGATGTCGCGGCAACCGGATCGCCAGGCCGCGGTCTCGGATGAAGCAGGCTCCGCGGCCAACTCCGCGTCGGCAGCGGGCTCGGCCGCGACCGGCGAGGCCGAGGCGATCGCTCGGACGAGCGAGGGGCGGAAAGCGCACGAAGCTTCCGCTCCCGAAGCTGCGGACACCTCATTGCCTTCGGTCGCGGAGACCGCCTCTGAGGCGCCCACCGCCAAGGCGCCCTCCGCCGAGGCGGCCTCCGGCGAGACCGGCGGCAATCGCCGGCCGGGGCGATCCAGGCGCACAGCGAGCGGACGGGCGCCCAAGGCCTCTCGTGCCGCTGCCCCAGACGCCGCGGCTGCGGACCCCATCGAAGCCGAGGCTGCGGAGGACCCGTCGGAGACTGCCGCAGCGACGACCTCCGACGGCGCCGTGCCCGCGGAACCGGCCGCTGAGCCCATTGAAGCCGCAGCGGTGGAGGCCCCGTCGGAGGCCGCCGCAGTGACGACCTCCGACAGCGCCGCGGCGGCGAGCGATGTCAAGTTGCCGCGCCACCAGTTGGCCGACGAGCATGAAATTGCCGCCATCCTCGCCGCCGATCACCGCGATCCTTTCGCTTTCCTCGGCATGCACCGGCCGGATCCGCAAGGCCCGCTGGTCGTCCGCTGCTTTCTGCCGGAAGCCAGCGAAGTCGCCGTCGTCGACGCCGATAGCGGCGCTGTTGCCGGCATCCTCGAGAAGGTGCACGAAGCCGGTCTGTTCGCCGGCGCGGTCCCCGGGCGCAGCGATTGGTTCGCATACCGGCTGCGCGCGCGCACCGACGACGGCGAACTGGAGGTCGAGGATCCCTACCGCTTTCCGCCGGTCCTTCCCGAGGATCGGGCGCAACTTCTCGCCGATGGCAGCGATCTGCGCAGCTACGAGCACCTCGGCGCCCACCCGGTAACGCTTCTGGGCGTCGACGGCGTGGCGTTCGCGGTCTGGGCGCCGCACGCGGCGCGCGTGTCGGTGATCGGCGAATTCAACGGCTGGGACGGGCGCCGCCATGGCATGCGCCTTCGTCACGAATGCGGCGTCTGGGAGATCTTCCTGCCCGGCGTGCGCACCGGCCAGTTCTACAAGTATGAGATCAAGGCTGCCGGCGGCGCGCTCCTCACCGACAAGTGCGACCCTTATGCGTTCTGCGTCGAGAAGTCGCCGGGCTCGGCGGCCATCGTCCACGACCTTGGTCGCTACCGGTGGTCGGACGACGAGTGGATGGAGGCCCGCGCCCGGCGAAACGACCGCGCCGAGGCGATGGCCATTTATGAAGTCCACCTGCCGTCGTGGCGGCGCAAGCCCGAGGAAGGCCATCGCTGCCTGAACTATCGCGAACTTGCCGACGAACTGGTCGGTTATGTCCACGAGATGGGCTTCACCCACGTCGAACTGCTGCCTGTGACCGAGTTCGATTTCGACGGTTCGCTCGGCTACCAGCCGTTTGCCCTGTTCGCGCCGACCAGCCGGTGGGGCGGTCCCGACGACTTCCGCCTTCTGGTCGATCGCCTTCACCAGGCCGACATCGGCGTGATCGCCGACTGGGTTCCCTTCCATTTTTCCGACGACCCGCACGGGTTGCGTCTGTTCGACGGCACCCACCTCTATGAGCAGCCGGACCCGCACCAGCGCCGGCACCCCGGCTGGAACACGCTGATCTACGACTACGGCCGCCGCGAGGTGAGCAACTTTCTCGTCAGCAATGCGCTGTTCTGGCTCGACGAATACCACATCGACGCGCTCCGGGTGCCGGCCGTCACCTCGATGCTGTACCTCGACTACGGTCGCTCCCGCGGCGAGTGGACGCCGAATCGGCATGGCGGCCACGAAAACCTCGATGCCATCGACGTCCTGAGGCGCATCAACGAGGCGGTGGGAAGCCATGCGCCCGGCGCCTTCACCATCGCCGAAGAGAATTCGGGCTGGCCCTTCGTGTCACATCCGGCGCCTGTCGGCGGGCTCGGCTTCGGCTATCGCTGGAACGCCAACTGGGTCCGCGACATGCTGCGCTACGCTTCGCGCAATCCGGTTCATCGCAAGTACTACCACGACGAGCTGATCTACGGTCCGGCTGCGGCGTTCCAGGAAAACCACATCCTTCCGCTGTCCCACGAGGAGGTTTCGGCGGGGCACGGCTCGCTGCTGCGCAAGATGCCAGGGGATCGCTGGCAGCGCTTCGCCAACCTGCGCCTGCTCTACGCGCTGCTCTATACGCATCCGGGCAAGAAACTGCTGTTCATGGGCCAGGAGTTCGCGCAGGAGCGGGAGTGGAACCCGGAGATCAGCCTCGATTGGCATCTGCTCCATGACCCGATGCATGTCGGCATCCAGCGTCTGGTCAGGGATCTCAATGCCCTCTACCGTTCGACCCCGGCGCTGCACGCGCTCGATTGCGAGCCGGACGGGTTTGCCTGGATCGACGCCAACGACACCGAGCAGAGCGTTGTCTCCTTTATCCGCAAGGACGCCTCGGCCGCCGGCTTCGTCGTCGTCGTCTGCAACTTCACGCCGGTGGTTCGTCACGAGTACCGAATCGGGGTTCCCGCCGACGGCCATTTCGTCGAAAGCCTGAACACCGACGCCGAGCGCTACGGCGGCAGCAACGTCGGCAATTGCGGCGGCGTCGATGCGGAAAGCGAGCCGATGCACGGTCGGCCCTTCTCGCTCCGGCTGCGCCTGCCGCCGTTCGCCGCGGTGGTGCTGCGTCACGCCGGCCGGCGTGTCCCGGACCTCGACCCGGCCACCGGCGAGGCGGCAGGAGAGGGGCCGAGCCTGGGCTGACGGATTGTCGCTGCACGATGCTTGGGTGCGCTGCAAAAAACATGTACGGTCCGACCGCAGCAAACGTGTATTAGAGGATCCTGATGAAGCTGGAAGTCATCTCCCGCCGGCCGTCGACGCCGTCTCAACGGCCGCCGCTGCTCTTCGTGCATGGCGCCTTCGGCGCCGCCTGGGTCTGGGAACAGCACTTCCTCCCGTTCTTCGCCGCACGCGGCTTCGAGGCGCATGCGCTGAGCCTGCGCGGCCACGGCGAGAGCAGCGGCTGGGAGCAGCTACCCTACGCCCGTCTGCGCGACTACGTCGCCGATCTCGAGCAGGTTGCCGGCGCCCTGCCGGCGCCGCCGGTGCTGATCGGTCACTCCATGGGCGGAGCCGTTGTCCAGAAGTACATGCATGCCCATCCGACGCCGGCGGCGGTGCTGATGGCTTCGGTGCCGCCTCACGGCCTGATCGGCAGCTTCTGCGGCATTGCCTTCACAAACCCGAGGTTGTTCTACGAGCTGGGCATGATCCAGGCCCTGGGGCCGTGGATGGCTGATTCGGGAGCTGTCCGCCGGGCGTTGTTCAGCGACGATTGCCCGGAAGAGATCATCAACGCGGTGGTGCCCCGACTGCAGGCGGAATCGTCGATGGTCGTCTTCGATCTCGTCGGTCTCGATCTGCCGCCGTCGACGCCGTCGGCGGCGATGAAAGCGCCGGTTCTTGTGCTCGGCGCCGAGCGCGATGCGTTCGTCTTCCGCGGCGGGCTGGAAGCGACGGCGAAGACGTACCGGACCAGGCCGGAGATCTTCCCCAACATGGCCCACGCGATGATGCTGGAGGCGGGCTGGCAGGCGGTCGCCGAGCGCATCTGCGAGTGGCTTGAACTGACCTTGGCTTTGGAACCCGTACCGTCGGCGGCGAACGCGCAGCCTGCCGGGACGCCGCCGGCTGAAGCTTCGGCCGCGGAATAGGGCGAGAACCGGCGATCAGGGCTTCGAACTAAGCCGTTGTCGCCGGCGTCACCGCGCCCGGCGCGACCTCCGCACACGGGTGAATCACCTTGGTCAGGGGCTGCGGCGCGCCCTCGATCCGCCAATTGATCCAGATCCGGTCGACGTCGTCGACCTCGATCGTCATCCAATTCCGCTCGGCGACGAAGCGATAGGTGGTCGCCGGGAACTGCAGCATGCGGCCGGTGATGTCGCGGTCGATCTCCTGGACCTGGCTGCCGATTTGCTCGAGGAAGAAACGTACCACGCGCGGCGGCGGCGGGTGGACGATGGCCGACGAGGTGAGCTGGGTGATGACCTCGGCGTTGGTGTCGCGGACGGGTCGGCGCGTCGACTCGATGACGCCGTTCGCTGCGACGTGAACGTCGCCGGAGACGATGGTGACACGGGTGCCGTTGGCGGCGGCGAAGTCGAACAGGCGATGGATCAGCCGCAGCCGCTCGGTCTTGTGGTTGTAGCTGACCCACTGGTCGTTGAGGTCGTCCTCGATGCCCCCCTGGTTGCCGGGCAGCAGGCCGAGGGTGCGCTCGATGAAAGACATGTCCGGATGCAGGACCGGAATGCTCGACATCACGAGAAGATGGCGAAGACCGTGCGCGGCGTCGACGGCGGCGAAGACCGCCTCCCAGCTTGCCGGCGAGAGGATCTGGCTCTGCGTGCGCTCGGAGCGAAGATCAAGCACCAGAATCGCGCAGCCGCCGCAGTGCAGGAGGGCGTTGAACGCCTCGCCCGGAAGGCGCGGCCAGGTTCCGCCATCTGGGCTGGTCATCAACTGAAACAGCGCAAACGCCTTGCGGGCAACGGCGAAGATCGCCTGGAAGACCGGCGAGTTCTGTTCCTCGGGGCTGTAGGAGCCCCAGCCGTCGAAGATGTCGTGGTCGTCCCACATCATCAGCGTCGGTATCGAGGCGAAGGCCTCGGCGGCGGCGTCGGGGCCAAACCGGTCCGTGTAGGTGGTCAGAAAAAAGCGCTCGAGGTTCGTGCGCAAGGAGGCGGACGCCTTCTTGCGGATGCGATCGTCCCGCGGCAGCTCGTTGAAGCGGCGCAGTTCGGGGACGAGATCCCAAAGCTGGTCGGCATAGATCTGATCGCCGCCCATCATCAGCAGGTGAAAGGGTTCGCGCGCGTGCTCGCCGATGAGATCGCGCCACAGGGCGTTCTTGTCGGCGATCCTGCGCATGTCGCCCGGAAGCGAAAAGCCGTTGCATGAACCGTAGGCGATCCGCGGCCTGTCTCCTCGGCCGGGGACCGTGAAGCGCCAGCGGCGGTCGTCGCCGCTGATAGAGTATTCAACGCTTTGCCGTTCCTGCGTCGGCGGGACGGAAACCTCGGCGGCATAGACCGTGCTGCTGGCGAAGTCGCTGAGCTTGACCAGGGCGCCGGTGCCGCCGGCCCCCTCCGCGCCCGTCGACCAGGTCACCGTGCCCGGCGCCGCATCGTCGTTGCGCACGATCATGACGGAGACCAGCGAAGCGCCGTCCTGCTCGCCGCGCCAGCCGAGGATGGGACCGATGATGATGGCCATGTCGCGCCCCCTTCGCCTGGATGCTTGCGCCGATCCCGTTCAGCCGCCGTACTGGCTCAGAAACTCACGAGCCTCGTCTTCCGTTTCGAACACGTGCGGCGCGATCTTGCGCTGCGCCAGCGCTTCGCCGAGCTTCATCCGCAAAAACGCGCCGGTGGTGTAGCGGGTGACCTGAGTATAATACGTTTCCTCCATATGGTGAATCATCCGCGCGTAGCGGTCGATGGCGGCTTCGTCGATGCGAAACGAGTCGTAGTTGACGATGACGCCGGTCCGCCGGCCGATCTTGCGACAGCGCGCCTCGACCGTTTCCTGCAATCGCTCGACGTCCTTTTCGTCGCGGATGTGCATGCCCTCGAAGTTGAGGAACAGGATGTTGCGATCGGGGTCGTAGCTGATGCGATCGGCGAGCTCGACCCGGTCGACCAGCTCCGACTCCAGGCCCATGGGCGGGGCCCGGAAAATGCGCAAATCCATCGGCTGGACGTTCTCGACGATGGGCGCGAAGTCCATGTGCGCCAGGATGTCGCGCTCGATATCGACGCCGGGCGCGACCTCGCACAGGTGCAGGCCCTTCCGCCCCAATCTGAACACGCAGCGCTCCGTCACGTAGAGCACCGGCTGGCCGATCTCCGCCGCATACTCGCCGCTGAAGGTGATCTGGTCGACCGATTCGACGAACTTGCGCGCCCGTCCTTCCTGGACGATGCGCAGGCGGTCCTCTTCGATGGCGACGCTGAGGCCGCCGGCGGTGAACGTCCCGGCGAAGACGACCTTGCGCGCATTCTGGCTGATGTTGATGAAACCGCCGGCGCCGGCGAGCTTCGGGCCGAAACGGCTGACGTTGAGGTTGCCGTGGCGGTCGCATTCGGCGAGGCCGAGGCAGGCCATGTCGAGGCCGCCGCCGTCGTAGAAGTCGAACTGCTGGTTCTGCTGGATGATCGCCTCGCAGTTGACGCCGGCGCCGAAGTT
>JAEULH010000047.1 GCA_016793925.1 Rhodospirillales bacterium | reverse complement strand
CGCTTTCGCCCCGGTGGAGAGGGTCGGGCCGGATCCGACGCATGGCTGCCTCGACCGGCTCGACCCCCGCCGGGGCGACCTTTTCGCGCGCGAGAGCGGATCGCCGCTCGACGACGTCCTGCCGATCGACCTGCCGCCCCGGACCAGGCCGTGACCACGCTGCGCACCGCACTGTCCTGGTGGTATCGGGGCGCGCCGCGCCTGCTGGCGCTGACCTGGGCCTGCGACGACGAGCGGCCCGACGGATCGCGGATCGCCGCGGCGCTGCCGATGGAGGCGGCCGGACCGCAGCCGATCGGCGTGGCGTTCGCCTGCGTCGCCGTTTCCGCCGGCCTCGCCGGCGGCCTGTCCCTGACCGCGATCGTCGAGGCCTGCGGCCGGGTCGACGCGCTGATCGCCGGCGCCCCGCTGGGCGGCCACCGTGTCACCGCATCCGACAGCGTCGGCGCGCTCGCCCGGGCCCTGATCCAGGCCGAGGCCGGCGGCGGGACGGCGACGCGCTACGCGCTCGACTGCGGGCCCGAGTCGACGGACGAGGAGGGGCGACCATGAGCCGCGGCCTCGGCTACCTGCCGAGCCGCGACATCCGCCCCGGCGAGGTGACCGGCTGGCCGCCGGCCACCGAGCCGGCCGGGCCCTGGCGTCGCTGCCTCGAGTGTTCGACCGCGCAGGATCTCGACGACATCCACGTCGCCGGGCTGCGCGCGGGGACCTGGCGCTCGTTCGAGGACGGCATCGGCGGCGACCTGATCGCGCTGATCGCCTGGGCGAAGGGAATCCGCCAGGGCGAGGCGATCGCCTGGGCGCGCGACTGGCTCGGCATGCCCGATGATCCGCCGGCCCACGCTCCTGCACGCCGACCCCCGCCTGCCCGCGGACGAATGCATCCGGGTTCGCTCGCTGCCGCCCGGTCGATCTGGCGCGACCGCCGGGACCCACAAGGCTCCCCGGTCGCGGCCTACCTCGCCGGCCGCGGGCTGGCGCTTCCCGATCCCTGCCCGTGGTTGGGTTACGCGCCCGCGCTCGACTATCGCGATGGCGCCGGGCGGCTCCGCGGCCGGCTGCCGGCGATGCTGGCGGCGATCCAGGGGCCGGACGGGCGGCTGATCGGCGTCCATCGCACCTATCTCCGAATCCGCGCCGACGGCAGGGTCGGCAAGGCGCCGGTCCCGGCGGCGAAGAAGGTGCTGGGCAGCTATCCCCGCGGCGCCATCCGCTTGTGCCCTGCGGCCGGCGAGACCCTGGCCCTGGCCGAAGGCATCGAGACCGGGCTCGCCGTCGCCCAGGCAAGCGGATGGCCGGTCTGGGCGGTGGTTGCCGTCGACAACTTCCGCCGCGTCGTCGTGCCGGGCGGCGTGCGCCGGGTGATCCTCTGCGGCGACGGCGACGAGCCCGAGCTGGCGGCGCGGATCGCCGCCGGCTCCGAGCCCGTCACCGCCGCCGGGCGCAGCCTGGCGCGGGCCGCGGGGCGGTTCCGCCGGGAGGGGATCGAGGTCCGCCTCGAGATCCCCCGCGGCGGCAAGCGCGACTGGAACGATGTTCTGTGCGACGGGAGCGCGCTGGCGGCATGAGCAATCCCCCGGCCGACCCGCCGCCGCCCCAGCCGGGCGAAGATCCTGCCCCGGCCGAGGATGTACTGGGCGCCGGGCCGGTGCTGGCGGCCGTCGAGGACGAGGCCGAGATCCCGTTCGCGCAGTGGGACGGCGAGACCGACGACTGGTGCGCGCGCCAGCCGCACAACGACCTCGGCAACGCGGCGCGCTTCCGCGCCCGTTTCGGCCGCGACCTGCTGTGCGTGCGCTACCACGGCTGGCATGCCTGGGACGGCCGGCGGTGGCAGCGGACCGGCGGCGAGGACCGGGCCCAGATCATGGCGCACGAGACCGCGGCGCAGATCCGCCGCGAGGCGCGGGCAATGCGCGGGCTCGACGTCCAGCGCGCGGAGGCCTTGGCCAAGCACGCGGCCCGCTCGGGATCGAACGGCGCCATCGGCGGCATGATCGCCCAGGCCCGCACCTATCTCACCGTCGGCCTCGACGAGATGGACACCCGGCCCGAGTTCGTCGCCTGTCGCAACGGGACGCTGGAGCTGGGCGCCGAGGTGCGGCTGCGCCGGCCACGGCGCGAGGACCGGATCACCCGGCTGGCGCCGGTCGCCTACGACGAGCGGGCGGACTTCCCGCTGTTCAAGGCCTTCCTCGCCGAGATCCTGCCGGACCCCGAGGTCCGCCAGTTCCTCCAGCGCTGGTTCGGCTACTGCCTCACCGGCTACGCCCACGAGCAGGTGCTGGTGCTGTTTCACGGCACCGGCGCCAACGGCAAGACCACCCTGATCGATGTCCTCCGCTATGTCCTTGGCGACTACGCGGTCGTCCTGCCGTTCTCGTCGCTGCTGGTCGACGATCGCAGGCGGGGCGGCGACGCGACGCCGGACCTGGCGCGGCTGCCGGGCGCCCGGCTGGTCACGGCATCCGAGCCGGAGCTGGGCAAGGCCTTCTCCGAAGCGGTGATCAAGACGCTCACCGGCGAGGGCCGGCTGGTCGCCCGCCACCTGCGCGAGGAGTTCTTCGACTTCACCCCGCAGTTCAAGCTGGTCCTGTCGTGCAACAACAAGCCGACGGTCCGCGGCAACGACGAGGGCACCTGGCGGCGCGTGCTGCTGGTCCCGTTCGAGGAGACCATCCCCACTGAGAGCCGCGACAAGCACCTCGTCGAAAAGCTCTGCGCCGAGGCGCCCGGCGTCTTCAACTGGCTGGTCGAGGGTGCGCGCTGGTATCTCGCAGACGGTCTGTGCGTGCCCGAGCGGGTGCGGGCGGCGACCGGCGACTACCGCGACGAGAGCGACCCCATGGGCGATTTCCTCCGCTCCTGGGTGATCATCGGCGAGGCGGCAAAAGGCCAGTCGGTCGCCGCCGGGCGGCTCTATCTCGCCTACGAGGCCTGGTGCGCCGACAGCATGGTCAGTCCGCTCAGCCAGCACCGCTTCGGCCGCAAGATGAGCGACCGCGGCTTCCACAAGGAGAAGATCGGCACCTGGTTCTACCTCGACATGACGCTGAGCGACGAGGCGACGGAGGCGGCCGAGGCGCTGGCGCAGGCCCGGGCCGCGAAGGGGAAGGAGGTAAGCTGAAAAGGTCCGGAAGGTCCACAAAGGTCCAGAAAAAAGCAAAGCCAGTTCAATGGCTTTGGACGATTGGACCTTCTGGACCTTTTTTGCGGCTTCCGGTTCATGCGCGCGTGCGCGTGTGTGTGATCTTAATAAAAGGTCCAAAGGTCCAGATGGTCCATGACCAGACATAAGTCATTGCAAACATGAGCCGTTCCTCGCCGGGCAAAAAAGCGAAAGGTCCAGCGAAGGTCCGGCGCGCCAGCGAGGCGGCCGCGGACCGGGCGCGCTCGCGGCGCGAAGCGCGCGAGGCGGCGAAGCTGCCGGCCCGGGCGGCTCTCATCGAGCGCGAGCCCGAGCCGGACCGGCAGGCCGGCGCGGCCCGCCTGCTGCGCGATCGGGTGCTCGACGCCGCCGGCGGCTCGACCGAGGCCCTGGCCCAGGCCTGGGACCGGTTCGAGCGAGAGTTCGAGCAGGCCCGCTTTCGCTCGATCGGCATCTGCGCCTGGGCCAGCGTCCGGGTCGACGGCGGCGGTGCCGATCCCGCTCTCGCGGCGGTTCAGGCCGAGCGGAAGCGGCGCGAACTCGCGAGGGTGCTCCGCGAGGTGGGCGAGCCGGGCGCGTCGGCGTTGTGGCATGTGGTCGGGATGGGCGAGAGCCTGTCGGCCTGGTCGCTGCGCTCGGGCTGGAACGGCGGCCGCCGCATCGACCCGCGCATCGCCAAAGGCATCCTTATCCAGGCGCTCGCTGCGCTGGCCAGGATCTTTGGGTTAGGGTGAGGTGCATTCGTATAGACCATATCTGATCGGCGCCCCGGGAGTGGTCCGTCAAAGCGGCGCAAAGGGAGGCGAACACCTCAGGCATACCAGCCTGCCGTGTCGCAGATTGCCACGTGCGTAGTGACCAGCGCGTCGGTTCCGCCGAACTCGGCGATGATCGGAGCAAAATCACGGATTGCGCTCAAAAGAGTGGGGCGCGTCAACCGATCACCTATCTCAAGCAGCGAGATAAGTGCCTCCTCACGCTGCTCAGCGGAAAGATGGCCCGCCAGCCCGCCGAGGGCCCAGGCGCGGTATTTTTCGTCGCCGATCGACATGGCCGCCGCCAGCGCGTCCCCAAGCTGCGCGGCGGAGAGATGGCCCGCCAGCCCGCTGAGGGCCACCGCGCGGGCACCCTCGTCGCCGATCGCCTTCGCCGCCGCCAGCGCCTCCCCAAGCTGCGCGGCGGAGAGATGGCCCGCCAGCCCGTCGAGGGCCTCCGCTCGGGCAACTTCGGCGCCGATCGCCTTCGCCGCCGCCAGCGCCTCGCCAAGCTGCTCGGCGGAGAGATGGCCCGCCAGCCGGCCGAGGGCCCAGGCGCGGTAAATTTCGTTGTCGATCGCCGTGGCCGCCGCCAGCGCGTCCCGCAACGCCTCCTCACGCTGCGCGGCGGAGAGATGGCCCGCCAGCCCGCAGAGGGCCCATGCGCGGGACTCTTCGTTGCCGATCGCCTTCGCCGCCGCTAGCGCGTCCCTCAACGCCTCCTCACGCTGCTCGGCGGAGAGATGGCCCGCCAGCCCGCTGAGGGCCCGGGCGCGGTAATATGCGTCGCCGATCGCCTTCGCCGCCGCCAGCGCGTCCCCAAGCTGCTCGCTGGAGAGATGGCCCGCCAGCCCGCGGAGGGCCCGCGCGCGGGCATCTTCGTCGCCGATCGCCTTCGCCGCCGCCAGCGCGTCCCCAAGCTGCTCGCTGGAGAGATGGCCCGCCAGCCCGCCGAGGGCCCGGGCGCGGGCATCTTCGTCGACGATCGCCGTGGCCGCCGCCAGCGCGTCCCTCAACGCCTCCTCACGCTCCGCGCCGGAGAGATGGCCCGCCAGCCCGCCGAGGGCCTCCGCGCGGGCATCTTCGTCGCCGATCGCCCTGGCCGCCGCCAGCGCGTCCCTCAACGCCTCCTCGCGCGGCGCGCCAGAGAGATGGCCCGCCAGCCCGCCGAGGGCCCGGGTGCGGGCATCTTCGTCGCCGATCGCCGTGGCCGCCGCCAGCGCGTCCCCAAGCTGCCCGGCGGAGAGATGGCCCGCCAGCCCGCTGAGGGCCCGGGTGCGGGCATCTTCGTCGCCGATCGCCGTGGCCGCCGCCAGCGCGTCCCCAAGCTGCGCGGCGGAGAGATGGCCCGCCAGCCCGCCGAGGGCCTCCGCGCGGGCACGCTCGTTGCCGATCGCCGTGGCCGCCGCCAGCGCGTCCCGCAACGCCTCCTCACGCTGCTCGGCGAAGAGACGGCCCGCCAGCCCGCTGAGGGCCCGGGCGCGGGAATTTTCGTTGCCGATCGCCCTGGCCGCCGCCAGCGCGTCCCCAAGCTGCTCGCCGGAGAGATGGCCCGCCAGCCGGCTGAGGGCCCGGGCGCGGGCAAATTCGCCGCCGATCGCCGTGGCCGCCGCCAGCGCGTCCCGCAACGCCTCCTCACGCTGTGCGCCGGAGAGATGGCCCGCCAACCCGCTCAGGGCCTCTGCGCGGGTATGCTCGCTACCGATTGCCTTGGCCGCCGCCAGCGCGTCCCTAAGCTGCTCGGCGGAGAGATGGCCCGCCAGTCCGCTGAGGGCCCGCGTGCGGGCAGCTTTGTTGCCGATCGCCCTGGCCGCCGCCAGCGCGTCCCCAAGCTGCTCGCCGGAGAGATGGCCCGCCAGCCCGCCGAGGGCCCGTGCGCGGGCACCCTCGCCGCCGATCGCCCTGGCCGCCGCCAGCGCGTCCCGCAACGCCTCCTCGCGCGGCGCGCCGGAGAGATGACCCGCCAGCCCGCCGAGGGCCCATGTGCGGGACTCTTCGTCGCCGATCGCCCTGGCCGCCGCCAGCGCGTCCCCAAGCTGCGCGGCGGAGAGATGGCCCGCCAGCCCGCTGAGGGCCCATGCGCGGTGATATTCGGCGCCGATCGCCTTGGCCGCCGCCAGCGCGTCCCCAAGCTGCCCGGCGGAGAGATGGCCCGCCAGCCCGCCGAGGGCCTCCGCGCGGGCATCTTCGTCGCCGATCGCCGTGGCCGCCGCCAGCGCGTCCCCCAGCTGCTCGCCGGAGAGATGGCCCGCCAGCCCGCCGAGGGCCCGTGCGCGGGCACCCTCGCCGCCGATCGCCCTGGCCGCCGCCAGCGCGTCCCGCAACGCCTCCTCACGCTGCTCGGCGGAGAGATGGCCCGCCAGCCCGCTGAGGGCTTCCACGCGGGCATCTTCGTTGCCGATCGCCCTGGCCGCCGCCAGCGCGTCCCCAAGCTGCTCGGCGGGGAGATGGCCCGCCAGCCCGCTGAGGACTTCCGCGCGGTAATATACGTTGCCGATCGCCCTGGCCGCCGCCAGCGCGTCTGTCAGGAGCGCCGCCTTTCTCTCGGGGTCAGTCTCAACCTCGCTGGCAAGGAGTGCCAACGTGCGCACGCAATCGCCGCGATTGCTCATGAAACATGCCAGATGTGCTGCATGATTGATCGAGATCACCTCTTGTTGAACGGCGGCGAGGATCAACTCGGACGGCACGTTGTGTCCGAGGCTGCGGATGGAACTGAGGGTCAGTGCGCAGCGCAACTGCGCGCCGAGATCTGCCAACGGGTCGTCCTTGCGCACGATCGTCCAGGCCACACGAACGTCATTGGCAAACCCCTGCTGGCCGCCCTCCAAGTGCTCCCAGGCTCGTCGCCAGCCGTCGTTGACCATCGCGAGAAAGTCCTGCGGCGTCGCCTCCGCGCAATCCTGAAGATGGCGGCTGTAGAACTGCAGGAGGTAGCGCGGCGCATTGGCCCGCTTCATGGCGGCCGCATTGAGCTTTGCAACGACATCGCGGCCCCACGCAACAAACGCCGCCGCAATGGTGGAGACGGCATCGCGGAACCGCTCCTGCTGCAAATATTCGCCGATCTTCGGATGGCTCAGAACGTAGCCGTGATCGGCGCTGCCATCGCCGATCACGAAGCGGCGCAGCGGCTCCAGGAGGACCTGAGCCGACAAGGGCGGCGCCGAGCCCGACACGAATGACGCGAGTCTGAGCACGTCGCCGCCCTCCAGGGGGCCGAACGCATAGGACAGGACGGCCAGGACCGCCTCCACCGTCTTCTGATCGACGCTCTCGCCGGCATCCCGCCAGGCCTTTTGCTGATGTTGCAGCCAGCGGTCGAAGTAGGGGCCGAAGCCGGGCCGGAGGTTGTCCAGATCGGCGCGCGTGATGCGCACACCCTCCTCACCCTTGTGCCACAGGTCCGTTGCATAAAAGCGCAGCGGCAGTGGCTCTCCTTCCGTCAGCTCGGCAAGGCGATCCACCAGGGCCTGATCCGCAGCGACCACGTCCAACGGCGCGCCCATCTTCACCAGCACATCGCCGATGGCTGCCCGATCCAGCTTGTCCAGGTCGAGAGCCCGGCATTTGACGTCCCACCGCCAATCGAGACGCTGTTGCCATCCGGCAGAATCCGTGTCGCCGAGCTGCCAGCGCGCGGAGATGACAATGCGCACGGTCGGGCACAGGATGCGCGGAACGATGGTCGCGTCGAACTCGCCTCTCAGCGCCTCGTCGACGCCGTCCAACACGACCAGGACACGTCGACCGGAGCGGACCAGCTCGGTGAGGAGATCTCGAACCTTGTCGGCGTAGAAGCCGGCCGCGTCCATCGCCGGCTGTTCGAGTCGTTGTCCAGTGATCATGGCCAGGCGCTCGGCCAGGGCCTGGTAGAACACCCGTTGCGCATTGGTGCCGCCGCGGATGCTGATCGGCACGAAGACGAGCTGCCAGCCCTCGGCGCCCACGGCGCCGGTGTTTTTCAACCGGTCGATCCAGCGCACCAGCAAGGCACTCTTGCCGCGGCCGGCCGGCGCCGTGAGCAGGAACCGCGCCGGTTGTCCATCGTCGGCAAGCCAGGTATCGAGGCAGCCGAGTTCGTGATCGCGACCGCCAAAGGGCACCGGGCCGGCTTCCGACTTCAGGTACTCGTCCAGAAATGCCTGGATCCGGCTCTGAAAGGCCGGCGCGGTGGCCGCTTTGGCAAGATCGGTCCCGGGCTCCAGAAGACGGTGAACGATATCCTTCAGATGCTGGTAGAGCTGATCGCGAAACTGTTCGGGCGTCGCATAGCTGTGCACGCTTGCGCCGAACGAGCCGTCCGGATTGCTGAAGCGCGCGAAAAAGCCTTGGACCTTTCGATACTGCTCGAGCTTGGTGTTGAGCTCCGGATCATCAAATGAACCGACCGGCTGCTGTGCACAGCGATAGAGCAGAACGATCGGGTTGCCGCCTTGCCTGGCCGCAGCGATGGCATTCTCGTATTCCCATTCGGTTCCGGAGAGATACGGCTCGCCGTTCTCCTTCTTGAAGTCGGGCGACAAGGGCGTGCCCATGCGGCCCCACATGATGACGACGACGATATCGCACTCGCACGGCTTCGGCAGGCCACGGTTCACGGCCTCCTGCGGCGTCAGATGCGCCGGCATGGCGACCGACGCGTGCGGGTCGTCCCAGCTGATGACGTCGAAGGCAGTTTTGTTACGAATGAACGGTTCGACCGGCAGGACGTCCTTGATCAGCGCCCGCGCCAAATCTCGCTCCGTAGCGACATCGCCGGGTGACGACAGGAAGATGCGGAAGAGATGGATCTTGTCGCTGCTCATGTCGGCCGGCCCCCCCAATCGCGCCGTAATCGTTCGAAACTGTAGCGCGGGGCCCTGTGCAAAACAAACCAGCGGATCTTTTCGGATCCGGGGCGCGTCGGGGTTTGATGAGACATTCGGCTCGTAGATAGACGAACCGCGAACGGAAGGAGGATCCGAACGGAGGATACGCGAGGCCGCACTATCAAACCGAGGCAGTCACCCTTGACAGCCGTGCACAAAATGTGGTGACACTTGTCATTATCGAAGGATTGCGGGCCGGCCCTGAACGGAGCCGGCTTTTTTCATGCCTGATCGAGCGCGACGCCCGTGTGCGCAGCCCGGCTGCGCGGCGCTGGTCGATCGCGGCCACTGCCCGGTGCACGCCCGGGCGCGGCGCCTCGAGCAGGACGCCCGGCGGGAGACGTCGCACCGGCGCGGCTACGACCGGCGCTGGGCGAAGGCGCGGACAACGTTCCTGGCGCACCACCCGATCTGTGCCGCCTGCGCGGCGAAGGGCCTGATCACCGTCGCGGCCGAGGTCGACCACATCGTCCCGCACCGGGGCGACCGGGCGCTGTTCTGGAACCCGGCCAACTGGCAGCCGCTGTGCAAAGCCTGCCACTCGCGCAAGACCGCCGGCGAGCTCGGCTGGGGGAGGCGGGGGTAGATCCCTGCAGACGGCGCCGCCGCAAACCGGTGGGACAGTCGCGATTCTCCGCCCGCGAAATTGAACAGGGGGGTCTTACAGGCCCCCAGGATCCGGCACGTCGGGAGTCCTTGCGCCGGCGGCGCCGGCCGCCGACGCGCGGCGCGGAGTCGTGCGCCAGCCAGGGAGACGAGCCGATCGATGCGAGGCCGCAAGCCGACCCCGACCGCGCTGAAGGTGATCCGCGGCAATCCCGGCAAGCGCCGGATCGAGCACGCCTGCCCCGAGCCGGAGGCGCTGTTCGCGCCGCCGCCGGACTGGCTGGCACCGCTGGCCGCCGAGCGCTGGCGCCAGCTCATGCCCGAGCTGGTCCGCTGGGGCCTGTTCACCCGCCTCGATGCCGACAGCCTCGCCGCCTATTGCAGCTATTACGCGCTGTTTCGCGACCAGCTCGCCGCCGCAGCCGAGGTCGGCGCGGTGGTCGCAACCCCGTCCGGCTACGCCATGACCAACCCGCACCTGACCAACGCCAACAAGGCCGCCCGGATGATGCAGGGCTTCGGGACCGAGTTCGGGCTAAGCCCGGCGGCGCGGGTCCGGCTCAAGGGCACCGCCCAGGGCGAGCTGCCGCTGGGCGACGTCCCGGCCAAGGCCGCGGGCTCGCGCTGGGACGCGCTCGATGACTGAGCCGGCGACCGTCGCCAACCGCTACGCCCGCGCCGTTGTCGCCGGCAAGACCCCGGCGTGCAAGTGGGTCAAGCTCGCCTGCGCCCGCCATCTGGCTGACCTCGAGCGAGCGAAGCGCCGCGACCCGGCATTCCCCTACCGGTTCGATCGCAAGCGCGCCGGGCGGGTCTGCCGCTTCGTCGAGCTGTTGCCGCACATCAAGGGCGAGTGGGCCAAGCGGGGCGAGACCCTGCGCCTCGAGCCGTGGCAGACCTTCATCCTGGCTTCCGCCTTCGGCTGGCTGCGCACGGGCGACGGGCTGCGCCGGTTTCGCACCGTCTACCTCGAGATCCCGCGCAAGAACGCCAAAAGCACGCTGTCGTCGGCGCTGTCGCTGTACATGCTGGCGCTCGACGGCGAGGCCGGCGCCGACTGCTACTCGGCCGCGACCAAGCGCGAGCAGGCGAAGATTGTCTTCGGCGACGCCCGGCTGATGGCGATGCGCGCGGCCGAGTTCCGCCTGCGCTACGGGGTCGAGGTGTTCGCAAACAGCATCGTCATGCCGGCGACCGGCTCGCGGCTGACCCCGCTCGACGCCGAGGCCAAGACCCAGGACGGGCTGAACGTCCACTTCGTCTGCAACGACGAGCTGCACGCCCACCGGACTCGCGCCCTCTACGACGTGCTCGAAACCGCGACCGGCGCCCGCGCCCAGCCGCTGATCTGGAACATCACCACCGCCGGCTCCGACCGCTCGGGCATCTGCTACGAGCTGCGCGACTACCTGACCAAGATCCTCGACGGGGTCTTCGTCGACGAGACGGTGTTCGGGATGATCTACACCCTCGACGACGGCGACGACTGGCTCGATCCCGCCGCCTGGGCCAAGGCCAACCCGAACCTCGGTGTCTCGGTCATGCCCGACGACATGCAGCGGCTCGCCGACAAGGCCCGCCAGCAGCCCTCGGCGCGCAACCCGTTTCTGACCAAGCGGCTCAACGTCTGGGTCAACGCCGACCAGGCGTGGATGGACATGCGCGCCTGGGCCGCCTGCGCCGATCCGCGCCTCGCCCTCGACCAGTTCGCAGGCGAGGCCTGCTGGATCGGCCTCGACTTCGCCCAGCGCACCGACGTCGCCGCCAAGGTGCTGGTCTTCCGCCGCGGCGACGACGTCTATGCCTTCGGCCACTACTACGTGCCCGAGGCGCGCCTCGCCGACGGCAGCAACGACCAGTACGCCGGCTGGGCGACCCAGGGCTGGCTGACCGCGACGCCGGGCGAGGTGATCGACCTCGACTACCTTGAGCGCGACATCATGGGCGACGACCGACCCGGCGCCGCCGGCGACATCGCCCGCTTTACCGTGCGCGAGATCGCCTTCGACCCGTGGCAGGCCTCGCTGATCGTCCCGCACCTGCAGGCGACCGGGGTGCCGTGCGTCGAGGTCCGCCCCACGGTCGCCAACTTCTCCGAGCCGATGAAGGAGCTGGAGGCGCTGGTCCTCCAGGGCCGCTTTCATCACCCCGCCGACCCGGTGCTGACCTGGATGATCGCGAACGTCGTCTGCCATCACGACGCCCGCGACAACATCTATCCCCGCAAGGAGCGGCCGCAGAACAAGATCGACGGCGCTGTCGCCCTGATCATGGCGCTTGGCCGCGCCGGGGTCGCTGCTGCGCCGGCGCAGCCGTCGCTGGCCGACCCGGCGATGATGACCGCCTGCTTCGGATAGCCCGTGTCTCCGCTCGCCTGGCTCCGCCGCCGGATGGCCGCCCAAAAGGATGCCCGCAGGGACGCTGGCCCGTCGATGGACTTCGGCTTCGTCGGCGGCCTGCTCGCCGGCGCCGGCACCCAGGCCGGGGTCCGGGTCGACGCCACCGCGGCGATGAAGTGCGCGACCGTGCTCGCCTGCGTCCGCGTCGTCTCCGAGGACGTCGCCAAGCTGCCGCTGCGCATCCTCCGGGTCCGCGCCGACGGCGCGCTGACGCCGGCGCGCGATCACCCGCTGTGGCCGGTGCTGAGCCTGCGGCCGAACCGCTGGCAGAGCGTCTTCGAGTGGCGCGAGACCATCCAGGTCCATCTCGAGCTCTACGGCAATGCCTACTGCGCGATCGAGCGCGACGGCCGCGGCGCGGTCACCAGCCTGCGGCCGGTCTTTCCCAACCGGGTCCAGGTCCTGCGCGCCGAGGACGGCGAGCTGTTCTACCGGATCGACGGCGGCACCATCGTCCCGGCCGAGGCCGTCCTCCACATCCGCGGCATGAGCGGCGACGGCGTCGTCGGCACCTCGACGGTGAGCTGGCTGGCCGAGACCATCGGCCTGACGCTGGCCGCCGAGCAGTTCGGCTCGTCGTTCTTCGGCAACTCGGCCCGGCCCGACGTCATCATCGCCGCGAAGAACCCGGTCACCGCCGAGCAGATCGCCGAGGCCCGGAGCCGCTGGGAGGAGCTCTACCGCGGCCCGCGCCGGGCCTTCCGCCCGGCGGTCATGCCGTTCGACCTGGAGGTCAAGACCCTGTCCCTGACCAACAAGGACAGCCAGCTCCTCGAGCTGCGCCAGTTTCAGGTCGCCGACATCGCCCGGGGCTTTCGCATCCCGCCGCACAAGATCGGCGATCTGTCGAAGGCGACCTTCTCCAACATCGAGCACCAGGCGCTCGAGTACTTCGTCGACGGGCTGATGCCGCGCCTGGAGCGGATCGAGAGCGCGCTCGAGCGCGACCTGCTCACCGACGCCGAGGCCGGCCGCTACGTCATCGAGTTCGACTTCACCCGGATCCTCCGCGCCGACCTGAAGACGACGCTCGACGCCATCGCCGTCGGCCGCCAGTGGGGCGTGCTCTCGGCCAACGACGGCCGCCGCTGGCTGGGGCTTAACCCGATCGCGAACGGCGACGTCTACCTCGAGCCGCTGAACATGGTCCCGGCCGGGACGCCGCGCCAGACAGCGGCGCCGACCGAGTCCGCGCCGGAGACGCCGCCGCAGCCGCAGGCCGGCGGCGAGGCCGCCGGCGGGTAACGGGTAGCCCGTTTCACAAAGCCAGAGGAGTCTCCGCCGTGCCCGCACCGATGAGCACGCGTGCCTTCGCCGTTGCCGCCCGCACGGACGGCGTGCCGAAGGACACCGTCGTGCGCCAGGCCTTCGCCGTCGAGATCGCGCCCCAGGCCGGGCGCGAGATCGCCTTTACGCTCTCGACCGGCGACGAGGATCGCTCCGGCGACATCGTCGACCCCCGCGGCTGGCGGCTCGACGCCTACCGCCGCAACCCGGTCGTGCTGTGGGCCCACGACACCCGCCAGCTGCCGATTGGCCGCGCCGTCGACATCGCGCTCGAGGACGGCCGCCTGCGCGCCGTTGCCGAGTTCGCGACCGCCGATCTCAACCCGCAGGGCGAGCGGGTCTACCGGATGCTGCGCGAGGGCTACCTTTCGGCGGTCTCGGTCGGCTTCATCCCGCTCGAATGGGACTGGGCCGACGGCGAGGCCCGCGCCGGCGGCATCGACTTCAAGGCAATGGACCTGACCGAGTTCTCCGTCGTGCCGGTCCCGGCCAACCCCAACAGCCTGATCGAGACGCGGGGCGTTCCGGCCGACGAGGACGCCATCGCCGGCTGGGCGCGTGACGTGCTCGGCGTGACCGCCGGCGACATGATCGTGCCGGCCCGCCGCCTGGAGCGCCTGGAGAAGGCCCACGCCGAGCTGGTCGCACGCAAGGCGGCCGAGATGGTCGCGCCGCCGCCGCCTCCGCGGCTGCCCAGGATCACCGAGGCCTACGCCCGCCTGGCCAGCCTCGGCCGTCGCTGAACCCCGGCCGACCGACGGCGGCACCCCCAAAGGACCAGGAGGTCTTCATGCACGTTGATATCGTTGCCCTGCGTCAGCGGCGGGCGGAGAAACAGGACAGGATGGAGGCGATCGTTGCCGCCGCCGCGTCCGAGGAACGCGACATGGGCGAGGTCGAGAAGCTCGCCTTCGACGAGCTCGACGCCGAGGCCGGCGCGCTCAGCGACCAGATCGAGCGGGCCGAGAAGGTCCAGCGGCTCAAGGCCTCGACGGCGCTGCCCGTCCAGCCGGACGCGTTGCGCCCGCAGTCGGTGCCGGCCGCGGCCAAAGCGATCGACGAGAAGGGCATCGTCTTCTCGCGGATCGTGCGCGCGCTGATCGCCGAACGCGGCAGCCCCCGCAACGCCCAGCAGTTCGCCGAGCCGACCTTCGGCCAGCTGCGCCTGACCGAGCGCAAGCTCGCGGTCGTCGTGCCGATCTCCAACGACCTGATCCGCACGTCGAACCCGCGCGCCGACGCCCTGGTCCGCGACGACATCGTCCAGGGCATGAGCGTCACCGAGGACGTCAACTTCATCCGCGGGCTGGGCACCGGCAACGGCCCCAAGGGCCTGCGCTACTGGGCCCACGCCGACAACGTGCTGCAGACCGCGGGCGCCACCTCGGCGCAGATCGAGACCGACCTTGCGGCGATGGTCAACGCGCTCGAAGGCAACAACGTGATGATGGTCAACCCGGTCTGGCTGATGTCGTCGCGTTCGAAGAACGCCCTCTACGTCCGTCGCGACGACAACGGCGCCCTCGCATTCCCCGACGTCCGCGAGGGCCGGCTGTGGGGCTACCCGATCTTTACCACCAACGCGATCCCGACCAACCTCGGGGGCGGCGGCAACGAGAGCGAGATCTACCTTGCCGACATGGCCGACGTCGTCCTCGCCGACGCCAACGCGATCCAGATCGACGCCTCGGCCGAGGCCGCCTACCACGACGGCGCCGGCCTGGTCTCGGCCTACTCCCAGGACCAGACCGTGATCCGGGCGATCGCCCGCCACGACCTTGCCGTCCGCCACGACCGCTCGGTCGCGGTGCTGACCGCCATCACCTGGTAGCCCGCGCGCCGCCGGCCGTGCCGCCGGCTGTCCCGGAGTCTCGCAAACCCTCGTCCAAGGAGAACGCTCATGACGGCTCTCGCGGCCGACATCGCCGCCCTCTGCCACGTCGTCAACGCGCTGAACGCGACCGCGACAACCGCCGGCGGGTCCGGCGACGCCACGGCAGCCAACGGCGCGACCATCGACCTCGCGGCGACGACGACCCGCTACAACGGCGTCGCCTTTCTCGTGCGCGCCAACGCCACCCTCGCCGAGGGCGAGACCCTGACCCTGGCCGCGAAGATCGAGGACTCGGCCGACGGCAGCACCTGGGCCGACCTCGTCGCCGCGGCGACGGTGCTGACGCTCGCCGGCGCCACCGGTGGCTCGACCGAGGCCGGGGTCGGCGTCCTCGGCGCCGATCTGCGGACCGCCCGGCGCTACCTCCGGGTCGTCGCCACCCCCGATCTCTCAGCCGCGGACACCGACACCGCCGGCATCGACGCCGTCGCCGTGCTCTGCGGCGCCGACGAGCTGCCGGTCGCCGCGGCTTAAAGCGCGGAGGGCTCGCCATGGTCCCGCTTCGCTTTCTCGTCCAGCACGGCGCCTATCAGCCGGGCGAGGTCGCCGGCTTTCCAGCGGGCCCGGCCTCGGCGCTCGTCGCCGGCGGCGTTGCTGTTCCCGCCGGCGGTCCGTCGGCGGCATTCCCGTCTCCGACGCGTCCGGAGGGGGCGGCCGGTCATGACCGCCGCGCCGAGCCGGCCCGCCGGCGCGCCCGCTTGCCGGTGGTGACCAAGGCCGACGAGGACTGAGCGTGGCGCTGAGCCTGCTCTCGCCGCCGGCCGTCGAGCCGGTCAGCGTCGCCGACCTCAAGAGCCAGGCGGCGATCGCCGCCGATGATGACGACGGCGATCTCGCCGGCAAGATCACCGCCGCGCGCCTGCTCGTCGAGCGCCGGCGCAACCTGGCGCTGATCACCCAGACCTGGACCTGGAGCGCGCCGTTGCCGCGCGACCAGGCCTCGGTGCCGCTGCCGCTCGCCCCGGTCCGCACTGGTGCCACGGTCAGCGTCGACTACCGGAGCACCGACGGCGCGACCGTCGCCCTCGATACGGGCCGCTGGCGCCTCGTCGCTTCCGACGTGCTGCCGCGACTCATCCCGGCAACGGTCTGGCCGGCGATGGATCGGCGCGCGCCCGATGCCCTGAGCGTCGCCTTCGAGGCCGGCTATGGCGATGCGGCAGCCGCCGTGCCGATGGCCCTGCGCCAGGAAATTCTCATCGTCGCCGCCGCCCTCTACGCCCGGCGCGAGAGCATCGAGGCGCCGGCCGCGGTTCTGTCCGGCGGCTTCGGCAGCCTCGTCTTCTGATGGCGTTCGTCACCCCCGGCGCCGGCGACCTGCGTGCCCGCATCGCCCTGCTCAGGCGGACCCAGGCGCCGACCGCCGGTGGCGGCCTGGCCGACAGCTACACCACGCTCTCCACCGTTCGCGCCCGCGTCCGCTCCCTGTTCGGCACCCGCCTGGTCGAGGGCGCGCAGACCACCGAGCGGGCGACGCATGTCATCACCATCCGCGCCCGCGCCGACACCGAGGCGTGGCGCTACGTCGAGTGGTGCGGCGCCCGCTACCGGGTTCATACCGTCATGAGCCAGGGCAACCGCCACCAATGGCAGGAGCTGATGGTCGAGGCGCTGGGCGAGGCGGATTGAGGCCGAGCCTACACGCGGAGGACCGGTCGATGAAGATCGAGATCGACGATCGCGAGGCGCGGGTCGTCGTCGCCGCCCTGCGCAGGATCCCGCGCGCGATGACCCGGCCGCTGTGGGCGGCGTTGCGTGAGAGCGCGCGTGACGTCGCCGCCGACACCCGCCGGCTGCTGCGTGGCGGCCGCGGCACCTCGCGCCCCGGCGAAGCGCCGGCCAGGCGCAGCGGCCTGCTCGCCCGCTCGATCCGCACCCGGCGCGGCCGCGACTTCAGCTATCAGGTGATGACCCGCCCGGATGCGTATTATGGCCGCTTTCTCGAGACCGGGACGGCCGAGCGGATGAGCCGCAGGCCGCGGGCGCGGCGCGGCCGGATCGAACCGCGGCCGTTCCTGACGAAGGCGCTTGAAGGCCGGCGCGACGCGATCGACACCCGGATCGCCCAGGCGATGACCCGCGTCATCGAGGACGCGGGCCGCGTCCGGCTGTCCTGAGACGGGCCGGCGGATGAAAACGACGCCGATCATCGACCGGCTGAAGGACCAGGTCGCCGCCTTCGGTGCCCGCGTCGCCGGCACCGCCTCGCTGGAGGGCGCGGCGGAGACCGATCTCGCCGTCCCGCACGCCTTCGTCCTCGCCCTGGGCGACCACGCCGAGCCGGACGCGCTGCTCGGCACCGCGACGGTGCAGACCGTCACCGAGACCTTCCGGGTGATCGTCTGCGTCGCCAACACCTCCGACGAGCGCGGCCAGACGGCCGCCGACCGGATCGACGACCTGCGCGCGCAGATCCTCGCCGCCCTGATCGGCTTCGGCGCCGACGGCCGCTACAGCCGGATCGAGTACCTCGGCGGCGACTTCGTCGACCTCGACCGCGCCCGGCTGTGGTGGCAGTTCGATCTCGCGGGCATCACCAGCTCGGACCTGATCGCCTGAACCCGAACCCCTGGAGGAGCACACCCCGATGGCCAAGCCCCGCGCGCTCGGCACCGACGTCGAAATCCGCGGCGCCACCGAGAGCACCTACGGCGCCGCGCCCGGAACCGGCTACACCCTGCTGGTCGCCCGCGCGATCGACCTCGACACCGAGCGGCCGCTCGGTGTCGACGAGCTGATCGGCCAGGGCCGCAAGGCGCAAGGCGCCTACTACGAGCGGGCCAGCGTCGCCGGCAGCGCAGACGTGCCGGTCGACGTCCGCGCCATCGGCTTCTGGCTGCACGGGCTGTTCGGCGCCGCAACCGTCACCGACAACGGCGACGGCACCTGGGACCACGCGTGGTCCGACGCGCTCAGCGCCCTGCCGTCGAAGGCGATCGAGATCGGCCACCCGCAACTGGCGACCCCGAAGTTCTACCGCTACACCGGCTGCAAGTTCGGCTCCCTCTCGGTGCCGTTCTCGGGCAACGGCCAGGCCAACGCGCAGGTGCAGATCATCGGCCAGGACCGGGCCGAGGCCGCCGCGCCTGCGACCCACGACCTGCGCATCTTCGCCCAGGCCCGCGGCGCGATCAGCGTCGGCGGCAACCCGGTCGCCCTCGTCACCGCCGGCCAGCTCGACTTCACCAACACTCTCGAGGCGGTCGAGACCATCCGCGCCGACGGCCTGATCGAGGGCATCGACGAGGGCAACCCCCGGCCCTCGGGCTCGATGACGGTGCGCTTTTCCGACGCCGCCAGCCACGAGTCCTTGCGCGCCGCGATCGCCGGCGAGACCCCGGTGGCGCTCGCCTACGCCTTCACCGACCCGGCCGGCTGGTCGCTGACCTTCACTCTGCCGCGCGTGCTCCTGCCGGCGGCGCGTGCGCCGATCCAGGGGCCGGGCGGGATCGCCCAGACCTTCGACTGGCAGGGCGAGTACGACAGCGGCGCCGGCCATGCGCTGGGCGTGACCCTCGTCAATGACGTCGCGAGCTATGGGTGATCATTATGCGGGACCCAGGGCTGAAACCGGTAGAAGTCGCCTACCGGTCTGGGGGCAGGCGCGTTACCTCCGAGAGTGTCGCTCGCGACGAAAGCCCAGGTCGATACGAATAGCCAGCAGGCACACATGGGTGTCGGCGGCAGTTCGCCAGAAGCAGACTCAGACATGAACCACTCTAGAGAGGAGTTCGGCAAGTTCTTGGCATCGCCCTGCGCGACGGTTAATCTGAAGCGGTGGCTGAGCCGGGGGCGGCGGGTTTGGCGGGATCGTTTGACGTCTTCTTCAGTTATTCGACCCGTGACCATGCGGCGGTGGATCGGATCGCCCGCGCGCTGACAGATCAGGACATCCGCGTCTTCCTCGATCGCTGGTACCTCGCGCCCGGGCAACCGTGGCCGCGCGCGCTGGAGCAGACGCTGGATGCCTGCAACGCCGTCGCGGTGTTCATCGGCGCCGAAGGGCTTGGTCCGTGGCAGCAGCGCGAACGGGACCTGGCGCTCGACCGGCAAGGGCGCGAACCGGACTTCCCGGTGATTCCGGTGCTGCTCGACAAGGGCGATCCGGCGCTCGGGTTCCTCAAACTCAACACCTGGGTTGACCTCTCCAGCGGCCCCGCCGATCCTGAGGCGCTGGCGATCCTGGCATCGGCCATCCGCGGCGAGCCGCCTGGCTCGCTCGACCGGCAACGCAGCGAGGCCGCCCGCGCCGCCGTCTGCCCCTACCGCGGCCTGCGACCCTTCCGCGAGGAGGACGAGCCGTTCTTCTTCGGCCGCGACAGCTTCGCCGGCACGTTGACTGCGACCCTGCTCCGCCAGCCGTTCGTCGCCGTCGTCGGCGCGTCGGGCAGCGGCAAGTCGTCGGTGGTGCGCGCCGGGCTGATCCCCCGGCTCCGCCGCGGCGCCGGCGGCTTCGTCTGGGATGCGCTCACCCTCGTTCCCACCGACCGGCCGCTGACCAGCCTCGCCGCGGCACTGCTACCGGCACTCGAACCCAACCTGTCCGAGGTCGACCGGCTGGCGGAGGTGAACAAGCTCGCGACGCATCTGGCGGACGGCACAATTGCGCTCCGCGACGTCGCCGCGCGGGTGCTGGCGCGGCAGCCGGGCACCGACCGGCTGCTGTTGTTCGTCGACCAGTGGGAGGAGGTCTATACCCTTTGCGGCGACGCGAGCGTTCGCCAGGCGTTCGTTAGCCAGCTGTTGGATGCCGCCGTCAGCGATGCCATCCGCGTCGTGCTGACCATCCGCGGCGACTTCATGGGTCAGGTGCTGGAGAACCGGCAGCTGTCCGACAGGTTACAGGGCGGGCTCGTCACCATCGGGCCAATGACCCGCGACGAACTCAAGGAGACGATCGTCGAGCCGGCGGCGAAGACCGGTTTGAGCTTCGAGGCGGGCCTGCCGGAGACGATCCTCGACGAGGTCGGCGACGAGCCGGGGGGCCTGCCGCTGCTGGAATTTCTGCTCGAAGGTCTGTGGGCCGAGCGCCGCGGCGGTCTCCTCACCCACCATGCCTACGTCCGGTTGGGGCGCGTGTCCGGTGCCATCGCCCATCGCGCCGAAGAGGTGTTTGAGCACAGTTTGAACGAAGCGGAGCGGCAGGCGGCGCAACGACTGCTGATCCGCATGGTGCGGCCCGGCGAGGGGGTCGAGGATTCGCGGCAGCGGGCGGCGATGCCGGCCGCCAATCCAGTCGCCGAGGCCACCATCCGCAAGCTCGCCGACGCCCGGCTGGTGGTGACCGAGCGAGACGCGGCCAGCGGCCGGGAGACGGTGGAGGTCGCGCATGAGGCGCTCATCCGCGGCTGGCAGCGCTTGCGCGGCTGGGTGGATCAGGACCGGGAATTCTTACGGACGCGCGAACGGATTGCAGCCCAGGCACGGCTGTGGGAGGACGAAGGCAAGCCGCCCGATCGGCTGCTGCCTGCGGGGCGCCCGCTAGCCGAGGGCGAAGACCTGCTCGCTACCCGAGGCGCCGACCTTGACCCGGAATTGATTGCCTACATCGAGGTCTCGGTCGCGGCGGCGCGGACTAGTGAACGGCGGGAGCGAAACCGCAGGCGCACCTTCGTTGCGGCGATGGCGGTGATTGCGATAATCGCCGTTGGCATTGGCGGGATCGCTTGGTGGCTGCGCGGCGAGGCCGAGCGCAGTGCCACAATGGCACGACAGCACGCCGCCGAAGCACAGCGCAACCAGTCGCGGGGGCTGGCGGCGCTGGCGGAAGTCGAAATAAGAACCGGCTTGCCGGCGACTGCGCTGAGGGTGGCGCTCGCAGCCGTCCCTCAAAACCTCGTAGCGCCGGATCGGGAATATGCCAGAGAGGCAGAGGGGACGGTTTGGAACCTTCTACAGCTCAATACCGAACTGCGCCGTTTCCGAGGCCAAAACCTTGAGGTGACTTCCGTCGCCTTCAGCCCCGATGGCGCAAAGCTCGCAACCGGGTCTCAGGATAACTCGACGCAACTCTGGGATGTGGCAACCCGCAAGGAGATCACAACCGTCCTAGGCCATGAGCTTGCGGTGACCTCTGTCGCCTTCAGCCCGGACGGGCAGACGCTGGCCACCGGCTCTTTGGACAAAACGGCGCGGCTGTGGGCGGTGGCCTCGGGCGAGGAGATCGCCGTGCTGCGCGGCCACGAGGGGTACGTAAGCTCCGTCGCCTTCAGCCCCGACGGCCGGACACTGGCCACCGGCTCTTCGGACAGCACGGCGCGGCTGTGGGCGGTGGCCTCGGGCAAGGAGATCGCCACCCTCCGCGGCCACGAGTCTTGGGTGGGCTCCGTCGCCTTCAGCCCGGACGGGCGGACACTCGCCACCGGCTCTGGTGACAAGACGGCGCGGCTGTGGGTGGTGGCCTCGGGCGAGGAGATCGCCACCCTCCGCGGCCACGAGGGGTACGTAAGCTCCGTCGCCTTCAGCCCCGACGGGTGGTCGTTGGCCACCGGCTCTTGGGACAGCACGACGCGGCTGTGGGCGGTGGCCTCGGGCAAGGAGATCGCCGTGTTGCGCGGCCACGAAGGGTGGGTGACCTCCGTGGCCTTCAGCCCGGACGGGCAGACGCTGGCCACCGCCTCTTTGGACAAAAAGGTGCGGCTGTGGGCGGCGGCCTCGGGCGAGGAGATCGCCACCCTCCGCGGCCACGAGGGGTACGTAAGCTCCGTCGCCTTCAGCCCGGACGGGCGGACGCTGGCCACCGGCTCTTCGGACAAGACGGCGCGGCTGTGGGCGGTGGCCTCGGGCGAGGAGAACACCGTGCTGCGCGGCCACGAGGGTGGGGTGACCTCCGTCGCCTTCAGCCCCGACGGGTGGTCGTTGGCCACCGGCTCCGGGGGCATCCCCGATCTCCTCGCGGCTAGCGTTTCTGCTCTCTCGCTGGCACTGCCGCCGAGGTCGCCGGAGCTGGGCCCGAAAGAGAGGGGCTTGTCGGGCTTGTCGGCGGCGCGGCTGTGGGAGGTGGCCTCGGGCAAGGAGATCGCCTTGTTGCGCGGCCACGAAGGGCCGGTGATTTCCGTCGCCTTCAGCCCCGATGGCACGAAGCTCGCCACGGCCTGGGACAACGCGGCGCGGCTGTGGGAGGTGGCCTCGGGCGAGGAGAACACCGTGCTGCGCGGCCACGAGGGGTACGTAAACTCCGTCGCCTTCAGCCCAGAAGGACGGACGCTGGCCACCGGCTCTGGTGACAAGACGGCGCGGCTGTGGGAGGTGGCCTCGGGCAAGGAGATCGCCACCCTCCGCGGCCACGAGAGTACGGTGGCCTCCGTCGCCTTCAGCCCCGACGGGCGGACACTCGCCACCGGCTCTGATGACAAGACGGCGCGGCTGTGGGAGGTGGCCTCGGGCAAGGAGATCGCCACCCTCCGCGGCCACGAGGATGGGGTGGAATCCGTCGCCTTCAGCCCGGACGGGCGGACGCTCGCCACCGCCTCTTTGGACAAGACGGCGCGGCTGTGGGAGGTGGCCTCGGGCAAGGAGATCGCCACCCTCCGCGGCCACGAGAGTGGGGTGACCTCCGTCGCCTTCAGCCCGGACGGACGGACGCTCGCCACCGGCTCTTCGGACAAGACGGCTCGGCTGTGGCCGGTCGGTCAGGGGCTGGTCGATCGCGCTTGCGCCCGAGTGTACGGTCAGCCGCTCAGCGATGAGGACAGGCTGCGCCTTGGTATCGAAAATGAATGGTGTACGGACGAAGTCTCCATCGTGCTTGGTGCTCTAGAAGACTACCGATGGTTGCGCCGGTTGCAAGCGCCTTGATTTTGTACTCGTCCACGTGTTGCACATGGCACCCCCGCATGAACACACCATTCGTCCCGCATTCATGACCGCACTGTACATGCAGGAGAAGAGAATGTACTTAATTTCTACCTGTAAGCGACTTGTGCTCGTCTATACGGTAGTGCTGGTGGCTTTTGCGTCTGCGGCTTCTGAAAACCCCGGTGAAGGTCTAGTATTTTTTGATAAAAATAAGACAATAGTAACCCCTGAAGCCAGGAAAATAGTCGAAGATGTTGCGAGAATAGCACTTCGCAATCCGGAGTACCGAGTTGAAATTACCGGTCACGACGACGCTGTTTTACCCGAAGTTCAATCTCTCATCCTATCGCAGGAGCGGGCCGGTGAAACAGCCAGACTGCTCGTTGAATATGGCGTTCCAGCTGACAGGATTCTTGTGGGAGGGGTTGGTTCTAAGGACCCCCTCGTGGCTACTCCCAAGGGAGTTAGCGAGCCCATGAACAGATACGTAGGAATTAACTTTGTCCCGATCGCCGAGAAAAAAACGAATAACTATCTGCAGCCCTTTAAATGAGCCGAGGTGCAGAGCCCTTGTTAGGCCGTATCGGGCGAAGTGGATGTGCCTGTTTCTCCTTATTTCTTGGGCTTGCATTAGTAGCCCGTTGACAAAGTCTGCCGAGTCTCACTCCATGGGCTGATCAGGATTTGAGGATTGCCACCCTAGAGCGTGATGATTTTATTTGGAAGCATACCGCCCTGAACAGCAAGTCAAATGGGTAGCGAGCCCTCGCGACCAAACTTATCGGGCGGGAGATCGCGCGGCGCGACGAGCGCCGCATCTCGATGGCGAGCAAGGTCGCCCAGTTTCCGTTCGTCCGCGAGCTCGACGGCTTCGAGTTCGACGCACAGCCCTCCCTCGACCCGGGCCAGATCCGTGAGCTGGCCACGTGTCGCTGGATCGCGCACGGCGACACGACCCTGTTCCTGGGGCCGCCAGGAACAGGAAAGACGCATTTGGCGGTGGCTCTCGGACGCGAAGCGATCCGGCAGAATTACTCGGTTCAGTTCGT
>JAEULH010000048.1 GCA_016793925.1 Rhodospirillales bacterium | reverse complement strand
ACGCTCGTTGCGCCCTTCTTCCAGGTCGTCATGGGCCTGGGGCTGATGCTGATCCCGATGGCGGCGCGCGAGATCGACCGGATGTCGCAGGCGCGGCAGTGGGCCTACGTGCTGCGCCTGACCGCGGCGATGATCGGGCTGTCGGTCATCTACGGCGGCGCCATCTACTTCGGCGGCGAGTTCGCGATCGGCTTTCTCTTCGGCACGCAGATCGAGGGCGCCTACGTCCTGATCAGGATCATGGCGCTCGTCCCGTTTTTCGTCGCCGTGGCCCTGCCGCCAAGCATCATGCTGTCGGCGCTGCGGCAAGCGAACTTGCGCTTCGTCACCCAGTGCCTTGCCGTCGTCGGCACGCTCGCCATCGGCGTTCCGCTGGTCGTCGTTTGCGGACTGCCCGGCGCCGCCTACGGTCTGCTCGTCACCGAGGTCCTTCATGCCATCGGCCAGTGGGGCTGCCTGATATGGTGGTGGCGACGCACGGCGCCGAAGCGGTCCGGCTGACGCCGACCCGGCGGTCACACCAGACGGTCGCGCGGATCTTCGCCGGCGAAGACGGCATCGAGGTTGTCGAGGGCACGAAAGCCCATGGCGTCTCGTGTCTCGCGGGTGGCGCTGCCGACATGCGGCAGGAGGAAGACGTTGTCGAGGCCGCGGTAACCGGGGTGGATGTCCGGCTCTCCCGCGTACACGTCGAGGCCGGCGGCGGCGACATGGCCGCTCCTGAGTGCGTCGATCAGCGCATCGTCGTCGACGATGGCGCCGCGTGCGGTGTTGACGACGATTGCGCCCGCAGGCAGGCGCGCGATTCGCGCGGCGTTGAGGAGGCCGGTCGTCTCCGGGGTTGCAGGACAGTGCAGCGACAGGAAGTCGCTTGCCGCCAGGAGGTCGTCGATCTGCGGGTGGAAGATCGCGCCCTGTTCCGCCTCCGCCGGCAGCCTGGAGGCGCTGGTATAGTGGATTTCCATGGCGAACCCGCGCGCCATGCGGGCGACGGTCGCGCCGATCCGGCCCATGCCGATGATCCCGAGGCGCTTGCCGCTGACCTGGGTGCCGAGCATTGCGGTCGGGCTCCAGTCGCGCCAGGCCCCGGTGCGCACGAGGCGCTCGCCCTCATGCGCTCGCCGGGCCGCAGCCAGCATGAGCAGGATCGCGATTTCGGCGGTTGCGTCGGTCAGCACGCCCGGCGTGTTGGTGACGATGATCCCCCGGTTCTTCGCCGCGTCGAGGTCGATGTGGTCGTATCCCACCGAGTAGGTGGCGATGGCGCGGATCGATCCGGGCAGGCGGGCGATCACGTCCGCGCCCAGCGTCTCGGTCGGGCAGGCGAGGAGAGCATCGGCCCCGGCGCCGCGTTCGACAAGATCTTCGGCCGAGTAGAGAATGTCGTCCGGGTTCAGGCGGGCGTCGAAGTCGCGTTGCAGCCGCGCCTCGACGGCATCGGGCAGCTTGCGGGTGACAAGAACGGTAGGCTTTTCGGCCACTGCATACCTCCTGCGTCGTAACGTCTGCCGACCGTCGGTCGGCGATGATCTCGCAACCGAGAGCCTTGCGCACGGCCATCGAACCGAGGCAGACCCCGACCGTATCATACCTTGCCTGCCTCAGCAGGGATGCGGCAATAGTCGCCCGGCGGCCGCTGCCGCAGAAGGTCGTGATCCGACCCGCGGCGCAAAGGGGGCTCGCCGGTTCGCCGGTCTCGCGATTGCACCGACCGAGGCGAGGTTCTCGTCTGGAACCTCTCCCCAATGAAACCGAAATGCCGCCACCGATATTGCTACTGATGTTCAAGTGCGGCGCCGTCGCAAACGGCGGGAAGGAACAGTTTTCAGAGCCATACTTTCGCGCAAAGATCGCACAAACATCACGGTTGATTGCGCGACCCTCGCCGGTAAGATATCCGGGCGACTTCGTTTACGGAGAAAAAAAATGAATAATAGAGTGGCTTGGGCGATTGCGTGTCCGGTCCTTCTCGCGGCCCATATTGCAGCTGCGCAAACGCCGCCGCCCTCTGTCGGCCTCGAAGGGGATGCATCGCCGACGCCGGCGAGGAAGATGACGGTTCTCCTTGGCGCCCTGGTCGGCTTCGGCCCGCAGTACGAGGGCTCGGACGATTACGAGCCGGCGTTCGGGCCGGTTGCGAGCGTGCGCTGGGCCGAGGGCTACGCGGCCTCGCTCGGTCCATCGACGATGCGAACCTATCAGCTTCGCGCCGACGTGTTGCCGAGTCGCAGTTGGCATTTCGGGCCGCTCCTGCAGCGGCGACAAGGGCGCAAGGGTGTCGACGACAACAGGGTCGACGATCTCGAAAACATCGATGCCGCCTGGGAAGCCGGCCTGCACTTCGGCTATCACCTCGGTATCGACCCGAGCAACCCGGCCTCCACGATCGGCATCAATATCCAGGCTGCCGCGGATGTCTCGAACACGAGCAACGGTTGGCTGGCCCAGCCGGGGCTGGAGTATACGACGAAGTGGTCGCAAATATTTTTTAACGCCCGCCTCTTTTCGACCTACGCCTCCAAGAATTACATGCAGGAGTATTTCGGGATCGGCGCGTCCAACGTCCGCGACAGCGGGCTCGATTTCTACAATGCGGATGCAGGGTTCAAGGACGTCGGCCTTCGCCTCGCTGCCGACTACCAGTTCAGCGAAAGCTGGAGCGCGGGGGTCGGCCTCCAGTATATTCGCCTGATCGGCGATGCCGAAGACAGTCCGGTCACCAAGCAGGGCTCCGCAGACCAGTGGTTCGGCGCCCTGTCGATGAGTTACCGGTTCTAGATCGGGTTACACGCGCGTTCGAACGCTGCCGGTCCCGCCGGCCGGCAGCGCGGACGCGTCTTTCAACCCGCACGCGCGGCGGCGCCGACCCCCGCTTCGCTGCCCGCTTCCTCAGCGACCTTGCCCTCCACCGCAGGCAGGGCCGAGGCGCAGATCCAGCCGTATTCGACCGCGTTGCGCGCCGCCGTCAGGGTGTGCGGGTCGAAGATCACCTGCGGACCGAGGCGGGCGATGTCCTGGGCCGCCCGCCACGCCTCGCAATGCGGCGTCCCGCGCGACACGTCGCGCATGTAGACGGCGAGGATGCGACCGGGGTGGCGCTCGACGATGCCGCGGTAGATGACGGCGTCGCGCTGGCCGCTGTCGCCGATCAGGATCCATTCCAGTTCCGGATAGCGCAACAGCAGGCCTTCGATGACGCCGGTCTTGTGTTCGTCGTGGCCGACCTTGAACCAGCCGCCGGGCTCGAGCATGAAGTCGCGCAGAATGATCGGGCCGTCGGGGATGTCCTGCAGGCACAGGTAATCGCTGAAAAGGTCGAACAGGTTCCACGGGCTCGACGAGACGTAGAAGACCGGGTTGACCACGCGGCCGGCCGTGCCGCAGGCGAGCGCGCGGTAGAACGCGCTGACGCCGATGAAGGGACTGCGCGTTGCGGCGCTGTTGAGCAGGACGGTGCGGACGTGGCGCAGCATGTTGGTCGCGCCGGTTTTGACGATCGTGTCGTCGATGTCGGAGATCACGCCGAATTGCGCATCGACCGACGGCACCAGGACCTTGCCGAGGGCGCGCGCCGGCGTTTCGCCTGCCTTCACGGGCTCGATCAGCTCCAGATCCACCTCGCGCCAGCCGGTGTCGGCCTGTCCGACCGGCACGGGCGCAGCCGGAAGGCTCAGCTCGAAGTAGCCCTCGTCGTTGGTGTCCAGCACCCGCTCATGGACGCCGTGGCGGGCTCGGACCCGGGCGGCTGGAATTTCGTCGCTCTGATAGCGCTTGATCATGGTCAGAAGGTTCTGCCAGCGCGACGCACCGGGAGAGAGCGTGCCCAGCCGCGGGTCCTCGATGACCCGGCCGCGGAGGAATAACCGTTCCGTCGATCCGTAGCCTATGTACGGCCGGATCACCGCCGGCCGCATCCGGCCGGTGCGCTTTTTCGCCTGTCGGCGCAAACGATCGAAATGCGCAAGGAGATCCGCCGCCGCCGCTGTCCATCGCTTGCGCGCCATGCTCTACCCCGTGCTGTCGCCGCCGCTCAGGTTTAACGGCTGTCGCGGCGTTTGTTCCCGCGGGCGGTTGCCGTCCCGGAGAAAAGGCTGGACAAGCAGGCGGAACAGTCTGTCCTCCCGGGGGTCGCGAAAACCGTCGAGCCCGAGCGCCATGGTCACGTGCCCGTCGCGGGGCTGGTCCCGGTAGGTCCCGAACAGCCTGTCCCACAGCGACAGGTTGAAGCCGTAATTGCTGTCGGTTTCGTCGCGGTGGATCGAATGGTGCGCCCGGTGCATGTCCGGGGTGACGATCAGCCGGCGCAGGCGCGCGTCGACCCACCGCGGCAGGTAGACGTTGGAGTGGTTGAACATGGCGAAGGCGTTGAGCGCGACCTCGAAGATGACGACCGCGAGCGCCGGCGCGCCGAGCGCCGTGACCAGCGCGATCTTCAGCAGCATCGAGGCGACGATCTCGATGGGGTGAAAGCGCAGGCCGGTGGTGGCGTCGAGTGCGACGTCGGTGTGATGCACCCGGTGCAGACGCCACAGCAACGCGATCTTGTGGAAGGCGACGTGCTGGGCGTAGATGGCAAGATCGAGAATCACCAGGCTGAGGCCGACCGCCAGCCATGGCGGCGCCGCGACCGCATTGAACAGGCCCCAGCCGCGGTCGTTCGCCATGAGCGCGGCGCCGACGGCGGCAAGCGGGAAAAGCACGCGCAGGATGACGGTATCGAGGGCAACAAGGCCGAGATTCGCCCGCCATCGCCGCATGCGCAGGCCGCCCTCGCCGGCTCGACGCGGCAGCCGCAGCTCCCAGGCGACCATCGTCGCCAGCACGGCGGCGAAGCAGCCGAGCCGAATGACCATCTCGTTGGCGAAAATGAAGATTCCCATCCCCCGGTCGCGCCTCGCTTTACAACCGCCGCGCCCAAACCTAACGTAGTTCGCACTTGCGAAATTTCTACGGCGCGTTCATGCCTCAAGGACCCCTGGCGCACTACCGGGCGCGACTGAAAGCCGGTGATCTCCGGCCGGATCCCGTTCAGGAACTGGCCGCGGAGAAGCTCGAGAGCCTCCATCATGCCCTGATCGGCTACCGGGCCGAGGCGGGCGCCCCCGGCCGCGCGGGCTGGAAGGAGCGCTTCGGCCTGGGCCGCCGCCGGGTCGAGCCGCCGCAGGGGCTCTACATCTACGGCGGGGTCGGGCGCGGCAAGTCGATGCTGATGGACCTTTTCTTCCGCTCGGCGCCGGTCGCGAAAAAGCGCAGGGTCCACTTCCACGCATTCATGCAGGAGGTTCACGCCGCCTTCCGGGAGTTGCGGGCGCTCGAGCGTGAGACCGGGCGCAAGGGGCGTTCCGCCGCGCGCAGCCGACGACCGGCGGAGGAAGACCTTGTCGGCGAAGTCGCAGCGCGCATCGCCGCCGAGGCGCATCTGCTCTGCTTCGACGAGCTTCAGGTTCTCGATATCGCCGACGCGATGATCCTCGGCCGGCTGTTCGGCGCACTGTTCGAGGCCGGCGTGGTCGTCATCGCCACCTCCAATCGGCCGCCGCGCGACCTCTACAAGGACGGCCTCCAGCGCGAACTTTTCCTGCCGTTCATTGCGCTCTTCGAAGAACGGCTCGACGTGCTTCACCTGGACGCGGCGACCGACTACCGGCTGCGGACCATGCGGTCGATGGCGGTCTATCTGACGCCGCTCGACCAGGGGACGGAGGCCAGGCTGCGCGCCTACTTCGCCCGGCTGACCCACGGCGCCGACGTCGGCCCGGACGTGCTCACCGTGCACGGACGGCGGCTGGAGATCCAGATGGCGTCCGACGACACCGCCTACGCCAGCTTCCAAGAGCTGTGCGCGCGCCCGCTTGGGCCGGCCGACTACCTTGCCCTCGCCGGGCGCTACGACGTGCTGTTTCTGGCGCGGATCCCGGTGATGACGGCAGACATGCGCAACGAGGCCAAGCGCTTTGTCACCCTGGTCGACGCGCTCTACGAGCACAAGGTCAAGCTCATCTGCTCGGCGGAGCGCCCCCCCGACGAGCTGTATGCGCAAGGCGAGGGCGCCTTCGAGTTCGAGCGCACAATCTCGCGTCTGCACGAGATGCAGAGCGAGGACTACCTCGGCGCCGCCCACCTCTCCTGAAGCCCCACGCGCGCGCCCACATCAGGCACGAGCGCGCGCAACGACGGCGCGCGGCAACGGCGAGGGATGGATCATGGACTGGGTACACGCACGCATCGTCAGCACCGCGGACGACGGCGTCGCGATGGTGATCGCCGCCGACGACGGCTGGGAGGCGCTGCCGTTCGGCGCCGACGGCGGCAGTTGCGGCGTCTATCCGACCCGCGAAGAAGCCGTCCGCACGGTCGAAGGCGTGCTGGGCGACATGATCTGCTGCGTCGGCCACCTCGCCGCCGACGCCGACGGGTGAGATACCTGACGCGGACGATCCGCGCGGCGCGACGATCAGCGGTCGTCCGGCAACTCGAGGCGCAGGTGGGCGCCGCCGCCGGGTATCCAGCGCGTCACGGCGCCGATCCTGTTGGCCGCGGCGTCGATGATGTTCATGCCGAGGCCGCGATCGACTTTGTCGGGAATGCCGGGGCCGCCGTCCAACAGGTCCATGACCGTCCCTTCGCGGCCGAGCCGGAGCGTTATGGCGAGGCCCGCGTCCTTGTGGGCATGCTTGACGCTGTTGGTGATGAACTCGTTGATGATGATGGCGACGGCCTGCGCCTGGCTTCGGCTGAAGGTGCCTTTTTCGAGGTCCAGCCGGAGATCCCGGCGATTGCGCGTGCTGGATATGGCGGCGCAGACATCGCCGCAGATCCGGCTGACGAAGACGCCGGCGTCGACGCGGTCTTCATAGTTGCTGGTGGCAAGCACGTCGTCGATCGACGATAACAACATGATCCTGTTCTGGATGCCATTGAGCTCTTTTCTGGCATCGTCCGTCCGCGCCTTTTTCTTTTTTATTTCAATGATAGACATCAGAACCTGGTTATTATTCTTCGTTCTGTGTGATATTTCCTTCAGGAGGAGCTCCTGGTGTTCAAGGAGTTCCCGTTTCTGTCTGGCCAGATGGGCCTGAGAAATAACGAGCGCCAGGATGTTGGCGAAGCTTTGCAGGAGCTTTATGTCGTCGTCGCCGAACGCGCGCGGCCTGTTGTTGTCCGCTTCCAGGACGCCGAAGATTTCATCGCCCGACATGATCAGGACGTTCGCCATGCTTCGCACGCCGTGGTCGCGGTAGAGCTGCGGGATCAGAAACCGATGTTCCGCCTCCAGGTCATTGCACGTCGTCGGCATGCCCGTCTGCAGCGTGTAGCCGGCGGCGGACTCCGCGCCCGCCGGGATCAGCACCTCGCCCACAACGTGATCGGCCCAACCGACGCCGGCGCGGATCAGGAGCGCGTTCTGATCCTGGAGATATTCCAAGGCTTTCACGTGACTGATGCCCAGCGAAGCGGCGATCTCGCGGCAGGCGAGCGTCAACAACGCGTTGACATCGGTCGAGCTTGCCGCTCGCGCGCCAAACGTATGCAGGCGCTGCTGTTGGTCGGCCGGCGGTGTCATTGCGGCTGCTTCGAGCCTCCTGCTTGCGGCGCCGGACGGCACCCCGCTTCATGGTCAACGTCCGGGCAGTCACATCGTCACCATTGCGTGTTGAGAACGCGAGTCGCAAGCGCAAGCCGGCGGGGTCGGCGCGCAAGACGGCCCTCGATTCCGTGCCGCGATCCGGCCCCTCGCGCCGCGCGCTAAGCCTTGGCGACTTTTGGGGCTTTCGCTTGTGCCGGTGGGAAATCCACGATACTAACAGCGGCAAAATCACGACCCCGGCGGCGGCCCGTCCAAGGGCTGCTTTCGCCGCAACATCTCCGAGGGGTGGACACATGGCACGCAAGAAAATCGCGCTTATCGGCGCCGGCAATATCGGCGGTACGCTCGCTCATCTCGTCGCTTTGAAGGAACTGGGCGACGTCGTCGTCTACGACATCGTCGACGGCCTGCCGCAAGGCAAGGCGCTGGACCTCTGCCAGTCGACCCCCGTCGAAGGGGTCAGCGTCTCTCTGCGGGGAACCGGCGACTACGCCGATCTGAAGGGCGCCGACGTCGTCATCGTCACCGCCGGTGTGGCGCGCAAGCCCGGGATGAGCCGCGACGACCTGATCGGCATCAATGTCAAGGTGATGAAGGCGGTCGGCGAGGGCATCCGCACCCACTGCCCGCAGGCCTTCGTCATCTGCGTCACCAACCCCCTCGACGTGATGGTCTGGGCGCTGCGCGAGATCACCGGCCAGCCGCACAACATGGTCGTCGGCATGGCCGGCGTGCTCGACTCCGCGCGCTTCCGCTACTTCCTCGCCGAGGAATTCGGGGTCTCGGTCGAGGACGTAACCGCGTTCGTGCTCGGCGGCCACGGCGACACCATGGTGCCGCTGGTCCGCTACTCGACGGTGGCCGGCATTCCGTTGCCCGACCTCGTCAAGATGGGCTGGACCAGCCAGGAGAAGCTCGACCAGATCGTCCAGCGCACCCGCGATGGCGGCGCCGAGATCGTCGGCCTGCTCAAGACCGGCTCGGCCTTCTATGCCCCGGCGACCTCGGCGATCGCCATGGCCGAGGCGTATCTGAAGGACAAGAAGCGCGTCCTGCCATGCGCGGCCTACTGCGACGGCGCCTACGGCTTGAGCGGCACCTACGTCGGCGTGCCGACCGTGATCGGCGCCGGCGGCATCGAGAAAATCGTCGAGATCGAACTGAGCGCGGATGAGAAGAAAATGTTCGATCACTCCGTCAATGCGGTGAACACCCTGATCGATGTCGCCAAGGGCCTGATGTAGCACCGGGCTGGCGCGGGTCGACGAAGGCGCTGACGCCCGCCCGGGCAAGGCCGCGATATCGTCGCCGGCGCCGGGGCGGGCATAACAAGCAAGAAATTACGGAAGGGCGTGGGAATAAAGTGAGGACGGGATGAATATTCACGAATATCAAGCCAAGCAGCTCATGGCCAAATACGGTGTCGCAGTGCCCCGGGGCAGCGTCGCCTACACCGCACCGGAAGCGCTGGATGTCGCCAAGCAGCTCGGCGGCCCGGTCTGGGTGGTCAAGGCGCAAATTCACGCCGGCGGCCGCGGCAAGGGCGGCGGCGTCAAGGTGGTCAAGTCGGTGGAGGACGTCCGGGCGACGGCCGAGAAGATGCTCGGCATGAACCTGGTCACCCACCAGACCGGTCCGGGCGGCAAGGAGGTCAAGCGGATCTACGTCGAGGAAGGCTGCGATATCAAGCGCGAGCTCTACTTGAGCATGCTGATCGACCGGGCGACCTCGAAGATCACCATCATGGTCTCGACCGAAGGCGGCATGGATATCGAGCAGGTCGCCGCCAAGACGCCTGAGAAGATCCACAAGGTCGCCATCGATCCGGCCACCGGCATCCAGCCGTTCCACGCGCGCAAGGTCGCGTTCGCTCTCGGGCTCGAGGGCAAGCAGGTCAGTTCCTGCGTCAAGTTCGTCCTCGGGATGTACAATGCCTTCGTCGACCTCGACGCCAGCCTGGTCGAGATCAACCCGCTGGTCGTGACCGGCGCCGGCGACGTCATCGCGCTCGACTCGAAGATGAACTTCGACGACAACGCGCTGTTCCGCCACAAGGAGGTCCAGGAGCTTCGCGACGAATCCGAAGAGGATCCGGCCGAGCTCGAGGCCGCCCGCCACGACCTCAACTACATCAAGCTCGACGGCCAGATCGGCTGCATGGTCAACGGCGCCGGCCTTGCCATGGCGACCATGGACATCATCAAGCTGCACGGCGGCGATCCGGCCAACTTCCTCGACGTCGGCGGCGGCGCGACCAAGGATCGGGTCACCGAGGCGTTCAAGATCATTCTCCGCGACCCCAACGTCGAAGGGATCCTGGTCAATATCTTCGGCGGCATCATGCGCTGCGACGTGATCGCCGAGGGCGTCGTCGCCGCGGCCCGCGAGGTCAGCCTCAACGTGCCGCTGGTGGTTCGCCTGGAGGGAACGAATGTCGATCTCGGCAAGCAGATCCTCAGCCAATCCAACCTGCCGATCATTTCTGCCGACGATCTCGGGGACGCCGCCGCGAAGATCGTCAAAGCCGTGAAGGAGGCCGCGTAATGCCCGTGCTCGTCAGCTCCGAAACCAAGGTCATCTGTCAGGGCTTCACCGGCGCGCAGGGCACGTTCCACTCTGAGCAGGCGATCGCCTACGGCACCCGCATGGTCGGCGGCGTCACGCCGGGCAAAGGCGGGACCAAGCACCTCGATCTCCCGGTGTTCGACACCGTCGAGCAGGCGGCGAAGGCGACTGGCGCCACCGCCACGGCGATCTATGTCCCGCCGCCGTTCGCCGCCGACGCCATGCTTGAAGCCATCGACGCCGAGATCGAGCTGATCGTGTGCATTACCGAGGGCATCCCGGTGATGGACATGCTCAAGGTCAAGCGCGCCCTGCAGAACTCCGCCTCGCGGCTGGTCGGTCCCAACTGCCCGGGCGTGATCACCCCCGGCCAGTGCAAGATCGGCATCATGCCGGGTCATATTCACACGCCCGGCAAGATCGGCGTCGTTTCGCGTTCGGGAACCCTGACCTACGAGGCGGTCGCGCAGACGACGGCGACGGGCATGGGTCAGACCACCTGCATCGGCATCGGCGGCGACCCGATCAATGGCACCAATTTCGTCGACTGCCTGGAGATGTTTCTCGCCGACGACGCCACCGAGGGCATCGTCATGATCGGCGAGATCGGCGGTTCGGCCGAGGAGGAAGCGGCCGAACTGATCAAGCAGTCGAAGACGAAAAAGCCGATCGTCGGGTTCATCGCCGGCGTGACCGCGCCTCCCGGGCGGAGGATGGGTCACGCCGGGGCCATTATCTCTGGCGGAAAGGGAACGGCCGGCGATAAGATCGAGGCCATGAAAGGTGCCGGCATCCATGTATCGCCATCGCCGTCGGAGATCGGCCGCACGATGGTGGCAGCCATGCGCGGATAAACTACATACTGGATAGCCGACAGAAGTAAGAACCGGGAGGGCGGGCGCGGCGCAATGTCGCGCCCCGTCATACGACATGGCGAGTATCGCAGACACGTTTTTGTCCGGGGCCAACGCGCCTTATCTCGTTGAACTCTACCGCCGGTACATGGATGACCCCAGCTCGGTCGACGAGAGCTGGGCTTCTTTTTTTGACGATCTCGGCGACGCCGACGAGGTCGTCGACGGCGAAGCCCGCGGCGCAAGCTGGGCGAAACGGCCCGAGACGATCGGGCCCCACGCCGGCAACGGCGGCGAAGCGCTCGCGGCCATGCGCGCTGGCGGCGAGCAGAGGGTCAGCGCCGACGAGATCCGCGCCGCGACGCTCGACTCCGTGCGCGCGCTGATGCTGATCCGCTCCTATCGGGTCCGCGGCCATCTCGTCGCCCGCTTCGACCCGCTCGGGCTGGAGGGGAAGAAGTACCACGCCGAGCTCGACCCCAAGACCTACGGCTTCACCGAGGACGATTACGATCGGCCGATCTTCCTCGATTACGTGCTCGGTCTCGAGACGGCGACCCTGCGGCAGATCATGGAGGTCCTGAAGGAGACCTACTGCGGCTCGATCGGCATCGAGTTCATGCATATCCAGGTGCCGGGGGAGAAGGCCTGGATCCAGCAGCGGATCGAGAGCATCCGCAACCAGACTCAGTTCACCGCCGAAGGCAAGAAGACCATCCTCAGCCGGCTCACCGAGGCGGAGGATTTCGAACGCTATCTCCAGATCAAGTTCACCGGCACCAAGCGGTTCGGCCTCGACGGCGGCGAGTCGATGATCCCGGCGATGGAGCAGATCCTCAAGCGCGGCAGCCAACTCGGCCTCGAGGAGGTCGTTGTCGGCATGGCCCATCGCGGCCGGCTCAACGTTCTCGCCAACATCGTCAACAAGCCGTACGTCGCGATCCTGTCGGAGTTCCAGGGCAACGCGACCCGCCCGGACGACGTCCAGGGATCGGGCGACGTTAAGTACCACCTCGGCACCTCCGCCGACCGCACCTTCGACGACAAGGACATCCACGTTTCCCTGGTCGCCAATCCTTCGCATCTCGAGGCCGTCGATCCGGTCGTGGTCGGCAAGGTCCGGGCGAAACAGGCACAGCGGGGCGATACGCAGCGCAACCGGGTCATGGGGATCATCATTCACGGCGACGCGGCCATCGCCGGTCAGGGGCTGGCCGCCGAAGTCTTCGGTCTTTCGGACCTCAAGGGCTACCGCACCGGCGGGACCATCCACTTCATCGTAAACAACCAGATCGGTTTCACGACCAGCCCGTCGTCTTCGCGTTCCTCGCCGTATCCGTCCGACGTTGCCAAGATGGTTCAGGCGCCGATCTTCCACGTCAACGGCGACGACCCGGAAGCCGTCGTTCACGTCGCGCGCATCGCCACGGAGTTCCGCCACGAGTTCAAGCGCGACGTCGTCATCGACATGTTCTGTTACCGGCGCTTCGGCCACAACGAAGCCGACGAGCCGTCGTTCACGCAGCCGATCATGTACAAGGCGATCGCCAAGCACCCGAGCACCCGGGAGATCTACGGCGCCAAGCTCGTCGAAGAAGGGGTGATCACGGCCGACGATGCCGAGCGGATCCGCACCGACTTCCGCGCCCAGTTGGAAGAGGCGTTCGAGGCTGCCGGCAACTACAAGCCCAACAAGGCCGACTGGCTGCAGGGCAAGTGGTCCGGGTTGCGGACGCTGATCGGCGAAGAGGAGTTCCGCGACGACCCCACCTACGCCTCCGTCGATCTCCTCCGCGAGGTCGGCCGGGCGCTGTCGACGCCGCCCCCCGACTTCAACGTCAACCGCAAGATCCTTCGCCTGTTGGATGCCAAGCGGAAGATGATGGAGACCGGCGAGGGGATCGACTGGGCCATGGGCGAAGCCCTGGCCTACGGTACTCTGCTCGCAGAAGGGGTGCCGGTGCGGCTCTCGGGCCAGGACTCCGGCAGGGGCACGTTCTCGCATCGCCACGCCGTTCTCGTCGACCAGGAGAGCGAGCAGCGCTATGTGCCGCTCAATCACATCAGCGACGGCCAGGCGCAGCTCGAGGTGATCGACAGCCCGTTGTCGGAAGCCTCGGTCCTCGGCTTCGATTACGGCTACTCGCTGGTCGAGCCGGACACCCTGGTCCTGTGGGAGGCGCAGTTCGGCGACTTCGCCAACGGGGCGCAGGTGATCATCGATCAGTTCATCGCGTCGGGCGAGTCCAAGTGGCTGCGCCTGACCGGTCTGGTCATGCTTCTGCCTCACGGCTTCGAAGGGCAGGGCCCGGAGCACTCGTCGGCGCGGCTCGAGCGCTACCTGCAGCTCTGCGCCGAGGACAACATGCAGGTGGTCAGCTGCACGACGCCGGCGAACTTCTTTCACGTCCTGCGCCGGCAGATCTGTCGCAATTTCCGCAAGCCGCTGATCGTCATGTCGCCCAAGTCGCTCTTGCGCCACAAGCTGGTGGTGTCGCGGCTGGAGGATATGGGGCCGGGAAGCCACTTCGCACGGGTTCTCCCGGAGGTCGATGACCTCGTTGCCGACGACAAGGTCCAGCGCGTCGTGTTGTGCAGCGGCAAGGTCTATTATGACCTGCTGCAGGAGCGGCGCGAGCGGGGCATCGACGATGTCGCGCTGATTCGTGTCGAGCAACTGTATCCCTGGCCCCGCGCGCTGATCATGGAGCAACTCGAGAAGTACTCCCGCGCCCAGCTCGTCTGGTGTCAGGAGGAGCCTGCCAACGCCGGCGCCTGGACCTTCGTCCTGCCGCGGCTGATCAACATCCTCGAAGAGCTGGACCGCGGAAGCATTCTGCCGACCTACGTCGGCCGCAAGGCGGCGGCGTCGCCGGCCACCGGCCTGTTCAAGGTTCATGAGAAGGAGCAGCGGCTCCTCTGCGAGCAGGCCTTGGCCGTCGATATCGAGGCGATTCCTCAGCCGTTCCGGCGCGTCGCGCAGTGATCGGCGACAACTGACCCTGGGCGAGATTCATGGCGACAGACATCATCGTACCGACGCTCGGCGAATCCGTCACCGAAGCGACCGTGGCAAAGTGGTTCAAGGCCGTCGGCGATCCGGTGGCGGCTGACGAGGCGCTGGTTGAGCTGGAGACCGACAAGGTCACCGTCGAGGTGAACGCGCCCGCAGCCGGAACCCTGGAGGCCATCGCCGCCGATGAGGGAAGCGAGGTCGAGGTCGGCGGCGTTCTCGGCTCCATCGGCGAGGGCAACGGCGCCGAACCGGCGAAAAAGGAGGCGCCCGCCAAGGCCGAGGCGCCGGTGAAGGAGGCGCCCAAGACTGAACAGGCGCCGCCGAAAGCGGCCGAGCCGGAGGCCGCGACCCCGGCTCAGGGAGCGTCGAGCCCGACAGAAGGCAAAGGTCCGGCGCTCGCGCTGCCGCCCGCGGTGCGCAAGCTGGTCGAGGAGCACGGGCTTGACCCCGCCCAGATCCAGGGCAGCGGCAAAGACGGGCGGTTGACCAAGGGCGACGTGCTGGCTTTCGTCGAATCCCAGCCCAAGGCCGCGCCCGCCGCGAAGGAACCGGCGCGTGAGAGGCCGGCGGAGAAGCCTGAAGCGCCGGCGGCAAAAGCGCCGCCACGCCCGGTCGGAGCGAACGAAGAGCGGGTCAAGATGACCAGGCTGCGGCGGATGATCGCCAGCCGGCTGAAGGACGCGCAGAACACCGCGGCGATGCTGACGACCTTCAACGAGGCCGACATGACCGCGACCAACGCCCTGCGCACGCAGTACCGCGAGGCGTTCGAGAAAAAACACGGCGCCCGGCTCGGCGTCATGTCGATCTTCGTCAAGGCCTGCATCGTCGCCCTGCGCGAGTTCCCGGCCGTCAACGCCGAGATCGACGGCGACGACATCGTCTACAAGAACCACTACGACATCGCCATCGCCGTCTCGTCGCCGAACGGGCTCGTCGTCCCGGTCGTGCGCAACGCCGACGCGCTTGGCTTTGCCGACATCGAAAAAGCCATATCCGAACTCGGCAGGCGCGCCCGCGACGGCAAGCTCGGCATCGAGGAGATGCAGGGCGGCACCTTCACCATCACCAACGGCGGCGTCTTCGGCTCGCTGATGTCGACGCCGATCCTCAATCCGCCCCAGTCGGGCATCCTCGGCATGCACAAGATCCAGAACCGGCCGATGGTCATGCCCGACGGGTCGGTGCAGGCACGACCGATGATGTACCTCGCGCTGAGCTACGATCATCGCATCGTCGACGGTCGCGAAGCGGTGTCGTTCCTGGTCCGGGTGAAGGAGTGCGTCGAGGACCCGCAGCGCATCCTGCTCGACGCCTGAGCCGGCGCCTCCTCGTCGCGCAACGGAAGGAAGCTCATGAGCAACGACAGCTACGACCTCGTGGTCATCGGCGCCGGCCCGGGCGGCTATGTCGCGGCCATCCGCGCGGCCCAGCTCGGCCTGCGCGTGGCCTGCGTCGAGAAGCGGCCATCGCTCGGCGGGACGTGCCTTAACGTCGGCTGCATTCCGTCGAAGGCGATGCTTCAATCGTCGCACCATTTCGAGGCCGCCGCCCACGAGTTCGCCCTCCACGGCGTCAAGGTCGGCGGCGTCGAGGCCGATCTGCCGACCATGCTCGAGCGCAAGAACCGGGTCGTCCACGACCTGACCCAGGGCGTCGCCTTCCTGTTCAAGAAGAACAAGGTGGATCACATCCTCGGACACGGCGAAATCACCGCCGCCGACACGGTGACGGTGACCCCGGAAAACGGAGGCGAGCCGCGGACGCTGAAGGCCGACAACATCCTGATCGCGACCGGTTCGGAGGTCGTCTCGCTGCCGGGCGTCGAGGTCGACGAAAAGCGCGTGGTCAGTTCCACCGGGGCTTTGGACCTGCAGAGCGTGCCGGAGCGGATGATCGTGGTCGGCGCCGGCTACATCGGCATCGAGCTCGGCTCGGTGTGGCGGCGGCTCGGCGCCAAGGTCACGATGGTCGAATTCCTCGATCAGTGCCTTGCCGGCATGGATGCAGAAGTGTCGAAGCAGATGCAGCGGATCCTGCAGAAGCAGGGGCTGGAGTTCCGTCTCGGCGCGAAGGTGACCGAGGCGCGGCTGACGAATTCCGGCGTCGCGCTGAGCATCGAGCCGCGCGACGGCGGCGAGGCGGAGACGATGGAGGCCGATGTCGTCCTCGTCTCCATCGGCCGGCGGCCTTTCGTCGAGGGGCTGGGTCTCGAAACCGTTGGCGTCGAGCTGACCGAGCGCGGGTTCGTCAAGGTCGACCACGAATTCCAGACCAATGTCGCCGGGATCTTCGCCATCGGCGACGTGATCGGCGGCAAAATGCTGGCGCACAAGGCCGAGGAGGAAGGCGTCGCGGTCGTCGAGCTGATCGCCGGCCAGGCCGGGCACGTGAACTACGAGGCGATCCCGGCGGTGGTCTACACCTGGCCCGAGGTCGCCGCCGTCGGCCGCACCGAGGAGCAGCTCAAGAGCGATGGCGTCGACTACCGGGTCGGCAAGTTTCCCTTCACCGCCAACTCCCGGGCCCGCTGCAACGCCGAGACCGACGGCTTCGTCAAAATCCTCGCCGACGCCAAAACAGATCGCATCCTCGGCTGCCATATCGTCGGGCCGCAGGCGGGCGACCTGATCCAGGAGGTCGTCGTCGCCATGGAGTTCGGCGCGTCCGCCGAGGACCTCGCGCGCAGCAGCCACGGTCATCCCGGTCTGAGCGAGGCGGTGAAGGAAGCGGCGCTCGCGGTCGGCAAGCGCGCGATCCACATCTGAGCGGCACCTGTCGCGCCGTCTCTATCGCCACGCGCTACCCTTGCCCCGACCCTCTCCCTCGGGGAGACCCGCATCAGCGGGCGGGTAAGGGTGAAGCCGAAGTGGCAATCTGTCGCCCGTGTTTCGATGGCCGTACGCTCAGGGCCAGCCAAACGCACCCGGCAAACCTAAGTCAATGACGGGGAAGAGAGCCACGCGCACCCTCACCCCGACCCTCTCCGTCGCAATCCGTCGGCGTCGCGGTAAATTGGCTGACATGCGAATGAAGCGACTGATTCGTCTCGTCCTCGGCTGGATCTTCATCGTCCTCGGCGTCCTCGGACTGTTCCTGCCGATCCTCCAGGGCGTTCTGTTCCTCGCCATCGGCGTCGTCCTGATCGCGCCGGAATCGCCGTGGGTGCAGGACAAAATGGAGCGCCTGCGCCGCCGCTACCCGAAGATGGGGTCGACCCTCGACCGGGCCCAGGCTCGGGCCGATAGCCTGATCGCGCGGATCACGCCCGGGCGCGGCGAGTGAGCGGCGACGAAGGGACTGGCGACGGGACCGGCGACGAAGCCGGCGGCCGCAGTCCGCGCGGAAGTGGCGCGCTGGTTCTCTCTCTCTGTCTTGCGGAGGTCATGACCATGGTCGGGGTCTTCGCCTTCCCGGCGCTGCTGCCGACCTTCGTCGACGCCTGGACCCTGTCGAATACGCGCGCCGGGTGGATCGCCGGCATCTATTTTGCCGCCTATGCCGGAGCGGTGCCCGTCCTTGTCACTGTGACCGACCACATCGACGCGCGCCGCGTCTATCTCTTCGGCGCCCTGCTCGCCGCTGTCTCGGCCGCGGGCTTCGCCTACGCCGCGACCGGGTTCTGGAGCGCGCTCGGCTTTCGCGCCCTCGCCGGCGTCGCGCTTGCCGCGACATACATGCCCGGCCTGCGCGTGCTCGTCGATCGCTACCGCGGGCCGCGCCAGTCGCGCGCCGTCTCCTTCTACACCTCCAGCTTTTCCTTCGGCACCGCGGCCTCGTTCTTTCTCGCCGGCAAGCTGTCGACCGGGTTCGGCTGGCCGCGCGTCTTCGTTGTCGCCGCCGGCTGCGCGATCGTCGCCGCCGGGATCGTCGCGATGCTTCCGCGTGTCCGGCCCGTCCCCGCCCAGCCGGTGCGGCGTCTGCTCGATTTCCGCCCCGTTCTGACCTATCGCCCGGTCATGGGCTATGTCCTCGGCTACGGCGTCCATTGCGGCGAGCTGTTCGTCCTGCGCTCCTGGGTGGTCGCCTTTCTCGCCTTCAGCCTGACCTTGACCGGGTCGGGAACCGGCCTCTGGCTCAACCCGACCAACGTCGGCATGCTGAGCGGGCTGGTAGCCGTCGCCGGCAGTATCGCCGGCAACGAGCTTTGTCTGCGCTTCGGCCGTGTGCGCACCATCACCGCCGTCATGATCGCGTCCGTCTTCGTCGCCGCCGGCATCGGCTTCGCCGCCCCGCTGGCCTATGGCGGCGTCGTAGCGCTCGCCCTGGTCTACAGCGGTGTCGTCCAGCTCGATTCGGCCGCACTCATCGCCGGCGCGCTGGGCGCCGCTCAGCCCGGTCGGCAAGGTGCGACGATGGCGGTGCTCGCCTTCACCGGCTTTGGCACCGCCGCGATCAGCCCGATCGTCTTCGGCGCCGTGCTGGACGCGACCGGCGGCGGCGGGACTGCGACGTCATGGGGCGTGGCCTTCGCCGCGGTCGCCGCCTTCGGCCTGCTCGGCCCGCTGGTGCTGCGGCTCTCGGCCGGAGGCCGGGCGTAACATGGACGACGCAGATCGGCGCTCGCAGCGCTGCCGGGGCTACTTGCGCGCCCGCGGGTGGGCGCGGCGGTGGACGGCGGCGAGGCGAGCGGCGTCGACATCGGTGTAGCGCTGGGTGGTCGACAGCGACGCATGGCCGAGCAGCTCCTGGATGGTGCGCAGGTCGCCGCCGTCTGCGAGCAGGTGAGTCGCGAAGCTGTGTCGGAGCGCGTGCGGCGTCGCCGCCTCCGGCAGTCCCAGCGCGACCCTGAGCCGGCGCATCTGCCGCTGGACCACGGCCGGGTCGAGGCGGCCGCCGCGCACGCCGACAAACAGCGCCGCGGCGCCGTCGCCCGGGAACGGGCAGGCGGCGAGGTAGGCGGAGATGGCGTCCCTGACCACCGGCAGAATCGGCACCAGCCGCTGTTTGCCGCCCTTGCCGGAGACGATCAGGCTGTCGCTTTGCGGCGCGTCGCGGCGGTTCAGCGCCAAGGCCTCGCCGATTCGCAGACCGCATCCGTAGAGCAGGAGCAGCAGGGCCCGATCGCGCGCTGCGACCCACGGTTCGTCGCTGAGGTCGCCGACCGTATCGACCGACGCCAGCGCCTCTTCGACGCGGAGCGCCTTCGGCACGCTTTTGCCGAGCTTCGGCGTGCGCAGCAGTCGAACCGCGGGGTTGGCGCCGAGGCCGTTGCGCTCGAGGAACCGGAAGAAGCCCCGAACCGCCGCCAGGTTCCGCGCCCGCGAGCTGGCCACCAGTCCCGCTCCGGCGCGCGCAGCGAGAAAGGCGCGAAAATCGCCGAGGGCGAGGTTGCAGAGGTCGGCGAGGCTGGGCGGCGCGCCGAGATGGACGGTGAGGAAGGCGAGGAAGGCGCGCAGGTCGCGGCCATAAGCCTCAAGGGTGTGCGCCGAGGCGCGCCGCTCGCTGGTCAGCCAGTCGTGCCAGGCAGCTACGGCGGCCGCCACCGAGCCGTCGCCGGCGACGGGGCTCAGCGCGGGTCGGGCAGGAGCCGTTGCAGGCACACCTCGACGATCCGCGCCAGGAACTCCAACAGATCCGTGCCCTGGTCCGGCCTGAAGAGGCCCTCTTCCAGCGCGCCGAGGGCGAGAATGCCTTGCGCGTCCGACCCGCCCAGCGTCAAGCGGACCAGCGCCGCCGAGCGGACCGGCGGCCCGGCCTCGACAAAAAGCACCCCGTCTGTGCCGAGCCTTTCGATCAGCCGGGTTCGACGCCCGACGCCGAGGAGATGGTCGACCTCGCCCGCCTCGAGCCGGCAGATCGTCGTCACCGCCGCGTCGATCGCAGGGAGCGGCTCGAAGGCAAGCGTCGCCGCATCGACGCCAAGGACAACCGGCAGATCCTCGTCGATGATCCGAATGAGTTGGTCCATGTCGGAGGCCGCCAGCAGCGACAGCGCTGCCGCGTGGGTCTGCGCCTGGACGCTCTGGTTGGTTCGGCTGGTCTCGATCACCGCGCTTGTGCAATCGCGCAGCCCGTCGATTTCCCCGCGGAGCACGTCGACCATGAACCGCTGGAAGTCGACGACGGTGTCGCCGGTCCAGCGCGGCGGCGGCGCGAGCTCGTGCAGCAGGTCCGGCTGGACGAGGAGGAACTCGGGGTTTCGGCGAAGAAACCGGACGACCTGATCGGCGGTCGTTTCGTCGCCGCCTCCCGCCTGGCTGCCGCCGCGGCCGATCTCGCTGGTATCGAGCGACTGTGTCATACAACCGCGTATACCAGAGCGGTTTGCGTGTTGTTAATGTGAATCATGAGCATGATGTATGAAGGCAACGGAATAGTGTCGAAAACATCACGCTTGTACCAGGCCGGCGAGCGGGTCGCGGTGTTGCTGCCGCTCGCTCTGCCCGGAGCCTACGATTATCGCGTGCCGGCGGACCTGCAGATCGAGGACGGCGCTTTCGTCGAAGTGCCGCTGGGCTCGCGGCGGCTGTTGGGAGCGGTCTGGGGCCCGGGCGAAGGCGATGTCGACGAAGGCCGGCTCCGGGAGATTCTCGGCCGGTGCGACGCACCGCCCCTGCAACCGACCGCGCGCCGGTTCGTCGACTGGGTCGCGGCCTACACCGTGCAGCCGCGCGGCGCCGTCCTGCGCATGATCATGAGCGTGCCGGAGGCGCTGCGGCCGGCGCGGACCGTGCCGGTCTACGCTCTGCCGGATCGCCCGTGCGGCGGTGCGAGCGAGATGCCGACGCCGAGGCCGCATCGTCCGACCGCGGCGCGAAGTCGCGTCCTCGCCGTGCTCGCCGACGGCCGGGCGCGCACCGCCGCCGAACTGACCGACGAAGCCGGCGTCAGCAGCGGCGTCGTCGGGAGCATGGCTGCAGCCGGGCTGATCGCGAAGGCGGCTCGCTGCGAGACGGCGCGAGAGGATCCGCTCGGCGTGCTGCCGCCGGGGCCGGTTCTCTCCGTCGAGCAGGCGCAAGCCGCCGATCGGTTGCGCGCAGCGCTCGCCGAGGGCTTCTCGGTGACCCTCGTCGACGGGGTTCCGGGGTCGGGGAAGACCGAAGTCTACTTCGAGGCGATCGCCGCCGCCCTGGCCGCCGGCGGCCAGGTTCTTGTCCTTTTGCCCGAGATTGCCCTCGGCGCGCAGTGGCTCGCCCGCTTTCGCGCCCGCTTCGGCGCCGATCCCCACGCCTGGCACTCGGAGCTTGGCCGCGCCGAGCGGCGGCGGACGTGGCGGCGGGTCGCCGAGGGGAGCGCGCGGGTCGTCGTCGGCGCCCGCTCGGCGCTGTTCCTTCCCTTCGCGCGCCTGAGCCTGATCGTCATCGACGAGGAACACGATGCGTCGTACAAGCAGGAAGACGGCGTCCCCTACAACGCCCGCGACATGGCGGTGGTGCGGGCGCGGCTTGGAAACATCCCCGTTTGCCTGGTTTCGGCGACGCCGTCTCTCGAGACGGTCGTCAACGTTCGGGCGGGCCGCTACGGCTCGGTGCTGCTGCCGGCGCGCCACGGCGGCAGGGCGATGCCGGCCGTCGAGCTCATCGATTTGCGCCGGGACCGCCCGTCCCGCGGGGCTTGGCTCGCTCCGTCCACGCGCGCCGCTATCGGCGCGAACCTCGATGAGGGTGCACAGGCGCTCCTGTTCCTAAACCGGCGGGGTTACGCTCCGCTGACCCTGTGTCGCGCCTGCGGCCACCGCCTCGCATGCGCCTGGTGCAGCGCCTGGCTGGTCGAGCACCGCCTCGCCGGACGGATGCTTTGTCACCACTGCGGCCACGCCGCGCCGTTGGTCAACACCTGCCCGGCGTGCGGCGCCGCCGAGACCTTGGCCGCCTGCGGACCCGGCGTCGAGCGACTTGCCGAGGAGGTCGCCGGCACGTTTCCGGACGCGCGGGTCTGTCTTGCCACCAGCGATACGCTACCGGGACCGGCGGCGACGGCGGAGCTGGTCCGGCGAATGGAGGCGCGCGAGATCGACATCGTCATCGGCACCCAGATCATCGCCAAAGGCTACCATTTTCCGCATCTGACGCTGGTGGTCGTGGTCGACGCCGACCTCGGCTTGGCCGGCGGCGATCTTCGCGCCGGCGAGCGGACGTTCCAGCTCCTCTATCAGGCCGCCGGTCGCGCCGGCCGCGGCGACCGGCCGGGCCGGGCGCTGGTGCAGACGACAATGCCGCACCACCCGGCGATGACGGCGCTGGCCTCCGGCGCGCGCGACCGCTTCCTTGCCGCCGAGGAGGCCGGCCGGCGCGAGGCGGAGATGCCGCCCTATGGCCGGCTCGCGGCGCTGATCGTTTCCGGGGCCGATCCGGTCGCGGTCGAGGCTGCGGCCTCTGCCCTGGCGGACAGCGCCCCGAACGGTGATGGCGTCCGCGTCTTCGGGCCGGCCCCGGCGCCGCTGGCGCTGCTGCGCGGTCGCCATCGCCGCCGCCTGCTCCTCCACGCCGGTCGCGCCGTCGCCGTCCCGCCGCTCGTTCGCCGCTGGCTCGCCGCGACCCGGATGCCGGGCGGCGTTCGCGTCCAGGTCGATATCGATCCCTACAGCTTCTTGTAGAAGGCCGGCACGACGCCGATCCGGCGTGTAATTACGCCCAATCGCAAAGATCGCAAAAATTTCTCGACTCGTTGTGGACATGGCGTGCACTGTGCCCGAAACTGCCTCTCGCACCTGCGAGATCGAGGGCTCGAGCGCCGCTGGGTTCCCGGTGAAGATGCGCGCGAATCCAAGGCTTTCCGCTCGATTTGCGGTCGGGAAGCCGGGTTGCAAGGCCAAAACAGGTGTGTTAGAGAACAGTCGCGCCGGGCCGGGGCGGCTTGTGCGCGATACGTGCAAAGGGCTGGTGCATTTGGCGGGTGCGCGTTGCGTGTGCGCCTCTGGCTCTAAAATAAACAAGAACGAGGGCGCTCCCGGGTGACTACCACAACCGAAGGCTCTTCCGGCCTTGCCCAGCGCTATGCAGCGGCGTTGTTCGAACTGGCCGAGCAGGAAAAGTCGCTCGACCAGGTCGCCGAGGAGTTGCAGCGGCTGGCGGGCATGATCAACGAAAGCGCGGATCTGCAGCGGCTGATCCGATCTCCCGTCATCTCTCGCGAGGACCAGCAGCGCGGCGTTACGGCCGTGCTCGAAGCGGCCGGCATCGGCCCGCTGGTGCAGAAGTTCGTTGGCCTCGTAGCGACGCATCGGCGACTGTTCGCCTTGCCGGCGATGATCGCGGCCTATCAGCAGATGATGGCCGATCGGCGCGGCGAGACCGTGGCGGAGGTGGTCGCCGCGCAGACCCTTTCGGCGGAACAGCTTGGCGCCATTGCAGCCATCCTGAAGAAGGCGGTGGGGACCGACGTCGCGCTCTCGACCCGGGTTGACCCGCAGCTTCTCGGCGGGCTGATCGTCAAGGTCGGCTCGCGCATGATCGACTTTTCGCTCAGCACCAAACTGAAACGATTGAGCCTTGCTATGAAGGGGACCGGGTGATGGAAATCCGCGCAGCGGAAATTTCCGCGATTCTGAAGCAGCAAATCGCAAACTTCGGTACGGAAGCGGAAGTCGCCGAGGTCGGGACGGTCCTGTCGGTCGGCGACGGCATCGCCCGTGTCCATGGCCTGGACAAGGTCCAGGCGGGCGAGATGGTGGAGTTTCCCGACGGCACCAAGGGGATGGCGCTGAACCTGGAAGAGGACAACGTCGGCGTCGTGCTGTTCGGCGACGACCGCATGATCCGCGAGGGCGACGTCGTCAAACGGACGGGCGCCATCGTCGACGTTCCGGTCGGCAACGGGCTGCTCGGGCGCGTCATCAACGCCGTCGGCGAACCGATCGACGGCAAGGGGCCGATCAGCGCCGCCGAGCGTCGTGTCGCCGACGTGAAGGCGCCGGGGATCATTCCGCGCCAATCGGTGCACGAGCCGGTGCAGACCGGCGTCAAGGCGATCGACAGCCTGATCCCGATCGGCCGCGGTCAGCGCGAGCTGATCATCGGCGACCGCCAAACCGGCAAGACCGCGATCATTCTCGATACGATCATCAATCAGAAATACATCAACGACAACGCCAAGAACGATTCCGAAAAGCTCTTCTGCATCTATGTCGCGGTCGGCCAGAAGCGGTCATCGGTGGCGCAGCTCGTCAAGGTGCTCCAGGAGCACGACGCCTTCGACTACACCGTCGTCGTCGCCGCCACGGCCTCCGAGGCGGCGCCGCTGCAGTACCTGGCGCCGTACGCCGGCTGCACCATCGGCGAATACTTCCGCGACAACGGCATGCACGCGGTCATCTTTTACGACGATCTGTCCAAGCAGGCGGTCGCCTATCGGCAGATGTCGCTGCTGCTGCGCCGGCCGCCGGGCCGCGAGGCCTACCCGGGCGACGTGTTCTACCTCCATTCGCGCCTGCTCGAGCGTGCGGCCAAGCTGAACAAGGACCACGGCTCAGGCTCGCTGACGGCGCTGCCGGTGATCGAAACCCAATCCGGCGACGTGTCGGCCTACATCCCGACCAACGTCATCTCGATCACCGACGGCCAGATCTTCCTCGAGACCGAGCTCTTCTACAAGGGCATCCGCCCGGCGGTGAACGTCGGCATCTCGGTCAGCCGCGTCGGCTCGGCGGCGCAGATCAAGGCGATGAAGAAGGTCGCCGGCAGCATCAAGCTCGAGCTGGCGCAGTACCGCGAGATGGCAGCCTTTTCCCAGTTCGCCTCGGATCTGGACGCCTCGACCAAGCGTCTGCTCAGCCGCGGCGAGCGTTTGACCGAGCTGCTGAAGCAGCCGCAGTTCCATCCGTACCCGGTCCAGGAGGAGGTCGTCTCCATCTTCGCCGGCGTGCGCGGCTACCTCGACCGCATCGCCGTCGACGACGTCGGCCGCTTCGAGGCTTCGCTGCTTGACAACATCCGCGCCAACGGCGCCGACATCCTCGAGACGATCCGCACGGAGAAGGACCTGAGCGAGGAGACCGACAAGAAGCTCACCGCCTTCATCGACCGTTTCGCCAAAAGCTTTTCGTAAGCGCTGGACGCTGTCATCGAAGCCAGTCAGGGGACCAGCGTTCAATGCCGAGCCTGAAGGATCTCAGAAACAGGATCGCCAGCGTCCAGTCGACGCAGAAGATCACGTCGGCGATGAAGATGGTCGCCGCCTCCAAACTCAAGCGGGCGCAGGCGTCGGCCGAGGAAGGCCGGCCATACGGAGAGCGGATGGAGCGGATGCTGGCGCAGATGGTCGCCAGCATGTCGTCGCTGCAGTCCGCGCCCAAGCTGTTGTCCGGTCACGGGACGGACAACAGTTATCTCATCGTCGCCGTCACCGGCGATCGCGGCCTCTGCGGGGGCTTTAACAGCAGCATCGTCCGCGAGACCCGCCGGCGCATCACCGCGCTGGAGGGCGAGGGCAAGCAGGTCAAACTGCTCTGCGTCGGACGAAAGGGCCGGGATGTCCTGCGACGGGATCATGCCGGGCGGATCGTCGATTCGATGGAAAATGTCACCCGCTCGGGCGCTCAGTTCGCGCCGGCGCGCGACATCGCCAAGCGCCTGCGCAACATGTTCGAGGCCGGCGAGTTCGACACCTGCATCGTCATCTACAACACCTTCAAATCGGCCATTTCGCAGGAGGTGACGGTCAAGCAGATCATCCCCTTCCCCGTTGAGCAACTGGCCGCCGGCGGCAAAGATCGGGTCGCGGCGAGCGAGGCGGAATACGAGCTGGAGCCGGGCGAGGACCAGCTCCTGGGTTCGCTTCTGCCGGCCAACCTGTCGATGCAGATCTTTCGCGCGCTCCTGGAAAGCTACGCTTCGGAGCAGGGGGCGCGGATGACCGCCATGGAGAACGCCACCAACAACGCGGCCGACATGATCGACAAGCTGCGCTTGAAGTACAACCGGACCCGCCAGGCCGCCATCACCACCGAGCTGATCGAGATCATCTCCGGCGCCGAGGCGCTGTGAGCCCGTCAAGGCCTGAGAGCAGGCACCGTTCGCCAGAGGAGCATTGGCAATGAGCAAGAACGCCATCGGCACGATCACCCAGGTTCTGGGGGCGGTGGTCGACGTCCGGTTCGAGGGCGGCCTTCCGCAGATCCTGAATGCGCTGCATCTTCAGCACGAGGGCAAGACCCTGGTCCTCGAGGTCGCGCAGGAACTGGGCGAGTCGACGGTGCGGACGGTGGCGATGGATTCCACCGACGGCCTGGTCCGCGGCCAGGAGGTGACCGACACCGGCCAACCGATCTCGGTGCCGGTGGGGCCGGAGACCCTCGGGCGGATCGTCAACGTCGTCGGCGAACCGGTGGACGAGCGCGGTCCCCTGGAGACCAAGATCAAGTATCCGATCCACCGCCCGGCTCCGTCTTTCCTCGACCAGTCGACGGAAACCGAGATCCTGGTGACCGGCATCAAGGTCATCGACCTGATCGAGCCTTATCCGAAAGGCGGCAAGGTCGGCCTGTTCGGCGGTGCGGGCGTCGGCAAGACCGTCATCATCATGGAGCTGATCAACAACATCGCCAAGGCGCACGGCGGGTATTCGGTGTTCGCCGGCGTCGGCGAGCGCACCCGCGAGGGCAACGACCTCTATCACGAGATGATGGAGTCCGGCGTCATTCAGGTCGGCGGTTCCGGCTCCAAGGCGGCGCTGGTTTACGGCCAGATGAACGAGCCGCCCGGTGCGCGCGCTCGGGTCGGCCTCACCGGTTTGACGCTGGCCGAGTATTTCCGCGACGAAGAAGGCCAGGACGTGCTCTTTTTCGTCGACAATATCTTCCGCTTCACACAGGCCGGCTCGGAAGTGTCGGCCCTGCTCGGGCGTATCCCCTCGGCGGTGGGCTACCAGCCGACGCTGTCGACCGACATGGGCGCCCTGCAGGAGCGGATCACCTCGACCAAGAAGGGCTCGATCACCTCGGTGCAGGCCATCTACGTTCCGGCCGACGACCTCACCGACCCGGCGCCGGCCACGGCGTTCGCCCACCTCGATGCGACCTCGGTCCTCAGCCGCTCGATCGCCGAACTCGGCATCTATCCCGCGGTCGATCCGCTCGACTCGACGTCGCGCGTTCTGGACCCGCGGATCGTCGGCGAAGAGCACTACACCTGCGCCCGCGAGGTTCAGCGTATCCTGCAGACCTACAAGTCATTGCAGGACATCATTGCCATTCTCGGCATGGACGAGCTCTCGGAAGAAGACAAGCTCACCGTGGCGCGCGCGCGCAAGATCCAGCGCTTCCTCAGCCAGCCGTTCCATGTCGCCGAGGTGTTCACCGGGACGCCCGGCGTGTTCGTCAACCTCGAGGACACGATCAAGGGCTTCAAGGCGATCTGCGAAGGCGAGTACGACCACTTGCCGGAAGCCGCCTTCTACATGGTCGGCACCATTGAGGAAGCCGTTGCCAAGGCCAAGCGGATGGCCGCGGAAGCGGCGTAAGCCGGCGAACGAGGCGGGATCATGGCCGATACCTTTACCTTCGAGATTGTAACCCCGGGGCGGATGCTGCTGTCGCAGCCGGCCGAGATGGTGGTCATCCCGGGCGAAGCGGGCAACTTCGGCGTCCTTCCGGGCCACTCGCCGATGCTCTCGACGCTGCGACCGGGGACGGTCGAGATCCGCGAGCACAACCTCAAGATCCGCGACCAGATTTTCGTCGAGCAGGGCTTCGCCGAGGTCACCACCGAACGGTGCACGGTGCTGGCCGAGGAGGCGATCCCGGTCAGGGACATCACGCGCGACGACGCGGAAGACCGGCTCAGTCGCGCCCATGACGCGCTGATGGCCGCCGATACCCCCGGCGTCCGGCGCGGCGCGGAGCGTGAGTTGCGCGCCGCGGAGGCGATGATCGAAGCGCTCGACGCGTCCGAGAGGGGGTAGGGGCCGGAAGCCGCGGACGGCCGGACGTCGGAGGCCGGCATGAAGCTGTATCTTGTCCAGCAT
>JAEULH010000006.1 GCA_016793925.1 Rhodospirillales bacterium | reverse complement strand
CCAGCGGCTGCGTCCGAGCCTGCTCGAGACCAGTTTCGAAATGTGCCCCTACTGCAGCGGCATGGGCGTCTGTCGGACGACGGAGTCGACGGTGCTGTCGATCCTGCGCAAGATCGAGGAGGAGGGGCAGAAAGCGAAGGGCGGCGCGATCTACGTCTCCGCAGCGCCGACCGTCGCCATGTACCTGCTCAATCAGAAGCGCAAATCGCTCGCCGCGATGGAGGCGCGCTTCCAACTGAACCTCGTCATAGCGTCGGATGGCGCCTTCGCGCCGGCGGAGCATCGGCTGGAGCGGGTGAAAGGCCAGACGCCGCTCGCCGAAACGCCGGCGGAGCCGGTGGTCGCTGAGGCCGCCGAGGAGAGCGCCGAGGAAACGGAGAAGGCGCCGGCCAGCGGCAGCGGCGAGGAAACCGCGAAGCGCTCGCGCCGCCGTCGGCCGCGTCGTCGTCGCCGGACGGACGAGGAGGCGCGTCCGCTGGTCGAAGCCGAAGAGGCCGGCGAGAATGCGGACGAAGAGGGCGACGTGGCGGCGGACGTTGCGATCGACGCGGCGGCTGCCGATGCCGATGCCGATGCGGATGCAGGGAGCGAGGAGGGCATGCCTGCCGAGCCGGGGGACGGCGAGGCGCAGGACGAACTCGCACTCCAGGATGCGGCGCGCAAACCCCGTCGCCGCGGCAAACGGGGCGGCCGGCGCCGGCCGCGACGCCCGGAGGCGGAGACGGCGGGCGAGGCTGCCGATGACGGAGCGAGCGACGATGCCGCCGCTGGCCTCGCGGCCGAGGTCGACGACCTCACCGAAGCCGATGCCGCCGCCGACCCCGCCGCCGAGGTCGACGACGCTGCCGAAGCCGACGGCGGTGACGATGAAAGCGCGGACGATCAGTCGCCGGACGCGCAGCCTGTTCCGCTGGAGACGGGCGTGGAGATTGGCGCGGATGCGGTTGCGTACGGGCACGACCTCGACGATGACGGCCGCGACGAGGTCGCGGCGCCTGCGGACGAGGGAATGGATCTCGAGGTGGCGTTCGAGCGGGAAACGCCGGACGACGGGCCCGCACCGGGGGAGGTCGCCGAGCTTGCCGACGCCGCCGCGGCGGAGGGCGAAATCGGGGACGTTTCCTTCGAGATCGTCAGCTACCCTGCGGCCGCGCCTGCCGAGGACGGCTCAGCCGGTTCCGCCTGGGATCGAGACCCGGAGGCCGCCGAAAGCGACAACGACCGGCGCGAATCGAGCAACGGAGATGGCGAGCCGCATGGCGAGGCCGGACCTGTCGCGCATCGCGACGATGAGCCGGACCGCGAGGCCGATGGCGCCGACGATGAGCCTCCGGCGGCTGCCCGGACCCAGGTGATCCGCGTCGGCGCCGGCGGCGATCTGACGGGAGCGCCGCGCCGCGGCTGGTGGCAGCGGTTCATGAATTAGGTACGCCGATCGCCGAAGCCGCGCCGGGTGAGGAGAGAATGGACCCGCCGCGCTAATCCGCCCGTGCGGCGAGGCCGGTGCCGCGCGGATCGGCCGCGTAGGTGCAGGCCGCCGGGTCGTTCGGGTTGCCGTTCGGACAATACGCGGCTATGGCGCGGCCGATCGTCGGCGTAAAGGCGATCTGGTGACCTCGCGCCGCAAGGCCGCGGACGGCTTCGGGGTCCAGTCCCTGCTCGGCGTAGAGGAGATCCGGCGCCAGGGTGCGGTGAACGCGCCGTGCCGCGAGGGCGTCGGTCAGCGGCACGTCGGCGAGGAGGACGGCGGCAGCGACGCCGACCATCGTGGTCGGCGCAACCTGACCGCCGGAGGCTGCGGCGGCAAACCGAAACTGCGGGCCGTCGCTGACGAGCATCGGACCAAGCGCCGTCGCTCCGCGGCCGCCAGGCCCGGGCGTTGCGGCGAGGACGATGCCGGTGCCGGGCGCAACCCGCCCCGTTCCGAACAGGTTGTTCGGGGTGACTTGGCAGGAGACGGCGAGGCCGGTCACATCGACCGCGATGACGGACGCGGCCGCCGGGTTTTGCGGCTCCGTCTGCTGCTCAGCGCCGAGTTTCGCCGCCGGCGTGCTCGCGCCGCTGTCATATCCGGAAAGCAAGGCGTCGGTCGTGCGGCGGCTTATGAGCGCGTCCGGATCGATTTCGGCGCTGGCGAGTTGCGCCTGCCAGCGGTCCCTGTTGGCCGCGGCGCGCGCTTCGGCCTCGGCCAGCAGATGCATCCGTTCGACCGGGTCGGCGTCCTCAAAGCGGTCGTGGCCGACGAGCATTGCCCAGGTCTGCGCCGCGACAACGCCGGCCGGCGGCGGCGAGAGGGGGAAATGCGCCGACACGCCGCCGTCCTTGATCGTCAGCGCCGGACGCCACACGGGCTCGTAGCCTTGCAGATCGGCCGCGTCCAGCGAGCCGCCGGCGGCGCGCGCGCCGGCGGTCAACTTGGCGGCCGTCGACCCGCCGTAGAAGTCCCCGGGACCTTCCGTTCGGACGCGCGAGAGCACCACGGCGAGATCGTTCTGGCGCAGCGGGTCGCCCTCGCCGACAAGATTGCCGCCGGGCGCGGAGAAGGTCTGCTGCGCCGCCGGCTGCATCGCCATCGCCGGGGACACCTGAGCAATGTCCTCGGCGAACGCGCGCGACACATTCACGCCGAAACGCGCCAGATTTTCCGCCCCGACGAGCACCTGTGACCAGCGCAGCCGGCCGTAACGGGCCTGGAGCGAGTAGAAGCCGCGCACGTTGCCCGGCACAGCCGTCGGTCGATCGGCATCGGCGGGAATGTGCGAGGGCGCCCTGGCCAGAAACTCGAGCGTCTGCGCCTCGCGGGTCCGGGGGTCGAAAACCATGCATACGCCGCCGCCGCCGAGACTGGCGCGCGACGGAAGCGTGACCGCCATGGCGAAGTAGGCGGCCGTTGCCGCGTCGGCCGCCGATCCGCCGGCGGCAAGGATGTCGCGACCGATCTGGGCGGCGCGGGGTTCGTCGGCGACGACGCCGCCGAGCGCCGGGCCTGCCGGCGCCTCGCCGCTCCGGTCGGCGCTGCAGCCGGCGATGACCAGCGTCATGGCCCATGCCGCCATTTGACGGCGACGGCGACGACGCCTACCTTGAATCGACACGGCCGGATGGACAGCGTCCTGAAATTCTATGGTAAGGAAATGCGCCCTTCTTCTGCTTGTGCTTGTTCTACTGCTCAGGCCGGAAGACGTATTCGCGGCGAAAATCAGCTTTATCCGCGACACGGAAATTGAAAACACCATTCGCGCTTACGCCACTCCGCTGTTCATCGCCGCCGGTCTGGATCCTACCGCGGTTCGCATTTATGTCGTCGCCGACAAACAAATCAACGCCTTCGTGGCCGGCGGCCAGAACCTGTTCATCAATACGGGCTTAATCACCCGCAGCGGCGACGCCGACCAGATCATCGGCGTGATCGCCCACGAGGTTGGCCACATCGAGGGCGGACATCTGTCGCGGGTCAACGAGGCGCTCAAGCGCAGCACCGCCGAGAGCATCCTCTCCTTCGTCCTGGGCGCCGCCGCCGCCGCCGCCGGCCGGCCGGATGTCGGCGGGGCGATGATCATGGGCGGCCAGAACGTTGCCCAGCGCAACTTCTTCCAGTACAGCCGGACGCAGGAAGGCGCGGCCGACGCCGCGGCGATGCGCTATCTCGACGCGACCGATCAATCGGCGCGCGGTCTGCTCGATTTCTTCAATATCCTCAGCCAGGAAGAGCTGCTCGTTCCGGAACGCCAGGATCCCTACCTGCGCACCCACCCGCTGACCCGCGACCGGATCGACGCGATGGAGGCGTTCGTTGCCAAGTCGCCGCATTCCAATGCGCCGACCAAGCCCGACTTCCAGACGATGTACGCGCGGATGGTGGCGAAGTTGCACGGCTTCCTCGACCTGCCGGCAACAACCTATCGGCTGTATCCGCCGGAAGACACCAGCATCCCCGCCCGCTACGCGCGCGCAATCGCCGATTATCGCAGCGGCGATACGGACAAGGCCGTCGCGACCGTGGACGGGCTCATCGCCGAGGAGCCGAAGAACCCCTATTTCCATGAGCTGAAGGGGCAGATTCTGTTCGAGGCCGGTCGGCCGGCACAGGCGCTCAAGCCGTACGAAACGGCGGTGCAGCTCATGTCGGACGCGCCGCTCATTCGCGTAAACCTCGCCCGGGTGGAACTTGCCCTGAACGACCCGAAACTCCTCAATCCGGCCGTCGCCAACTTGCGTGCAGCGCTTGCCGTTGAATCGGAGACGCCGTTCGTCTGGCGCCAGCTCGCCATCGGGCTCGGCCGCCAGGGCGACATGGCGAACAGTTCGCTCGCGCTCGCCGAGGAGGCCATGTTGTTGAACAAGCGCTCGGACGCCAAATATCACGCCGGCAAGGCGGCGGCGATGCTGCCCCAGGGTTCGCCCGGCTGGCTGAAGGCGCAGGATATCCTCCATGCCGTCGAAGTGGAGAAGGGCGACTGAAGCAGGTGGGCCGCCGAGGCGACGGAACGCAGGCCTTGCCTTTGGCCGGTGATCGGTCTTATGGTGCGTTCTTATTTTGTTCATCAATGTTCGAAAGAAGGTCATATCGATGAAGCATAATCTTGCGCTTGCCGCCGTTTTCGGCGTCCTGGCGTTCGCATTCAGGCCGCCTGTCGCGACGCTCGCCGCCGAGGCAGCGGGCGCGGGCGGACAATCGACACCGGGCGCGACCTCACCGGCTGCCCCTGCGGCGGGACTGAGTGCCGAGCAGAAGGACGCGATCGAAGGGCTGGTTCGGCAATTCATCCTCGACAATCCGGAAGTCATCGTCGAATCCATGCAGAACTACCAGATCCGCCAGCACCTGGCGGAGCAGCAAGCTGCGGCGACGGCGGTGGCGACGCATCGCGACGAGATCAAGAACGATCCGTCGGCGCCGGTTGCCGGCAACACCGATGGCGACGTTACGGTTGTGGAATTCTTCGACTACCGTTGCGCCTACTGCAAGCGGGCGTTCCCCGGCGTCCAGGAGTTGCTGAAGAGCGACGGCAATGTCCGCTACGTGTTCAAGGAGCTTCCGATCCTCGGCCCCGACTCGGTCACCGCGTCGCACGCGGCGCTAGCGGTCTGGTCGTTGTATCCGCAGAAGTATTTCGAGTTCCATTCCGCCCTGATGGAGGCGCACGGCACGCTCGGCGAGGCGCAGGTGCTGGCGATCGCGAAGAAGGTCGGGCTGGATCCGGACAAGGTGAAGAAGGCCATGGCGAAGCCGGAGATCGAGGCGACGATCCAGCGCAACCTGGCCCTGGCGCAGACGTTGAACATCCAGGGCACGCCCGCCTTCGTTGTCGGCGACACGTTGATGCCCGGCGCAATCGATGGCGACCAGTTGCGCGAACTCGTCGCCGCTGCGCGGGAGAGCTGAGCCTGCGTCAGCTGTGGCTGGGGCCGTCGGAGCGGCGAAAGAGCCAGCGCGGGACGCGCTCCTTGTAGCGAAGGTACTCGACGCCGTGGGCCGCTTCCAGGTGGCGTTCTTCAAGACGCTCCTGCGCGTGGATTGCGGCGACCCCGACGACGAGGCAGATCAGGGTGAACACGGACGGCAGGGAGAGGAAGAAGCCGAACTGCGCCGTCTGGATGAGCAGGAACATCGGGTTGCGGCTGCGGGCGTAGGCTCCGGTGGTGATCAGGGGGTGGGTCTCGCCGGCGGGAATGCCCGAGCGCCAGTGGCTGCCCATCACTCCGTGCAGACTGATCAGCCCGGCGAAGCTGATCAGCATGAGTGCGTTGCCGGTCAGCACAATCGCCGGCTGCCACAGGGGCGTGAGCGGAATGAGGTAGGTATCGAGCTGCGGAAACGGCAGCCGGACCACGCACACAATCAGGATGAGGACGCGGAAGACGCGGAAGGTCGTGTGGATCAGCCAGTGCCGGCTCCCGCGCGGTCCAAACGTCACGGGCGAGGAGCCCCCTGCGCCGCGCTTCTTTGCCAGGATCGTGACGGTGTAGAAAACTGCCACGACCACAAAGAAAACCGCCAGAAACCAGCGAGAATATACCTCGACGCCCACCCCGCCGCCCCCAACGAGCATGTCCTCATCCATTTTGGAGAATTGGGTGGAAAAAGCAATGTCTTGTTGGGACTTGCAGGTGTGGCCTTTCCCGGAGCAGGCGAGGCGAGGCGCGAACGCCGGCGCGCTCCACAGGCGCGTTGCGCCCGTCCAAGCGAGCGGCCATGATGCGCCTTGTCACACGCTGAATGTCGACGGGGCCGGGATGAAAGCAGGGATAGGCAGGCGCGCCGCAGTCGCGGCTCTTGTGGCCGCATGTGGCGCGACCGGGTTCGCTGAACCGGCGGCGGCGGCCGATCGGGGATCGCCGATGACGATCATCCCCGAGTACCACAAGCAGCAGGGCGGCCCGCAGACGACCGAGCAACTGTTCGCCGTCTTCGACAGTGACGGCAACGGCCAGATCGATCGCAGCGAGTGGCAGATCCGCAAGATGGCGATCTTCTACATGCGCGATCGCAACAACGACACGGTGCTCAGCAGGGACGAAGTGCCCGGTCTCAATGCGACCCGGTTCGCCGAAGCCGACCTGAACCACGACGGCGTCCTGTCCGGCTACGAGTTCAACCAGGCCAGCTTCAGCCAGTTCGACAGGGCCGACGCCAACAGCGACGGCGTGGTTACGCGGGAAGAATTCCGGGCCTACCTGGAGACGTTGAGCACGCCAAGCTAGGGCGAACGGCCGAGCGGCTCAGCCGCAGAAGTCGGACCTGGTGCAGAGTGCGACAAGCTCCACGCCTTCCGCGGCCAGGTTGGCGCGGGCTCCTTCTTCCCGGTCGACGACGGTCAGCACCGTCGCCGCAGATCCGCCGGCCTCGCGCACGGCCCTCAGAGCGTCCAGCACGGAGCCGCCCGTGGTCGTCACGTCCTCGATGAGCACCGTCGTCGCGGCCGGATCAAAATGCCCTTCGATCTTCTTGCTTGTGCCGTGGGCCTTGACCGACTTGCGGACAAAGAAGCCGTTGACCGGGTAGTCGGGGTAACTCCTGCACACGACGGCGCCGATGATCGGCACCGCGCCCATCTCCAGTCCGCCGATCTGATGCGCGTCCCTCTGGCGAAGCTTGTCGAGGACCGCATCGGCGATGAGACCGGCCGTTTCCGGATCGAACATCGCCATTTTCATGTCAAAGTAGATGTTCGAGGTGCGCCCGGAGGCGAGCCGCATCTCGCGTCCCGAAACGAGGGCCAGATCGCGAAGGCGGGCCAGCAGGGCGGCCCCGCGACCGTCAGTCCTTGCGTTTTCAACTGTGGTCGGCATGGCGGAATCCTCTTCCCGGCAGCAACGAAGCGCGCTTCGCCTCGGCGGCTTGTCTACACGTTCGCGCGCGCATGCGCACGTCCTTCGGCCGGGTTGACGCTGTCGGCGGCTTGGCGCATATCGAGAGCGACCGGGCAGGCGCGCTTGCGGCCGTGCTGGCGTGCTGTTCTCGCGGCCCACACCTCTGTATTATGAAATCGATGCGACGCAAGATCCTCGTCGGCGTTGTCGCGGTGGCCGTCGCGGTTGCTGCGGGCGCCGGCTACTGGGTGTATTTCGAGCGTGCCGGCGCCGCCGATGCGGCTGGCGCCGCGGCAGCGGCTGCCCCGGCCGCGCCGCCGAAGTCGGTGCCCGTGGAGGCGCAGCGCGCGGCGCCCGGTCCCGTCGCCACCGAGGTTTCCGCGGTCGGTACGATGCGGTCGAACGAATCGGTGGTGATCCGCCCGGAGATCGACGCCCGCGTGACCGAAATTCATTTCGATGAAGGCACCGCCGTCAAGGCCGGCGACCTGTTGTTCAAGTTCGACGACTCGGTCGCCCGCGCCGAGCTTGCCGACGCCAAGGCCAACCTCGCCCTGAGCGAACGCAACTTCCGTCGGGCCGAGGAGCTCTTTCGCCGCGGCGCCGGGACCGCCCGCGCCGTCGACGAGGGTCGTGCCAGCCTCGACAGCGATCGGGCGAAGGTGGATCTGGCCGAAGCGCGGCTGGACAAGACCAGGATCACCGCGCCGTTCTCGGGCATGATCGGCCTGCGCCGGGTGAGTGTCGGCGACTACGTGTCCAGCGGCGAAGATCTG
>JAEULH010000111.1 GCA_016793925.1 Rhodospirillales bacterium | reverse complement strand
CGGGCGCGACGCTGATCATGGACACCGTGCTCGAAAGCCTGCCGCGCCGGCCGGCGCAGCGCCGGGTGTTCGTCCCCCTCGAGACATCGCCGGAACAATCCTTGCGCCTGCGCGCCGACGGCTGGATAACCGTGCACGCTGTCGAAAACGTCGGCGACGTCGACGTCGAGGCGGCGCGGCTTCGCTGCGGCCATGTCGTCGACGGCGAAACCGTTCGAGAGGTCCGGACGCAGCAACGCGCGGGTGAGCATGGCTAACGTCGTCGTCATCGGTTCCCAGTGGGGAGACGAGGGAAAGGGCAAGATCGTCGACTGGTTGTCGCAGCGCGCCGACGTCGTGGTCCGCTTTCAGGGCGGTCACAACGCCGGCCACACGCTGGTCATCGACGGCGTCACCTACAAGCTCAGCCTGCTCCCCGCCGGCGTCGTCCGGCCCGGCAAGCTCGCTGTGATCGGCAACGGGGTCGTGCTCGATCCGTGGGCGCTGCTGGACGAGATCGACGTGCTCCGCAGCCAGGGGGTCGAAGTCAGCCCCGCCAACCTCAGGGTCGCCGAAAACGTGCCGCTGATCCTGCCGATCCATCGCAACCTGGACAAGGCGCGGGAACTGGCACTCGGCAACGCGAGGATCGGCACCACCGGCCGCGGCATTGGCCCGGCCTACGAAGACAAGGTCGCGCGCCGGGCGATCCGGCTCGGCGATCTAGCCAGCGCGGACATCGTTTCGGCGAAAATCGACGCCCTTCTCTTGCACCACAATGCCCTGCTGCGCGGCCTTGGCATGAGCGAGGTCGACGCCGCCCCGCTGTTCGACGCATTGATGGCGGTGGCGCCGCGGGTTCTGCCCTTCTCCGACATCGTCTGGAAGACGCTCGACGGGGTGCGCCGGGCCGGCAAGCGCATTCTGTTCGAGGGCGCGCAGGGGACCATGCTCGATATCGACCATGGCACCTATCCGTACGTGACGTCGTCGAATACGGTCGCCGGCGCCGCGGCGGCCGGGGCGGGGCTCGGCCCCGGCGCGCTGGGCTATGTTCTGGGCATTACCAAGGCCTACACGACCCGGGTCGGCAGCGGCCCGTTTCCGACCGAACTGACGGACGCGGCCGGCCGGACGCTGGGCGAGCGGGGCAAGGAGTTCGGCACCGTCACGGGGCGGGCGCGGCGGTGCGGCTGGTTCGACGCCGTCCTTGTCCGCCACGCCGTCCGCGTCAACGGCATCACCGGCCTGGCGTTGACCAAGCTGGATGTCCTCGACGGCTTCGAGACGCTCCGGGTGTGCGTTTCCTATCGCCTCGACGGCGAGGAGATCGACCATCTCCCGGCCTCGTCGCTGCTTCAGGCCAGGCTCGAGCCGCAATACGAGGTCATGGCCGGCTGGAGCGAAAGCACGCGGGGCGCCCGCTCGTGGGCGGACCTGCCGGCAACGGCGGTAAAATACATCCGTCGCATCGAAGAACTCATCGGCGCGCCGGTGCATCTGCTTTCGACAAGCCCCGAGCGGGAAGACACCATCATGGTCCGCGACCCGTTCGTGAGCTGAGCGTCGGTCTTGCCCTCGGACCCGGAGGAACGCAGCGCGCGGGCAGCCCGCCTCAACAGGCCAGCCGCCGGTCCATGACCGCGTTCCGCACCGATTTCTGCAGCTTCTCGAACGCGCGCACCTCGATCTGGCGCACCCGCTCGCGCGAGATGCCGTAGCGCTGGCTGAGGCTTTCCAGCGTCGTCGGCGTGTCCTTCAGGCGGCGCTCGGAAAGGATCTGCCGCTCGCGTTCGGACAAGGTGCGCATGGCGCCCGCGAGAAGCTTGCGCCTGGTGCCGAACTCCTCGTTCTTCGCCAGCGCGACTTCCTGATTGTCGTCTGCGTCCACCAGCCAGTCCTGCCACTCGCCCTCCCCGTCCTCGCGCAACGGCGCGTTCAGCGAGGCGTCGGGACTGCTGATGCGGCGGTTCATCTGGATGACGTCGGTCTCCGACACGTTCAGCCGCTCGGCGATGCTCATGACCCGGTCAGGCGAAAGGTCGCCCTCCTCGATCGCCTGCATCTGTCCCTTCAGCTTGCGCAGGTTGAAGAAGAGCTTCTTCTGCGCCGCTGTCGTGCCCATTTTGACCAGCGACCACGAGTGGAGGATATATTCCTGCATGGCGGCGCGAATCCACCACATGGCGTAGGTCGCGAGGCGAAAGCCCCGCTCCGGATCGAAGCGCACCACGGCCTGCATCATCCCGACGTTGCCCTCGGAAATCAGCTCGCCCAGCGGCAGGCCGTAGCCGCGGTAGCCCATCGCAATCTTGGCGACGAGACGGAGATGACTGGTAACAAGGCTGTTTGCAGCGTCTTCGTCGTGATGATCGACCCAGCGCTTGGCTAGACGATATTCCTCTTCCGGGCTGAGCATCGGGTAGTTACGGATATGCTGGAGGTAGCGCGCTAGATTGCGTTCGGGGCTGATCTCCAGGTCCGACGGTAAACCCGCCATGGCCACGTCCTCGCTCCTCGTCAGGTCGCCACATCCTGTCGGTCGATATGGCGCCAGCGTACGTCCTTCCCCCGTTTCGCACAATATATCTTAGCTCTGTTGTCAAGTATAGGGTCGACTTACAACCCCTCTAGGGAAGCCATCAACGTACTAAAATCTTGAGGGAAATCCGAGGTGAAACGCAGCGTCTCGCGCGTACGCGGGTGGCAAAAGGCGATCAAATATGCGTGAAGCGCCTGCCGCCCGAATGCGGGCAGCCCTTCCCCATCGGCCAGGCCGCCTTGCCGCTTGCGGCCGTAGAGCGGATCGCCGAGCAGCGGATGACCGAGCGCCGCCATGTGAACGCGGATCTGGTGCGTTCGTCCCGTCCTCGGCCGGCATTCGACCAGGCTGGCGGCCTGTCGGTAGCTACGGATCACGCGATAGTCCGTCGCCGCAGCCTTCCCGCCGGAGGTCACGGTCGCCATTTTCTTGCGGTTGACCGGGCTGCGGCCGATGGCCAGGGCAATGCAACCCGCCGGTTGCCGCGGTACGCCGCGGACGACGGCGTAATAGCCACGCTCGATGGAGTGGCTGGAGAATTGCTCGACCAGCGCGCGGTAGGAGCGATCGCTCTTCGCCGCCACCATCAACCCGCTGGTATCCTTGTCGAGCCGGTGGACGATCCCGGGACGGAGACTGCCGCCCGCTCGCGCCAGGACGCCGCGGCAGTGACGCAGGAGCGCATTGACCAGCGTTCCGGAAGGATTGCCCGCGCCCGGATGAACCACCAGGCCCGGCGGCTTGTCGACGACGATGACATCGTCATCCTCGTAGACCACGGCCACGGGAATGGCCTCCGCCGCGACGCCCGGCTCGGGCATTGGGACGGCGACGACCGTCCAGGCATCGCCGCCCCTGACCCGGTGGGCCGGATCGTGAACGCATCCGGCATCGACCAGGGCGACGCAGCCGTCGCGGATCAGCGCCTGCAGCCGCGTGCGGGAGAGTTCGGGGAGGGCATCGGCAAGAACGCGATCGAGGCGCGCTCCGGCCTTGTTCTCCGCGACCGTAACGTTGTAAGTCGTCACTGTCGTCCACTCTGCGGCGAAGGATCCATGCAGGCCATCAAAAGCTTGGTCATTGGCCTTGGCATTCTGATTATTGCCGGGCTCATCCTTCTCGGCTACGCCTTCTATGCCAGAACGACCGACCCTGACTTCCACCTGATGAAGGCGGACAAGCAGAAGGCGGCGGTCCGCGCCGACGCGCCCGCCGGCGAAGGCTTCGGCGAAGCCGACCTCTCCCTGCCCGAGGGCTGCAGCGTCGTCGAGATGAGACCCGACGGCAAGTGGCTCTACCTGCGCGCCGGTCCGGCCGGTCCCTGCGAGCGGATCATCGTCATCGACGTCGCCACCGGCCGGACGCACGGCGTCATCGTCCGCAAGCCGTGATCGTCGTCGCTGCGGCGGCGCTGCGGACAATCGTCTCTGCCGCGGAAGCGCACTATCCCGACGAGAGCTGTGGCCTGCTGATCGGCCGGCGCGAGAGCGACGGGCCTGCCGATGGGAGGATCGTCGTCAGCGAGGTGCGGGAGGGCGCGAACGTTGCGCCCGAACCCAGAAGGGAGCGCTTCGAGATCGACCCGCGGCTTCGGCTGCAAACGATGCGCGCGCTCGCCGATCGACCCGAGACGATCGTCGGCCACTACCACTCCCATCCGGACCGTCCGGCCCGACCCTCGCGCACCGACATCGAGAGGGCCTACGAGCCCGGGTTGATCTGGGTGATCACCGCCGTCGCCGCCGGGCGAGCCATCGAAACCGCCGCCTTCCGGATCGAGCGGGGGCTCGTCTTTCGTCTCGAACTCCTCGTGGCCGACGCGCCCGCCTGATCGACGCCCCTGCTTGACCGATGCCGCGGCGGGGCGTGATTTCGAGCCGACGCCGGTTGCGAAACCCCTGCGCGCCTCCTCTGCCGCGGGCTCGTTCGTGCCCAGGCGGCTTCCCTCGGGCTTCAAGATAGGATAGGGTACTATCCTATGGCGCACACCAAGTCCAACAAGGACCAGCTCCTGGCGCGCGTCCGGCGCATCGCCGGCCAGATCGCCGCGATCGAGAAGGCGATCGCCGAGGAGGCTGGCTGCTCGGCCGTCCTCCACCAGGTCGCCGGGGTGCGCGGCGCCGTGCTCGGTCTGATGGACGAGCTGATCGTGGACCATGTTCGCGAGCACGTCGCGCGGCCGGGTCTGAGCGACGCCGTCCGTGCCGAGGGTGCAGACGAGTTGATCGCCGCCATCCGCCGGTACGCGAAGTAGGGACAACGAACGATGAAGGCCCATTCCGAGATCGGCGCGCAGACGCACGACCACGTCTTTCTTGGGCACGGCCACGACGACAACGCCCGGCGGACGTTGTGGGTCGTGATCCTGACCGCGCTGATGATGATCGGCGAAGTCGTCGCCGGCGCGCTGTTCAACTCGATGGCGCTCCTGGCCGACGGCTTCCACATGGCGAGCCATGCCGGCGCGCTGGGCGTCGCGGCCGCCGCCTACGCCTACGCCAAGCGGAACGCGAGGAGCGGCCGCTTCACTTTCGGCACCGGCAAGGTCGGCGACCTCGCCGGCTTCGCTTCCGCGCTTGTGCTTGGTCTGGTCGCCCTCGCCATCGCTGTCGAGTCGATCGGCCGCCTGTTCGAACCTCGCCCGGTCGCCTTCGGTGAGGCCACCGTGGTCGCCATAATCGGCCTTCTGGTGAACGTCGCCAGCGCCATGGTGCTCGGCGGCGGTCATCATCAGGGGCGCGGCCACGACCATCATCACGGCAACGGTCGCGCCGGGCACCGGCACGACAACAACCTGCGCTCGGCCTATGCCCACGTTTTGGCCGACGCGCTCACCTCGGCGCTGGCCATCGCGGCGCTCCTTGGCGGCCGCTATCTCGGCTGGGTCTGGCTCGATCCCGTCATGGGAATCGTCGGCGCGGCCGTGATCGCGAGCTGGTCGTGGACCCTGTTGCGCGACACCGCGGTGGTGCTCCTCGACGTTGCCGACCCTCACCTCGAAGAGGAGATCCGAGAGGAGGTGGAAGGACCGGGGGATACCCGCATCACCGACCTCCATGTCTGGCGGGTCGGACCTGGAGCGCATGCCGCGATCGTCAGCGTCATCGGCGCCGACCGGGACACCGTGCGCACCAGGCTCGCGCCCGTCCATGAGATCGCCCATCTGACCGTTGAAGCGAGATAGCGCCATGGAGGCGGACACAGCCGAGGGAGCCGAGCGGCGAAGGCTGGCTTTGCGTCCCGCGGTCAAGCAGGTCGCGGTGCGCTCTTCGGGATCGGGTATGCGCTCCGCCGGGCCCGACCTCGTCGTGGATGGGCCTTCGGGCGCGCCTCGGGCGTGGCGAGGCTTGATTAGACGAGCGCAGATCCTGTACATGTAGCGGATCTGCAGGTCCCCTTCGTCTAGAGGCCTAGGACACCGCCCTCTCACGGCGGCAACAGGGGTTCGAATCCCCTAGGGGACGCCACCTCTTCGCCGGCGCGCCGTTGTTCATCCTTCCGTACGCCTGTCTTCGCGTCTTCCCGTCGCGCGGGATGCGGGCTCAACGTCCTCCCTCGGGCCCCGGCAAACACGCGCGGGCCTGGCCGGCGGTGCCCGCCGGATCCTCTGCCGGCGCGGCGGGGCGCTGCGCGCGGTGAAGGGGTTCAACTTCGGGCGACTGGTCGCCATGGGTGCGCGGGGCGGCGCGAGCATCGCCGACCAGGGCGCTGCCGCCGCGGTGAGCTTTCTCGCCAGCGTGTTCATCGGCCGCCACATCGGCGCCGAGGCGCTCGGCATCTACGCCATCACCAACGTCTTTGTCACCCTGATCCGGTCGTTTCAGAACGGTCTGGTGCTCGAGCCGATGTCGGTCTACGGCTCGCGGCGCCAGGACGATGAGAAGGCCGCCTACTTCGGCTTTCTCGTCGCGTTCGAGACGATCTGGGTCGGCTTCCTTTCTATCCTGCTCATGCTCGGGGCGGCCGTCGCCTGGCTGTACGGCAGCATCGAGGCGCCGGCCCTGTACGCGTTCATCGCGGGCGGCGTGTTTTCGTTCCTCATCTGCTTCCAGCATTTCCTCAGACGGCAGTTCTACATCGAGCTTCGCCAGTATCTGGCGATGCTTCAGTCCCTGTCGTTTCTGCTCCTCATCGCCATCGGCTTCGCCGGCATGTGGTGGTTCGAGGGCTGGACGGTGGTCGACGTCTACATTCTCCTTTGCACCTGCAGCGTTATCGTCTGCGTTGTCCAGGGTGGCCGATTCTGGCGCAACGTCGGTGTGCCCGACCGCAGCCAGCGGCGACGGTTCGCCGGCGAGCACTGGTCCTACGGCAAGTGGCTCTTGCTGACGGTGCCGCTCGGCATTGTCACCTACCAGGGCTACTTTTTCATCGTCGGCTCGCTCGTCTCCACCGAAGCGGCCGGACTTCTGAAGGCGGTCGAGACCCTGATCGGACCGTTCCTCCAGGTCTCGATCGGTCTGAGCCTGATGTTGACGCCGATGGCCTCGCGCAATATCGACCGGATGTCGATCGGCGCCCAAAAGGTCTACGCCCTGCGAATCTCCACCGCGCTCGTCGGCCTGGCCGTGATCTACAGCGCCGTCGTCTTCTTCGCCGGAGAATTTGCGCTGCGGGCGCTGTTCGGAAGTGAGATCGAAGCCGCCTTCCCGCTGATCAAGATCATGGCGTTCGTCCCCGTGTTTTCCGCCACCCACGTGCCGGCCGGCATCGTTTTGTCGGCCCTGCGTCGGTCAAAGTTGCGCTTTTTCAGCCAGATGATGTCGGTTGCCGGCACGGCCTTCATCGGCATACCGCTGGTCATCGCCTACGGCAACATCGGCGCGGCGTTCGGTTTCGTCCTCACCGGCGTTCTGTTCACGATCGGTCAGTGGAGCTGCCTGTTCTGGGTGTGGCGGCGCCACGCGCAACTGCAGCCGGCCTGAACCCGGATGGCGGCGATACCGGGCGCCCGCCCGCGCCGCTTCCCGCCGCCGACGCGGCCGATCTCGATAGGAGCACAGTTTGCGGATCCTGATCGTTCACAACGAGTACATCCATAAAGGCGGCGAAGACACCGTCCTCGCCAATGAAACCGACCTGCTCGCGAGCAGAGGTCACGAGGTCATTCCCGCGACAATCTCCAATCGCAGCATCTCCGGTGTCGCGGGCCAGCTGAAGGCGGCGCTGTACACGCCGTCATCCCCGTTCGGCGCCGCCTGGATGCGCCAACAGCTCGTCGCCGCCCGGCCGGATATCGTCCATGTGCACAACTTCTTCCCGCTGCTGAGCCCCTCCATCTACCGCGCATGCAACGAGCGATCGGTTCCCGTCGTTCAGACCCTGCACAACTACCGGACCATTTGCGCCAACGCGATGCTGACGCGCGACAGTGCGCCGTGCGAGCTGTGCGTTACGGGAAGCCCCTACCAGGGCGTGCGCTATCGCTGCTATCGCAACTCCGCCGTGGCGACGCTGCCCCTGGCGCGCATGATTGCGGTGAACAGGGCGGCCGGCACCTGGCAGCGGCGGGTCGACCGCTTCATCGCCCTGACCGAGTTCGCGCGATCGCGCTTCCTCGCCGCCGGGTTCCCGGCCGAGAAGGTCGTGGCGAAGCCCAACTTCGTCGCCGATCCCGGGCCTGCGCCAGCCGCGGACGCGGACGCTCCCGTCCTGTTCGTCGGCCGACTGGCGGCCGAGAAGGGAATCGAGACGCTGCTCGCCGCGTGGAGCCGACTGGACCTGCCTCTGGTTGTCGCCGGCGACGGGCCGCTGATGCCTCTGGTCCAGGCGGCGGCCTCGGACCGCATCGTTGCGCTGGGCTGGAAGACAAGCGCCGAGGTCGCGGCGGAGATGGGTCGCGCGCGGTTCCTTGTCATGCCGTCAAGCTGGTACGAGGGCTTTCCCATGACCCTGGTCGAGGCCTTCGCTCTCGGCCGCCCCGTCCTGGTGTCGCGGCTCGGCTCCATGGCCGAGGTGGTCGAGGATGGGGTCAACGGGCTGCATGTCACCCCGGGCGACGCCGCCGACTGGGCCGCGAAGGTGCGCTGGGCCTATGACCACCCCGAGGACATGGCGGCCATGGGCCGCAACGCCCGCCGCATCTACGAGGAACGCTACACCGCCGATCGGAACTACGACATGCTGATGGCCGTCTACGCCGACGCCATGCAGGCGGCCGCGACGCGAAGAAACTAGGGCGCAGTGACACCCGCCCCTGGCTTTGGCGAACGGCTCAGGCGTCTTCCGCAACGAGGCCTGCATCGCCGCGCAGCGCGTGGCGCTCGAACAATCGGTACAGGGTGACCCGCGAGACGCCGAGCCGCTCGGCGGCGAGGGTCATGTTGTTGCCGGCCAGGCGCAGCGCGGTGCGCAGCATCC
>JAEULH010000079.1 GCA_016793925.1 Rhodospirillales bacterium | reverse complement strand
CTCGACGCCATCGACGTCCGGCGAATTGGCGCCCGCAACGACCGCATCGCGCATCGCTTCGGTGTTTGCCGATGGCGCGTGCGCGACGATGAGAAGCCGCCGTTGGGTCGAAGCGTCGTGGGTCATGATGCTGCCAGAATAGTACGCCAGTAGCGCACCGGCGGCAGCCGCCGCACGCCGCCGCCGCCCGCGCCTATCGGTGTTACCGACCGGATCACGTTCAGCGTGCCGTCGCCATGATCCTGAAAGCGACCGGGATCTCGCCGCAGGGCCGCGTCGGCAGCATGGCGACGAAGCTTGTCTGGAGACACCTCCAGCGGCAGACGCGCGTTCCGCTCGCCGCATAAGGCGTGCGGGCGGCCGCCTCGCACGCGCGCCCGCTCAGAAGACGCCGGCCTCCAGGCCGGCGGCCATGGCTAGGCCGAGATCGCGGCAGGGGGCGAGGAAATCCGTCGTCCAGGCTCCGCGGCAGAGGAGAGGCTCTTGAACCGGGCGCCAGCGCAAGCCGGTGACGATCGTCTCGACGCCGCGGCGCGTGCCGGTACCGTCGTGACCGGCGCGGATGTAAAGGGCGTACGGCAGCCCCTGGGTCTCCTCCAGGCACGGGTAATAGCAGCGGTCGAAGAAGTCCTTCAGCGCGCCGCTCATGTAGCCGAGGTTCTCGGTCGTACCGAGGATGATGGCCTGCGCCGACAGCACGTGCTCCGGCCGGGTCGCGAACGGGCTCAGCACCTGCACCGCCACGCCCTCGATCTCCGGCGAGCGCGCGCCTTCGGCAACGGCGTCGCGCAACGCCACCGTGTTCGGCGAAGGCGCGTGGGCGACGACCAGGAGCGTCCGCTCGTTCACTGGCGCATTCTCCTGCGTCCGGACAATGTGTCACTGTAGATCGGGTCGGCCGGCGCCCGGCGCAAACGCGCAGCCGCCGGATGCATCCTGAGAGGGCGAGCAATCGCGACGACGTGGCAATGGACATCGCCCTTGGCGTCATGTGCAAGGCGCCTGTCACCGGTGCCAGCAAAACCCGGCTGTGCCCGCCGCTGCACGCGCAAGAAGCCGCGGCGCTGTCGCGCTGCTTCATCGCCGACGTTACCGCGACGGTCGCTGCGGTTTGCGCCCACGATCGCGGCAAAGGCTACGCGATCATTGCGCCCGCCGACGCGGCAGCGGCATTCAGCGGTCTGCTCCCGCACGGCTTTGCCGTGCTCGGCCAGCGCGGGGACGATCTGTCCGCCCGGCTGATCAACGCCACGCATGACCTGTTTGCCGCCGGTCACGCCGGCCTCTGCCTGATCAACGCCGACGGTCCGACCCTGCCTGCGGCCCTGCTCGCCGCGGCCGTCGCGGCGCTGCGGCAGCCGGGCGAGCGCATCGTCATCGGCCCGGCCATCGACGGCGGCTACACGCTGATCGGGATGAACCGGCCGCACCCGTCTCTCTTCGACAGCATCGCCTGGAGCACCAGCCGCGTCTTCGCCCAGACGCTGGTCCGCGCCGCCGCTGTGCGCGTGCCGGTCACCGTGCTGCCGCCCTGGTACGACGTGGACGAAGCCGCCGCCCTCGAGCTCCTCTGCGTCGAGCTGTTCGGCGGCGGCATCGCGCTCGCCGGCGCAGGCATCGAAGGCGCGCCGGCGCCGGTGAGCCGGATCTTCCTCGATCGCCTTCTGCGCCAAGAACCGCAGCGCCTCGCCTTCGCGGGGCGCTGAGCCGCGGGATCCACGGACGACCGTTGCCGGCTCTCAGGATTGTGCGTCCTCCACCCATACCGCGACGGCGCCGGCGGGGCAGGAGAAAGTCCCCCACCCCTCGCCGTCGGTCGTCACCGTTTCCGCGCTGACCCCGGTCAGTTCGCGAAATGTCCGGTTCGGCCGGGACGTCGCCATCCGCTTCACGCCGGCCGGTCCGTCGGTCAGGACGACGGCCAGCGCCCGCGGATGCTCGGCGTCGCCGCCCCGCGTCCAGCCGATGACATCGGGATCGTCGATGTAATCGGTCTGCGCCCCGTAGGCGAAGTCGCGACGGGCGGCAAGCAGCGTATCGAGCAGCGGCTGCAGCGGGGCCCGCGCGTCGTTGGCGCGGAAGTCGGGATAGAACAGGCACGGGTAGCCGGCGGCGCGCAGGAGGATCAGGGCGTAGGCCTGCGCGCGGAATGAGTCGGCGACCGGCTCGCCGCCGCCAAGCTGGAACGTGTCGTGATTGTCGACGAAGGTGACCGCCATTTCGGGATCGGCCGCGACGAGGGTGTTATCGAAGATCAGCCGCATGTCGAAGCCGCCGTTCGCCCGCGACGCCGTGCGCATGTTGAAGTGCAAGGGAAAGTCGAACAACGTCATGCGGCGGCCCGTCTGTTCGATGAAATAGCGCAAGGTGGCAAGGTCGCCGGAGAGGTATTCGCCGACCGCGAAAAGCGAGCGGTCCGGCCTCAGCGCCCGCGCCCGGTCCAGCCACTCGCTGAAGAAGAAAAAGCGGATGTGCTTGGCGGCGTCGAAGCGGAAGCCGTCGACATCGAGGGTCGACATGATCCAGTCGCCCCACGCGAACAGCTCGTTGCGAACCTCGTCGGAGTCCATGTCGAGGTCGCAGAACAGCAGGTAGTCGAAGTTGCCGCGCTCGTGGTCGACCTGGGTCTCGAAGGTCTTGTCGCGGAGGCGGAAGATGCTTCTGTCGCCGGTGCGCTGATCGTAGTCGACCGCGTCGAAGTGCTGCCAGTGCCACTTGAACGACGAATGGGCGTCGCCACGGCCAGGAAAGGTGAACCGGGTCCAGGCCTCGATATCCCGCGGCGGCCCGATCTCGATATTGCGGTTTTCGTGCGAAACCGGCGTCGCCGTGACAACCTCGGTCGCGTCCGCCCCGCCCTTGTGGTTGAAGACCGTGTCGATGTAGATCGCAAGCCCGGCTTCCCGCGCGGCGGCGCGCGCAGCGAGGAGCTGGTCGCGGGTCCCGTACTTGGTCCGCACCGTGCCCTTCTGGTCGAAATCGCCGAGATCGAACAGGTCATAGCAGCCATAGCCGACGTCGACGGCGCCGCCTTGTGCCTTGTTCGGCGGCGGCAGCCACAACGCCGTGATGCCGGCGCAGGCGAGATCGGCGGCGGACCGCGCGACTTCGTCCCACAGGCGGCCGTCGGCGGGGTAGTCCCAGTGGAAATACTGGATCATGGTCCGGTTGGTCACGCAGCTTCTCCTGCCAAGCCCACAGCGGACACGCCGTCGGCCGCGCGAATGCAGCTAGTCCGTGATCCGGCGAACGACGCCGGTGAAGTGCGCGCCATTCGTGGGCACGAGGTTGCGCAGCATAAAGCCGTACTCTTCCGCCAGAGCCGGCTCGCCCTCTCGGGCGGTCGCCCGGGTTACGACAAACAGCACGTTGCCGTCGGCGACGGTGCCGGTGCCGTCCGTGTTGACCAGGTAGTGGCCCTGGTCGCTGCCGGCGATAAACCGACGCTCACGGATGGTCTCGCCGGGGGTGTTGGCGACGTTCGTCTCGGTGAATCCGCCCGCGCCGTCGTAGAGGATCACGCCGAAGCCGGCGAGCGGCGTCGTGCCGCCGCGGCCCATGGCAAAGCCGGTGTAGCGCCCACGCAGACTTGCGTTCGAAAACAGTGCGCCGTCCGGCAGCCGGCGCGCCGTAGCCGTCCTCAGGCCGCCGGTCACCGGCTCGGGGTTGCGGAAGATCAGGGCGATCTCCTCGGCGATCGGCGCGGCGCTCGTCAGCGTGACGGCGCGCACGGCCAGCCACGCATCGGCTGCCTCGCCGCCCCCGACGACGTCGTCGGTTCGCAGCGTGCCGGTACCGCTGTCCGCAAGCGCATACGCCGCGCTGTACGGCGTAGCCGCCACGGCGCGCTCGGCAAACGTGTCTCTGGGCCTGCTCTCGACGAGGGAGCCGGAGACCGCGCCGCCTCCGTCGAAGGTCAGCAGACCGAGGCCGGCGAACGGCGCCCGTCCGCCCTCGCCGGTGACGGTGACGGCGTAGGTCCCGCGGAGGCTGGCGTTGGTGAAAGCCGGCGAGGTCATGGGCTTCTCCTTGCGGCTGGAGCGCTGGCTACATCGGCCGCTTGCCGGCCGCCGGTGCTCTAAGGCATGCGCTTGCTGACGGAGGTCAGCACGAGATTGCCCGTCGGCGGGTGCAGGTCGTTGGTAATGAAAACGTAGTCGAGGGCAACCTTCAGCCCGTTTTCGACCTTGGCGCCCATGACCACCAGATGCGCCTGTCCGCCCGGCGCAATGATCATCCCGGTCCCATCCGGGTTGACCTCGTAGCGGGCGGCCTCGGTGTCGAAGGTGGCGTTCTGGCGGGCGGCAAAGGCACCGGCGGGCAGGTTCTGCATGTCGACGCCGACGAAGCCGCCTGCGCCGTCGAAGCGTACCGCACCCAGGCCGACGGCGGCGGCGGGAACGTACCCGCCGTGGCCGATGCCGGGCCCGCCGTAAGAGCCGTGGAGGCTGGCCAAAGAGAACGCGCCGCCGTCGGGATGACGGCAGGCGCGGACCATGTGGATGGCGCCGCTGACGGGATCGCTCGCGTCCTCCATGAACCAGATCTCCTGGGCGGTCAGCGTGCCGTCGATCGTCGCGGCGCGGGTGATGAGAAAGGTCGCGCCGCGCTCGGACGAGGCTTCGCCGGCGAAGGTCCACAGCGAGCGCGTGGTGCCGAAGCCGGACCCGTTGGCCTCGACGTCGTAGCTTCCCCCCACCGTCCCGTTCACCTGCTGACGGTCCCCAAAGGCGGGACCGGGAATGTTTGCGATTGCCGTGCCCGTAAAACGTCCGTCACCGCTGAAATCGAGGATGCCGACGGATGCCGTCTGACGCTGCGCGCCGTGGCAGGTGCGCACGGCGCCGTAGCGCCCCCTAAGGCTGGCGGCGGCGAAACCTTCGGAAATCTCGGGCAGCATCGAGGTCATGAAAGGTCCTCCAGGGTTCGAAATCTTCGCGGTGAACGGCACTCAGCCGGCGTTTTGACCCGGCGCCGGCGTTGCTAGGCCCAACTGCCGAACGAGCGTGATGCTGTCGGAATTAAACCAGCGCTCGGCGATCCGGCCGTCCTCGATGCGAAAAATTGCGAGGCCCTGCCAGATGAGCTCGTGGCCCGTCGGCTCGGCGCCGAGAAAGGGGCCGGCGTGGCGGCAGCGCATCGTCCCGCGCACGCCGACAAGGTCGTCCTCGGCGATCATCTCGTGGAGCTCGATATTCAGGCCGGCCAGGATCGAGTGGACTGCGGCAATGCCGTCGCGCAGAACGGCGCGACCCTGCGGGCTGCCGAACAGCGCCTCGCCGTGATCGACGAAGTTCTCGGCCATAAGCTGATCGAGGAGCTCAACGTTTCCCTGCCCCATCACCTCGTCATAGAACCTGCGGACAACGGTCTTGTTGTCGTCCTGCGTCATTGTCACGGCTCCTTTTTTGCGACTTCGCTGGCGTCCTCAGGCGAACCGCCGCACCGAGCCCTGCTGCTGAAGCAGGCCCAGCGTGTCGGCGATCAGCCAGAATTCGGCAATGCGGCCGTCCGCAACGCGCGCAAAAGCGGTAACGGTCCAGACCAGGCCGCCGCCCTGGCTACGAAGATGCACCATGACCCGGTCGCCCTCGCCAAACATCCGCACGATCTCGACCCGGCTATCGGGCCTGGCCCGGCGCAGGTTCGCGAGCCGATCGCGTACGACCTCAAGCCCGTGCAGGTCCGCATCCGGGTCGCGCTCATGATGGCGGCGGACGTTCGCAGCGAGAAACTCCCCCGCGCGATCCAGTGCACCCTGGTTCCACAGAACCTCGATGCTCTGGGCGACAAGCGCCTTGTTGCCGGTGACGATGTCGTCGCTCATCACGCCGCTCCTTCAAGACGTTCCGGCGCCGGAGCAGCGGTCGGCCGATCCCTGCGGAACTGGCGGTCCAGCCACTCGATCGTACGCCCGGCAGCGATGTCGACGTACGGGTTCTGGTCGTAAAGCTGGATGTGATTATCCGTCTCGATCCAGATCAGCTCCTTGGGGCCCACGGCAGCGTCGTAGGCCTGTTGGGCCAACTCCGGCAGCAGCACCATGTCCGTCGTCCCATGAATGATCAGCAGCGGTGCCGGGGCGACCAAGGGCGCATGCGCAACCGCGTTGAACATCAAGAAGTGCTGCAGCGAGCCGACGGTGATCCGGTTGAGCCAACGCGGCGCATCGGCCGCCTGCGTCCGCGTGTAGTAACTGTACGCCTCCGCATTGGGCATGGCCGCCATCGGCACCTCGGCGGAAATCCCCGGCGCGGTCACCGGGATGTAGCGAACCTCACCGTCGCGGTACTCATCCGTCAGCGCGGCATTGATCTGGGCGACGTAGCCGCCGAAGGCGTCGACGCCCATGAATTGCTGGAACGTGCCTCCGGTACTGTAACCGCCAGCAATGCTGACCACGGCGCGGACCCGCTTGTCCATCGCTCCGACTCGTACGGCGTAGCCGCCGCCCAGGCAGACGCCGACCGCCGCAACCCGTTCGGCGTCGATGTCGTCGCGGCCGAGCAGGTAGCTGACGCCGCAGGCGTAGTCGTCGATCACCTCGCTGGGAACGTGATGCTGGCGGGGCTGACCCTCGCTCTCGCCGAAGCTGCGCGGATCGAAGGTGAGCACGGTGTAGCCGGCGTCGGCGAAGCGTTGGGCGTAGTGCGGCAGGGTCTGCTCCTTGACGCTGCTGAACGGACCACACATGGCGATGCCCGGCGTCCGCTCGTCTTTCCCCGCGGTGGGCGGGCGAAACAGTGCGCCGGCAAGGTCGAGCCCGGCGCTCCTGAACCGCACCGGGATGCTTCGAGCCGGATCGGCGCGCAGCAGGTCGCCAGGATCTTCCGGCAGATAGCGCGGCTCTGCCGGCGCATCGGCCGCCGCCGCCGCGGTCGGACGAACGCGCAACACGCTCACGCTTGAAGCCGTCACCGCCATGATCTCGCCTCCCTTGATCGGTTACTGCCGCTCCAGCACGACGACGCCATTCGCCGGCAGCCGAACGGTGAGCGCGCCGCCCAGCGCAGCCAACTCCCCATCGTTGGCAATCCCGCCACCGCCGTACTGGGCTGCGTCGCTGTTGAAGATTTCGCGCCAGCGCCCGTCGGTCAGCCCGGCGCTCCTGAGGACGTAGCCGTCCGCATACGCGGCGTTGTTGAGGCTGGCTATGACGAGCAGATCCTCGCCGCCGCCCTCCCAGCGGCGAAAGGCGAGCAGCCGGTTGGCGTCGTGGGTGAGGATGACCGCGGCGTTGCGCGACCGGAAGCCGGCGTGGCCCAGACGCAGGCGGATCAGGTCGGCGTAGAAGCGGAAGAGGCGCGCGCCCGTGCCCTGACGCAGGGCGAAGTAGTCCTCCCGCGCGGTGATGAAGTCGGCGAAGCGGTAGGGCCGCGAAGCGCCCACCTCTTCGCCCATAAAAAACATCGGGACGCCGGGTCCCAGCAGCGTCATCGCCGCCGCCACGCGCACGCGCGCCTCAGCGAAGGAGCGGGTCTGGTCGTTCAGGTTGTTGTTGACCGCGACCATGATGGTCCGCGCGGAATATTGGCGCTGGCCGTCCTCCATGTAGTAGGAGTTGCCGGCCTCGTCGTGGGACTCGTTGTAGACGACTTCGCCGCCGCTGCCGGCGAGGACCCCGGCAAACCAGGACATGCGCAGTTCGCGGTTGTCGCCGTAGCCGGCGAGCTTGATCAGCCGCGCCCGGCCGGCGTCGTTCTGCGCGTCGCCGATCAGGTGGTGGTAGAAATCGGAAAACCACGACGCATCGAAGCCGAGGCCGCCCTCGTCCGGGCTCTGATGCACGGCGGCCCAGTGGGAGTGGTCCTCGGCGATCAGGAAGGCGTCCGGATTGATCAGATGCAAGGTCCGGCTCCATTCGCGCAGGAACTTCTGCCCGAACATCCTGGCGCTTTCAGCCGGGCGACCATCGGCATGGACCACGGCGTCGCGGTGAATGGCGGTCGTCAGATCGACGCGAAAGCCGTCGAAGTGGAACTCGCTGAGAAGGGCCGCGGCGCTGCTGGCGAACATCCGCCGGACCGGCTCTTCCCAGAAGCGCGGCGCCCAGCCGGACGAACCGTTGTCGATGAAACCGCCGGTGGGATCGGGATAATCGGACGCGCGGCCCTCGTACCAGTAATAGATGTTGTTCTCGGGCACGTTCGAGTCGTAGGCCCATTCGGCCCGTTCGGCGTCGAAGGTGTAATGGTTGTAGACGACGTCGAGCAGCACCGCGATGCCGCGCCGGTGGCAGGCGCGAACGAAGTGC
>JAEULH010000028.1 GCA_016793925.1 Rhodospirillales bacterium | reverse complement strand
GCTCTGCGTCTGGCCGGAGTCATCCGCCGCGCAATGCGGGCAGGTGGCCGCCAGCCCGCCGGCGGCATTGCCGAGGACGAGCCCAGGTCCTCGAGATCACGCAAACATCGCCGCCACGGCGCTGCGGTTCAGCTTTCCCGCGCCGGTGAGCGGCAGTTCCCCGACCGGTTTGATTTGCCTGGGCACCTTGTAGCCTGCCAGATTTTCACGGCAGGCCGCTTTCAGGTCTTCTTCGGAGGTGCTCTGGCCCTCATGAAAAACCACAAGAGCCGCCGGCACCTCGCCCCATTTCGGATCAGGAATGCCCGCGCAGATGGCTCCCGCGACGGCCGGGTGCTTCATCAGGGCTTGCTCGATCTCCTCCGGCGAAATGTTCTCCCCGCCGGAAATAAACATGTTGTCTGCCCGTCCCTTGATGCAGATCAACCCGTCTCGATCCTTCGCCGCCAGATCGCCCGTGTGGATCCAGCCGTCCTCATCGATGACGGTCTCGGTACGGGTCGGATCATTGAGATAGCCGTCGAAGTTGTGCGGGCTTCTCATGCACAGGACGCCGACTTCCCCGGGTTCCACCTCCCGTGCCGTCTGCTGGTCGACGATCTTGGCATCGCAATGAAACATCGACGTGCCGATACTGGCCGAGTTGGTGAGCAACTCTTCGAGTGAATCGGTACGGGCGGTGTAGCAGAAATTGGAGGGACCGGCCTCGGTCATCCCGTAGGTCTGGCTGATCCGCACGCCCTTATCCAGGAAAACCTGCATCACGCTCTTCGAGCAGGGTGCCGCCGCGGTGTTGATTGCCTTCAACCTGGAAAAATCGGTTTCGTTGAACTTCGGATGGGCGATCAGGAATTGCAGCATGGCCTCCACGGCGCCGAAATTCTCGACCCGTCCCTCATGAATCAGGTCGAGCACCAGCCCCGGATTGAACTCGCGCAGCAGGATGCTGGTGATGCCGGCATGGAAGAGCGGGGTGAAGGTGTTCCAGCCACCGATGTGAAAGAACGGAAAGGTAATGAGCACGTTCTGATGCGGCCCCATGAGGCCGGTGGCGAGGATGTCGAACGAATTCCATACCATCTGCCGATAGGAGACGATGCAGATCTTCGGCACGGCCGTCGTCCCGCCGGTATGGACGTAAAGGCAGGTATCGTTCATCGCCAGCGGGATGTTGACCTCACGGGGAGACGTTCGCAGGATGGTGCCTTCGAAGATGTTTCGGTCATCGTCGAAATTGACCACGGACTTGACCGACGAGGGAACGGACAAGCTCGAAGCCAGTTCGGCGAACCGGTTTTCGTAGACAAAGGCCCTGGGCGCGAGACGAGCCAGCAAGTCATCCAGTTCCGGCTTCTTCAGGCGCTGGCTCAACGGCGCCAAGATGACCCCCAGTTTTCCGCAGGCCAGATAGATGTCGATCGCCTCGATGCGGTTGCTGCAGATGAGCGCGAGGACGTCGCCTTTGCCCAGGCCGAGACTGTCGGCGAGGTAGGCTCCGACCCGGCAGACGCGATCGTTGATGTCCAGAAACGTGAAAGACTTCCGGGTGAAGGAGTCGTAAAGGGCTGTTCGATGGGGCGTGAGGGCGGCGCGACGTCCAGCCCAATCGCCGACCCAGTTCATGGGCAAGTCGTCGTAGTGTCGAATGGACCCCATGGGAACCTCCCTTGATCGCGCAACGGTCCACTCCCGGGCCGGAGACCGGGTCGCCGTCAGCCTGCACAGGGGAGAATAGCCGCAGGGGAAATCCGACGCATGGTTTTGCTGTGCGGCCCATCCGGCGGGCGGCGGACATTGCCGTCGTGCTGATGAACCCGGATCGACGAAGAGTCGATCATCTGCAGATCGCCGTCATAGGCTCTGGAAACGGCATCGAAGATACGATCCCAGACCGTGCTTCCGCCATCGGACAAAGCGGTTGTCGCAGGTCGTCGCGCACAGCACGACTACAGCCCGCGCAACAGTTCGGGCCGGATCACCGGCGCGCCGTGTCGTGCAAGCGCGATCAGAGCCAGAAGATTGTCCCGATCCTCCGGCAGCGTCCCGGCCAGCGGCAAACAGTTCGACGCGTGGTTGGAGCGAAAAACCACCGGCGACTTGGGATCGATTACGCTCAGCAGACGTTCCAGCTCCCCGAGAACGCCCTCATCATCCTGTGGTGTGAAGGCAACTCCGTCGCGCTCGAAGCGTGCAACGAATTCATCGACCACCTCATCTTCCAGCCTGAGCTGCAGCGTCGAGAGATAGGCAGGCGGCGCCCGGTTGATCACGTCGACGGTGCCGTCGATGTGCTCCTGCCAGAGTTGCCGGCCGCCGAGGCCGAGGACGACCGTGGCAGAGATGGCGATGCCAGCGGCATGGGCTCGTTCGAGCCCGGCGACAATGGTCGCCGGCGACGCGCCCTTGCGGATGCGATTGAGGATGGCGGCACTGCCGGACTCGATGCCGACGTAGGCAAGTCTCAGTCCCTTCGCCTGAAGCCGGCGCAGGTCGGCGACGGACTTGCTGGCCAGGTTGATCGGCGTTGCGTACGTGGAGACACGTTTGAGGCGAGGAAAGGAGGCGCCCAGCCGATCGAGAATGGCTGCAAGATCATCGGCGGGCAGGGCCAAGGCATCGCCGTCGGCGAGGAACACCCGGGGGGCATCCGGCCAGTAGCGGGCGGCGGCATCGATGTCGGCGAAGACGTCCGCCAAGGGCCGTGGCCGGAACGTTTTCGCCTTGTACATCGAGCAGAAGGTGCAGTGATTGAACGAACAGCCAATTGTCGCTTGAATGATCAGGTTGCGGCCCTCGCTCGGCGGCCGGTAGAGAGGCTGGTCGTATCGTAGGATCGGCTCTGCGAACATCCGGGCTTCACCCGCTTATGGGAATGAACGAGCCGATAGTCTGCATCGCCCGGCACCGCGCGCAAGTGCGGCCATCGGTATCCCGACAGTGAGGATTGGAGGCGGAGGCCGGTGATGCCGGGTGAGGATCGAACATCGCCAATGGTGACAGCAGGTTGCCTGCTTTCTGACGTCCCTCATGGGCTCCAGGCGGAGCGCTTGGATGAGTTGCTGAAGGTGGCGAACGTGAGGATCGAGCGGATCGTCTCGACGGGGCAGGCGACGCCCCCTGGCGAATGGTTCGACCAGGCGTGGGACGAATGGGTCGTGGTGATCAGCGGTGCCGCGGAGATCCTGCTCGAAGACGAGGATGCCCCAAGATCACTTGGACCGGGCGACTACCTCTTCCTTCCGGCACACATCCACCACCGGGTTACCTGGACGGCATCGGAACGGCCGACCGTTTGGCTCGCGGTTCACATTGACCCTGTGCCGAAGGCCGTTGAGGCCATTCCTGATCGGGATGGGCGCCAGAGCTGAGTGCCGGCTGGCTCGTCGGTAACCCCAGCACATATTCGATGTCGTGCCGGTGCCCCAGGAAATGGCCGACTCGCCGGCGAGGCAAGAGGCTGACGGTGCCCTGTTCCGACGGGGCGTCAATACTGCCTCAAATTTCAAGAATGCTTTCCTCGTCACTATGCCGTTCCTCTGCATCGCGTTTCATGCGCTCGCGAAGCCGTGCGGATATCGTATCAATTTCCTGGCGCAGCTCCCGCCCGGCCTGTGTGGCCTTTTCTACGGCTTGCAGGCTATTGTAGACCTCAAGGCGATTGGCCACCTCCCACAGATCGCTTTGGAACGCCTTGCCGAGATTGCCCGCGTTTTTGACGAAAGCCTTATAGTTCGGAATATGCTCCTGGATATCGTTAGACATATCTACCAGCATATTGCCGCCCTTTCGGCTGATTACTCCCCTGCTGTTGACTTCAAATGGGCTCTCCTCCATCAACGCCTTGCGGATGGTCTGCTTGACAAGCCGTTCGTGCACGCGGCTGGAGCCGAAATACTTGCGCGCCATATAGGCGGCGCTGATCAAGCCGGGAATGGCGAAGACGGCGGCGGTGATCACAGCGGCGACGTCAACCCAGCTGATCGGATCGCCTCCCGAGCCGCCGGATCCGGAACCCGAGCCTCCCTGAGCCGCCGGATCGCCGAGACGCCCGGCAATCCGGTAGGTTCCGGATTTGGGGAAGCGGGTGGCGTCCAGGTCCCAGTCGGCCGGATCGCCAAACTTGATCGTCCCCTGCAGCTGCGGTCCGAAATAGACGCTGTCCGGCGTCGGCGCGCTGGTCCGGAGCAGCGTCAGCGACACCTCGGTGTTGTTGGCGAGAGCGTCCAGCTTCCACGTAAGCGTCGGATCCGTGGGCGGAGTTGTGGCCTTGCCGTCGTTGTAGGTGGGATCGATGATCGTCTGGGTGCCAAGAACGACACCGGTCGGAAGGATCTTCACCGCCAGTTGCGGCGTCGTCAGCTTCTGGTCCTGCCGGTCGTACAGCGTCGTGACATAGTAGCCAACCCAGCTCTCCCAGCGGCTCTGGGCAGCGGCCCGGCAGACGAAGTGGGCAACCCGGCGCGGCGTGGTGTTGAGGCCGTTCAGGGCGAGGAGGTCACGGTGCTGTTGCTCGGTGCGATCGAGGGCATCGTCGGCATCGTCGAGCGCCGCGGCCGCTGCTGTCGCCCACCGCGCCCCGAACTCAAGATCATGGCTGATCAATGCCGCTGCCTTGGCGGCCTCGGCATCCGCCGCCGCGTCCTCCGGTTCCTGCAGCGAGTCCATCTTCTGGCGCGCCTCCTTCAGCGCTGCCGTCCCACAGGAGAAGCCGGCCCGCTGGGCGGCCGCCTGTACCGCCGAGAACGGATCGCCGCCGGCGGCCTTGCTCCTGGCGGCATCGTCCATGACCGCGCGCTCGGCGCCCGGCGACAGGGTTGTCCAGAAGGTGAAAGCCTGGTCCGCTTCGGATAGCTGATCTGCCGCCGGCGCGCCTGCCGCGAGATCGGTCGTTTCGGCCATCGTCGGTCTCCTTCCTGCTGGATCTTCCCGGATGCTCACAACAGCGCTGCCGCGCTGCCGCGCTGCCAGCGATCGCAGAGCTGCGCTCGCTCAGGCCGATCCGCCGTAGGCCTGCCGCAGCGCCGTGTTGGTCGTTTGCGCGTCGGCGAGGATGCCGGCCAGCTTGTTGTGCATCGCTTCGTAGGCGGTCTGAGCGTCGCCCATGCTCTGGCTGCGGGCGCCGGTCTTTGGGTCGACGATGAGACCGGGGACGTAATAGTGATCGCGGATCGCCAAATTCACTTTGCTCCCGTAATTCCAGAAGAATTGTTCGCTGTCCGCCTTGACCCGCTTCCAGCGGTCGGGATCGTAGGGTCCGCCGCGGACGACCGTTTCGCTGGTGTAGGTATAGGGGGGCGTGGCGCCGCCGTCGCTGAAAGTATAGTAGACATTCGTTCGAGAACCGCTGCGCGTGGGAAAAGTTCTCGCGACTTCCTGCAAATCACGGCTCACCTTGTTGTTGCGATCAACGACCGCCTGGGCGATCGAGTTGCGCATGGCTTGGCTATGCTGGATATACTCGGGAAGATCGGTGATCAGCCGGGTCAGGCCCTGGAAATACGGCTGCTTGCCGTGCTCTGCAGTCTTGATCAGGTAGTAGGTCTGGTTGAACAGGACGAACAGGGTGACGCCATAGTAGAATGCCGGCAGCGCCAGACGCTGGAACTCCTGTTCCCCCAGCTTCAGCGCCTCGATCTTCTCGAGGAAGTTGTCGTTGGCGGACAGCGCCATGTTGAGGCTGCTCTCGAAGGCGTCCTTGATATCCGGCCAGCCCGCCTTGCCGCTTCCCAGTCCCCAGGCGCTGACATAGGCGGAGCGGAACCATTTGTACTTGGCGTTGAACACGGCCAGCGAGTCGTCGATTTTCGCGTAGAATTGGCGCTGCTTCAGTTCCTCGAAGCAGGCCTGTATCGCTTCGATCTCCGGGAAGCCGCTCGGCCCATCTTTTTGCCCAAACGCGTCGAACAGGCTGCCGGCGCCGATGAGCACCGTTGCGGTGATGGGGCCCGCCACCGGGCCGAGGGCAAACGCAGCGCAGCCCGCCATCGACATTGTCGTATCGAAAAAGCTCTGGGTCATTCGATCTTCTCCACCCGGAAACGGCAGCGGACGGCCCTATTCCCCGTGCACCAGGTCGTGGAAAGCTCCGTCGGTATGCTCGTCGCCGAAGTCGTGCTCGCGGCGGTTTGTCTCGCTCTTCTCCACCCGCTCGATCGCCTCCCGGCGCGCCGTCTCGATCCGCTCGAAGACGGCCGGGTCGACCGAGCGGTTGCCCATCGCTTCGGCTTCCTTCAGCGTCGCAATGGTGGCGTCGACCATATCGACCGTCGAGTTTCGGGAAGGAGCAAAGCCGGCTTCGTTCGCCCTGGCCGGCGCGGCATAGGCCTCGTCGTCGAGCAGCAGCGGCAGGTCGGACTTGCCGCGGCGATCGAGGCCGTCTTTCATGGTCGCGACCGTGGTGGCGACCGCTTGCCCGTCCGTCGGCTTGGCGGTGCCGGCGGCGCGACGGGCGGCCAGGCGCTTGTAGATGAACAGCGCGGCGCCGCAGATCAGCGATGCGCCGAAGCCAATCGACAGCGCCTTGTTGAAGATCTCCCAGAAGCCTTCAGGCGCGGCCGCCGGCGCATCCGGAACCGACTTCCGCTCGCCGATGCGTCCGGAATAGGAATAGACCTCCTGCACCGAATCGGCGCGCCGGACGATCCGGCCACTGAACTCGTTGCCAACGTAGTCGTCGGCGTCGATCAGCGAGTCGATGTGGCTGAAGGTGAGCTGGGCGGCGCAGGAATTCGGAAAATCCTGCCCGGTGGCGAGAATGTCCCACGAAAGCTGCCCGGCGGCGTAGCGGCTGCCGGCGATAACATCGCCATCGAAGACGACGCTGCCGTCGCCCTGCAGGGTCATCACCGGGCCCGGTTCCGCGGTCCCGACCGGCTTGCCGTCGGCGTCCTGCTTCTGCTGTACCGTATCGCCGTAGCGGCCGGTCCAGAAGTTGACGTTCTGGTCGCGCATCTTGTCCCAGGACGCCTTGACCTGCTCCGTCGTGCAGTCGTAGCCCTTCTTCGCCATCCAGGCGTTGATTTTGCCGTCGAACGTGGAGGCTGCCGCGGGATCGGCGTCGGCGCCGAGCGCCGACTGCATCATCCGATTGTACTCGGCAAGCAGCGCCGGCCGGGTCAGCAGATCCTGGACAAGGCGGTCGGAGGTTGGCGTCGCCGTCAGCGATTTGCGATAGCTCTGCCACCAGTCGGACTTGACGAAGTCGAGGACAACATCTGCCGTTGTCCTGTATTTTCGCTGAGCGAGAAAATTGTTGATTAGCGCGATTTTCTTTTTCGCATCGATCGATTGCGATCCGAGATCCTCAAGCAACTTCTGCCATGCGGCCTTGAGATCCGCGTTTGCGGTAACAGCGTCGAGAAAACGATAAGCGTCGACGATGTCGACGTACTCGGCAGGTACCGGTACAGGCATTTCCGCAACAAGCCTCCCCTGGGGCGCTACTCCGGCCCTGTCGTGCAATACCCAGCATGAGGACCGTAAGCGCTCGGAAACGCCCGTTGCCAACGGCGATCGCATAATGCACAAACCGACTGGTTAGTAAAGATGGCGACGGGGCAGGTCGGTAACTCTTGGGCGTTTCTTGGCCGGCAGGTTGACCAGCCTGACGGAGCGACGCCGGCAGGTCGAGGCCGAAGCGCTCAGCGGCCATTTCCGGCCGCGTCCGCACGCGTCCACGCCTCCCGGTTCACCACGATATTCAATGCCTTAATGCCGATTTCGCCGCCCGTTTCCGCCCTGGACGGGAACTCCCGGTGTCCTGGGAGGGGGCTCCGCTGACAGGAGAACCCCCCGGAAACGTGCTGGTGCTGGGCGTTTTGGGGTAAATCCTTAGTCTGGCTGGACGGGCAGGGAGGTGCTCCGCCCGCTCCGTTCGGCGGGTTGGTGGGGACAGCAGGTGCTGCGATCCTTGCGGCGCGGAAAAGAGAACGACCACCGATCACCGTCGAGGAGGCGGCTGGGCGATCAGCCGATCCTCCCCGTTTCGTCGGAGACTGGTTGTCGGAGATTGGCCCGGACGGCTGGTGAAACGCTCCGCGACATTCAGGAGCCGTTGTAATGGCTCCAGATCGTCCAGACACCGATCGCAACAAAGCCGACACCGGCGATCAGTCTGAGCGGGATGATGGTCAGGTAGCGCTCCGCCATCGTGCCCAGGACCACGGCGATGGCAGTCGATAGGACCAACGCCAGCGCGGCGGCCACAAAGATGGATATCGGGCTTTGTTGCTTGTCGGTGGCGAAGAGCAAGGTGGCAAGCTGGGTCTTGTCGCCGAGTTCGGCCAGGAACACGGTCGCGAATATCATCATCAGTTGTTGCATGGAGGCTTTCCAAGGGGACCGGCACGACACGATGGCGGCACGACCAGCCGGTTCCCCCGAGATTGGTCGTTGCTCGCCATAGGTCTCGCCAAGCCTGCTAAGGCTGCCTGTGCCATGGCTCACGCCAAGTCTGTTGACACAGGCCTTCTTCGAACGAAGCGACTACTCCCCTACGGAGCGTTCTCCCAATAGTCACAAGACGGACAAAAGTCAACGCGCCCCGGTCGGGAAGTGGTCGGGAAGCGAGTCTTCGGCGCTGCGCCAAGCCGAGGTGGCCGTGCCGTCGGCGGCTGCGAGCGGCAACGGGTCCGGTGCGCGGCGCCGGCAGCGAAGCGCTGAGCATTCTCGAAGTTGAACGCCAGTGAGCACCGGCGTACGATCGTCTTGTCACCAAAAAGCCGGCCGCTCGCTGAATCGCGAGTTCAGACGCTATGGAAAACGGGAGGAGGCAGATGATCTATAAACGCACGACAATTATGGTTCTGTGTCTTTTGTTCCAAGGTCTACTGGCATTGCCCGCTTCGGCGGAAATCCGGCAGGTCGATGGAAACCTCTGGCTGAACTCGTCGGTCAACGAGCGGCAAGCCTATCTCATTGGCGTCGCCAATATTGTCCAGGTTCATCAGGCCCTGAAGCGCAAACGCGGCGAAGCCGTCGACGATGCACCAATCAACCGCATTCTTGCCGCCATGGATGCGAACTCGATCCAGTCGGTGGAGAAGAAAATCACGTCCTGGTACGAGACCCACCACGACAAGCGTGGGACGCCTGTGCTCGGATTGATTTGGAAGCAGTTTGTCGAGGTGAGCGGGAAGAAGTAAGTCCGAAAGGTTTGCTTTTTTCTCAGAGTTGAGCTCAAGGGTGGAGGACTAGGGGAATGTTCACCAAGACCAAAGCAGTTGTTATTGTTCTGCTTCTCTCAGCGCTCGCCGCCTGCGGATCTACGGGAAAAGGTGCGGCTATCGGCGCGGGCATCAGCGCTGCGACGGGCGGCGACATGGGAAAGGGGGCGGCCATGGGCGCCGGCGTGGGCGCCGTCGTCGACATCATTGACTGACGGGGTTGACTGACAGGCGGCAAGCGCCAGAAATCAGCGGGTTCGCATCCACCCGCGACTCCGGCGAGGGCAGGGCGTGAGCTGCCCTCGCTTCTTTGCAGGCGACGTCCTCGGATGTGAGACCGACGCCGAGGTGCGCGAAAGGCATCTGTTGGTCGAGGCAAAATATTGGCCGAAGAGGCGATAAAGACATGAGGGCGCTTGCGCAGTTCACGAAGACGACGCTGATCGGCGGCATTCTCGTCATCCTGCCGATCTATCTCGCGATCCTGCTTCTGGCCAAGACGGTAACGGGACTGCTGGCTCTGCTCGGCCCGGTCACCGCGCAGATACCAGCCGATGTTGAGTGGCGCCAAGTCATCGCCGCGCTCCTGCTCGTGATCGTCTGCTTCATCGTCGGTCTCATCGTGCGTACCGGGCCGGGACTGCGCGCCAAGACCGCGTTCGAGCATGCACTCCTTGAAAAGCTGCCGGGCTACACCTTCCTGCGCGGCCTCGCCAAGCGGCTGTCCGGTCGCGGCGACGAGCAGATCCTGGCGCCGGCGCTGGTCGCTCTGGACGACGGTCTGGTTCCCGCCTTCATCGTCGAGGCGGTCGGAGACGACCGATTCACCGTGCTGATCCCGTCGGCGCCGACGCCCATGGCCGGCAGCGTCATGATCGTCGAACGCGAGCGGGTTTATCCGGTCGACATCCCGTTCACCAAGGCGATCGCGGTGTTCTCGAAGTGGGGCACCGGCGCCGGCGCTTTCGTCGGGGCGGCGGGGCTGGGGGGAGATCGACCGGCCAACAGGATCGACGCCCACCCGTCGGCCTGATGGTGCGGGATGCGAACCTGGGCCGAGCGCTTCCGCGTCCACGTTGTATTCATTGTCCGACTGGCGGCGTCGGTGCTCCTTGTCGCCGCGTTCGCGCTTGCCGCGCCATCCAGGGCCGCGCCAGCCGGCGCTGCCGAGGGCCAGCGGCCAGGGCCCGCCGGACCCGCGGTGGACGTCGGCGACCCGGCAAAGCTGATCGTGTGGAACCGGTATGTCGTGACGTTTCGCGCACGAATCGACCGGGTAACGCCGGCCATGCGGGTGGAGCGCATCCAGGAGCGGATTGCCGACCTGCCCGTCGCTGCACTTGCCGGGGACGTTCGGCCGGTCCCCAGCACCTTGGGCAACCTCAGCGGCGAGTGGATCACGCTGGACGGGCAGACCCTGTTTGCGCTCCTGCCCGAAGATGTCGATGCGGACGCCGGCCTGACACTGCCGCAGACGGCCCGGGCCGTCGCCGACAACCTCGCCGCCGCTTTCCGGGCTCGCCTTGCTCAACAAAGGCTGTCGTTGATGCTGAAGGCGGCTGTGCTCAGCGTTGCGGCCACCGCCCTGTTCGCGGCGGCCCTATGGGCGCTGGCCTGGCTCCGTCGTTGGGCGCTGAAGAAGTCGACGATCATCATGCCCGCCGCGGGCGTTCGCGTCCGCGGCGTGGATTTGCGCCCCTACCTGCGGGCCATTGAAGTCGGCGCCGTCAAGGCCCTTGCGGTCGGTGTCGGCTTGTTCGCCAGCTACGCTTGGCTGACCTTCGTGCTGCTTCAGTTTCCCTACACCCAGCCCTGGGGTGAGGGCCTCGGCGGCTGGTTCATTGCCCTGTTTCGCAGCCTCATCGTTGGTGCGGTCGGGGCCTTGCCGGGGTTGTTTACAGTCCTTGTCATCTTTCTGTTCACCCGGCTGTTCACCCGGATGGTCGACCGCTTCTTCCGCAGCGTCGAGGACGGCTGGCTGCGGGTCCACTGGCTGGAGGCGGAGACGGCGCGGGTAACCCGTCGGCTGGTGATCGCCCTGATCTGGATCTTCGCCTTGACCATGGCCC
>JAEULH010000009.1 GCA_016793925.1 Rhodospirillales bacterium | reverse complement strand
ACGCAGAGGACGGGTCCGAAGATCTCCTCTTCGTAGATGCGCATCCCCGGGCGCACGTGGTCGAAGAGGCTCGGGCCGAGAAAGTACCCGCGCTCGTATCCCTGGAGGCGCACCGCGCGGCCGTCAACGACGAGGCTCGCGCCTTCGCGCACGCCGACGGCGATGTAGTCTTCGACCTTGGCACGGTGGGCGGCGCTGATCAGCGGTCCCATTTCCGCGGCGGGGTCGTTGCCCGGGCCCAGCTTCAGCGTCGCGATCCGTCGCGCGAGCGCTTCGACCAGGGGCTCAGCGACCTGGCCGACGGCAACGGCGACGGAAATGGCCATGCACCGCTCGCCGGCCGAGCCGTAGGCCGCGCCAACCAGGGCATCGACGGCATTGCCGAGGTCGGCGTCCGGCATCACGACCATGTGATTTTTCGCCCCGGACAGCGCCTGGACCCGCTTGCCGTTCGCCGCGGCCGTGGCATAGACGTGATGTGCAACCGGCGCCGAGCCGACGAAGCTGACGGCGGCGACCCCGGGATGGGCGAGAAGGGCATCGACCGCCTCGCCGTCGCCATGGAGGACGTTGAACACGCCTGCCGGCAGGCCCGCCTCGGCCAGCAGCGCGGCGAGCCGCAGCGAGCACGACGGCACCTTTTCCGACGGCTTCAGGATGAACGTGTTGCCACAGGCGAGAGCGATGGGAAACATCCACATCGGCACCATCGCCGGGAAATTGAAGGGCGTAATGCCGACGCAGACGCCGACCGGCTGACGCATTGACCAGGAGTCGATCCCGGTTCCGACATGCTCGGAGAACTCGCCCTTGAGCAGGTGCGGGATTCCGCAGGCGAAATCGACCACCTCCAGACCCCGGGCCAGGGACCCCTCGGCGTCGCTCAGCACCTTGCCGTGCTCGCCGACGATTGTGTCGGCCAGCGCGGCGAAATTGGTCTCGATCAGGCTCTTGAAGCGAAAAAGGATGCGGGCCCGCGCGGCCGGCGGCGTCGCCGCCCACGCCGGCAAGGCGCCGGCAGCGACGGCGACGGCGGCGGCGACGTCCTCGCGATCGGCGAGCGGGACACGCGCGCGGACTTCGCCCGTTGCCGGGTTGCAAACGTCCGCAAAGCGGCCGCTCCGCCCGGATATCGACCGGCCGCCCACGAAATGCCCAAGGGCGTCCACCTCAGGCTCGCGTCCGGATCATCGCCGGCGACGACCTGGCCGGTCTGTGCGATTCAGGCCTTCAGGTCGGCCGGACCGACGCAACCGGCCTTCTTGAGGTCCATGGCCGGGAAGATCGATTGAACCGATCGGCGCGCCTCGCCCGGGAAGAGGTCGAACAGTTGCTTGGAGATCGTCATCGACGCGATCAGCCACTGAATCTGCCATCTCATAACGAAGTTCATGTAATCGCTCATAAGGCATCCCCTATACAGTCGGCGCGCTTCCACGCCTGGTTCAGCTTCCGCGGCACAGCCGCGGGCCGCGTGCATGTCGCAGAGCCTTTGGCGGCAAGGCTCCGGGAGCCAAGCCTAAAGGGGCGGCCGGCGAAGGCAAAGCTTTGACTGACCTTGCGCCGGCGTTGCGGGCGCATAACTCGGATGCAGTAGCGAAGCCGGCGCTGTGCGCGTCCGCAGAATCAAGGAACAGCAAGCAATGGAGTGTCGAGCGACAGCGAAGCGCCACTACCGGCGGGCCCTGATCACCGGCGCGACGAGCGGAATCGGCGCCGCCTTCGCCGCGGCGCTGCCCCCGACCACCGACTTGCTGCTGTCGGCGCGCAGCGAAGAACAACTGGCGCAAGCCCGGGATACGCTCGCGCAGCCGGGGCGCGAGATCGAAATAGCGCCCGCCGATCTGCGCCAGCCGGATGCGGTCGCCGCTCTTGTCGAGCGCGCCGAGGCCTTTGCGATCGACCTCCTCATCAACAACGCCGGCACCGGTCAGATCGGCGCCGTCCTCGATCATACGCTTGAGGCCGAGACCGCGGCGGCGATGGTCAACGTCGTTGCGAAGGTGGCGCTGACCCGCTCGTTGCTGCCGGGCATGATCGAACGGGCCAAATGCGACGGATCCTCGGCCGGCGTCATCATCCTCTCGAGCGCGGCGGCGTTCGCTCCGGTCCCGTATTTCACGACCTACGCCGCGACGAAGGCGTTCTGCCTGCATTACGGCGAGGGGCTGGCCGAAGAACTGCGCGGTGAGCCGGTTTCGGTCCTCGTCGTCTGTCCCGGCGCGACGCGGACAGCGTTCGGCGGTCGCGCCGGCTACGGGGGCGAGATGCCGTGCGCTTCCGAGCCCGAAGACGTCGCCCGCAAGGCCTTGGCGGCGCTCGGTCGGCAGACGGTCGTGGTCACCGGTGCGCTGAGCCCTGTTGCTCTCAGCCCGCTGCTGGGGCCACGGCGTCTGTTCACCGGCGCTCTCGGCGCCGGAATGCGGATGGTCGCCGGCCGGGCGCAGCGATGAGCGGATCGGCCTCGGCGCCCGGCGCTACGGGTTCGGCCGGCGCCGACGAGCAGCGCCGCCCCGACCTCGGCGCGATGACGCCGCGCAGCTACCTCGAGCGGGCTGGCGCGCTGGCGGATGATGGCATCGCTCTGGCCGAGGGCGCCCTCGCTCTTTCCGCTCTCGACCATCCCGACCGGTCGCTTGCGGGATATCTCGATCACCTTGCCGACCTGCAGAGGTCGGCCGCGGCGGCGACATCCGCATCCGCGAGCGTCGATATGCAGGCGGCTGCCCTTCTCGAGGTGATGACCGCGACCCACGGCTATAGCGGCGACAGCGAAAATTACGAGGACATGCGCAACGCCGACTTGATGACGGTCATCGATCGCCGCTGCGGCCTGCCGGTGTCGCTCGGGATCCTCTATATGCACGCGGTCGTAGGCTACGGCGGGCTGGTGGTGGGGCTCGCCTTTCCTGCCCATTTCTGCATCCGGCTTGAGGCGCGCGGACAGCGGTTGATCCTCGATCCGTTCGAGGCGGTCGTTCTCAGCGCCCGCGACCTCCGCGCCCGTTTGAAGGAGCGTGTGCATCAGGACGCCGAAATCGTTCCGGCCCATCACCAGTCGGTGGGCGCGCGCGATATTCTTCTCCGCCTGCAGAACAACATTCGCGTCCGCGCCTTGCGCTCCGGCGATCTCGGGCGGGCCGGAGAGATTATCGAAAGGATGACGCTCATCGCGCCCGCGCGCGCCGACCTGCGGCGGGAGTTGGCGTTGATCCATGCCCGCCGAGGCGAGATCGGCAAGGCCGTCGGGGTTCTGGAGGACTTCCTCGCCGCACCGCAGGTATCGGCGGACGTCATCAAGGAGTTGAGCGAGTTGATCCAGCGACTGCGGTCGGCGACGCCGAGTGCGTGAAGTCGTCGTCCTGCGGCCATTTCTGCTCTACCCTCGCCGGTGGGAAACCGGCGCGACATCGAGCGACAGCGGCCGGCGGTTCGGTTGCAGGGAGCGGAAGCTATGGGCGATATCCTGACGCGGCGCACGGCGCGACTTGTCGCGCTCACGGCGATTACCGTTGCGGCATTGGCCGGGTGCACGGAGGTCTACAAGGGACCGCGCGTCGTCGACTACACCGAGACCAGCTTTTACATCCGACATATCCCGGTGCTGAACAGCGACGAAACGGCAAACGAGATTGCCGCCGCCCTCTGCTCCCGTGGAAACCGCGCCGCTGTCCTGACGGACGCATACCAGGACGTCCCGCTCGATATTCGCTATGCGACGTACGAATGCATCTAGCGTGAGGTTGGTCGCGTGCCCCTCTTTTACGGCTCGAAAGTGTGATTGAAAAGCGCCAGTGCGGCAGCGACGTGGACACGCTGTAGCGCAAGCCGCTTCAATTTCGCGGCATATGCGCTATTCTTGATGATCGTGTTCAGAGCGGCTTGGCACAGAAAAAATTACGGCGCCTCAAGGCGGACAAAAATGAGAGCGGGTTCCCTTGCGGGAGCAATCACAGGCATTTTGGCATCCTTGCTGATCGCGGCGGCGGGGCAGGCCCACGCGCAGAGCGCCTCTGAAGATGCCGGCTCGGACGCCTACCTGCTGATGAACGGTGCAGCCGCCCGGGTCAGCGAGGATCCCGTCGGCTCGCTCGATTTGTCGGGTGATCAGCGGCTGAGCGTCCGCACTTACCAGTACCGGGATTTCAGCGGCGGAACGGCGCGCCGACCGTACGCATCGCTCGGCTATCGCCCGTACCGCGACGGCGATCTCGACCCGACCAAGCTCAGCGGCATCGATGACCTGAGCAAGGCCTGGGACTACGGCGGCATCCTGGAGTACGGCTTCAGCGATCCGGACGATCCCCGCAGCAGCGCCGGCATCAATATCCGCATAGCGCCCGGCGAAGGCTCCGCCGGCGAGGGATGGCTCCTCCAGCCCGGGGCGAGCTACTCGCGGCCGTTTTCCGATCGCTGGCAGTTTAACGCGCGCGTCTACTCGACAATCACGTCGCCGAACCCGTCCGGCAACGCGCTCCAGCTTGATCGGCAGCCGCCCGGCGCAAGTGCCTGGATGAACGGCGACAGCGCCTTCCAGGATGTTGGCGTCAACCTCGGCCTGAACTACGACGTGAGCGAGAACTGGCGGCTCGGCACCGGCGCCGGCGTTTCGCGGATGATCGGCAGGCCGGGCGATTCGTCGACAATCAACGACGAGCCTTCGACGACCCAGTTTTTCGGCGGCGTCGTCCTCAAGTACAAGTTCTAGACGCAGCCATCCTTGCGGGCATTGTCCGACCATCGCGGTGCCCGTCCGCCGATGCTGTCGCTTGCGCGACGCGCGTACGCCTCGCGCCTCGACCGGCTCGCTCGATCAGCGGACGATGGCGCAGGGACCTGGCCACGGCCTGCGAGGCCGTGTCATTGCCTTAAACCGCGCGGCCGTTCGCCTCCAGCCAGCGATGGACGAACTGGATCACGACCGATCCCTCGCCGACGCCCGACGCTACCCTCTTGACGGACTGCGCACGCACGTCGCCGACGGCGAACAGGCCGGGGCGGCTGGCCAAGAACGGCGAGCTGCCATCGCTTCCGGTCACGACGAACCCCTTGCTGTCGAGCTCGGCGCAGCCGTCCAGCCAGCCCGAGTTCGGCTCCGCCCCGATCATGACGAAGAGGGACTGGGCCGGCTGGCGGACAGGCCGATCGCGGCCGCGTTCGCGCCATTCGACCCATTCGAGGCTTCGGTCGCCGCCGAGCGCGCTGACCTCGCTGAAAGGATGCAAGGTGATTGCGTCGGATGCGTCGATCCGCTCGATCAGATAGTGCGACATCGTTGCGGCGA
>JAEULH010000105.1 GCA_016793925.1 Rhodospirillales bacterium | reverse complement strand
GATCGCGGCCGCGTTCGCGCCATTCGACCCATTCGAGGCTTCGGTCGCCGCCGAGCGCGCTGACCTCGCTGAAAGGATGCAAGGTGATTGCGTCGGATGCGTCGATCCGCTCGATCAGATAGTGCGACATCGTTGCGGCGAGCCCCTGGCCGCGAACGAGCATGTGAACGTGCGCGGCATGGCGCGAGAGGAACATCGCCGCCTGTCCCGCCGAATTGCCGCCGCCCACGACAACAACCGGCACCCCGGCGCACATCTTCGCTTCCATCGCGGTCGCGGCGTAATGCACGCCCGAGCCCTCGAACCGTTCAAGCCCGTCTGCTTCGATGCGCCGATAGCGGGCGCCGCTCGCGGCGATGACCGAGCGCGCCCTGATCCTGGTGCCGTCGTCGAGGCCGAGGGCGAAGGTCCCGTCCGCGCACTCGAGCGAAACGACCGCGCGCGAAACAGCCAGCTTCGCGCCGAACTTCTGCGCCTGGATCTGGGCGCGGCCCGCCAGCGCCTGTCCCGAGATCCCGGTCGGGAAGCCGAGGTAGTTCTCGATCTTGCTGCTGGTGCCCGCCTGCCCGCCGGGGGCGACGGCTTCCAGGACGATGGTGTCCAGTCCCTCCGATGCGGCGTAAACGGCGGCCGCGAGGCCGGCGGGTCCGGCGCCGACAACCGCGACGTCGAACCTGTGCTCCGGGTCGATGGCGATCGTGAGCCCCAGCGCCTCGGCAAGCTCGGCGTTGCCGGGGTTCTTCAGGGGGGCGCCGTCGGCGATGACGACCGGCAGGTCCTCCGCACTCAGGTGGAAGCAGTCGAGAAAGCCGGCTGCATCCGTGTCGCTGTCGGTGTCGAGGAGGCGGTGCGGGTAGCCGTTGCGCGTCAGAAAGGCGTTGAGCCGCACGGTATCGGCGCTGCGGCCCGGGCCCGCCAGCGTTACCCCGCCCTGTTCGTGCTGCAGCAGGCCGACGCGGCGCAGGATAAAGGCGCGCATGATCAACTCGCCGATGTCGGGTTCGGCGGCGATCATCGCCCGAAACGACGGACGCAGGACGCGGAGCACCCGGGTCGGCCCGTCGGCGCGGCCGCTGACCAGAATCTTGCGGTCGTTGAACAGGTCGAGCTCTCCGGTGAACTGGCGCGCGACGTGGCGATGGACCCGGTGTTCCACCCCGCAGTCCTCGACCAGGATGTCGATCGCGCCCTCGAGCACGACGAAGAAGTCGACCGACCGGCCGCCGCGGCGAAAGAGGTAGTCGCCGTCTGCGACCGCTTCCTCCGCTCCGAAAGCGGCCATGCGTGCGACCATCTCCCGCGACAGCACGGGAAATGTCTGCGCCCCGCGGAGGTACGGATCGGCGGGATCGGCAGGATCGGCAGGGTCGACGCGTTCGACGCGTTCGGCTCCGGCTTCGTTCATCGCAACATCCTCCTGTCGCGCGATCATGGGGCGCTGGGCGCGCGGGATCAATCCGCGGCGGCGCCCGAGAGTCATTGTCGCAAATCGGGGACGCCCGTGCGCACCCGCCGCAATGCGCCCGAGGTCGCGCCGAGGTCGCGACCTTGACTTCCATGGCGCACTGGCGATATTTCCCGGTCGTGGCGCCCCGCCCGGAGCGGGTGCCGGCCGACTGTCCGGGGCGGAGTAGCTCAGCTGGTTAGAGCAGCGGAATCATAATCCGCGTGTCGGGGGTTCGAGTCCCTCCTCCGCTACCACCCTGCAAGTTTGTCCAGTCTGGAGTTCGGCGCCCGCGGTGGCCTGATGCGGGCGGCGGCGTGCTCGTCTCCCATCCGAAGCCGTGCTGCCTGCGAGCCGGACGCGCGTCGACGGATTACCCGCCGTATCCTGCGCAGCAGGAGCGCGCTGCGCCGTGGCGTTTTTCAGCACCATGGGTAAAGTACAGTCTGCAAGACCGTTTGTCAGGGAGGATGGGTTCGTGAACCGGGCAAAAACGTTGCTGCTCCTCGTCGCATTGGCATTCGCTGCGCAGCTCGATTCATCTGTCGCGCAGGAGGTCCGACAGGAGCGCCTGAGCTTCAAGCCGGGCGCCTCGTCGGCCGTGGTTGACGGTTCGATCAAGGGCTACGAGACGGTCGATTACGTGCTGGGCGCGAAAGCCGGTCAGACCATGGCCGTCACCCTGAAGACCGCCAGCACGAGCACGTACTTCAACGTGCTGCCGCCGGGTTCCGAGGCGGCGCTGTTTACAGGATCCACCTCCGGCAACGAATGGAAGGGAGCGCTCCCCGCCGATGGGGATTACCGGGTGCGCGTCTACATGATGCGAAGTGCCGCCCGCCGCAACGAGCAAGCGAAGTACACCCTCAAGGTGTCCATCGCCGGATCTTCCGTCGGCCAGGCGCCCTCCGGCGACGCCAAGGTTGCGGGGACGCCCTACCACGCGACGGGCACGGTTCCGTGCTCGGTCGGGCCCGACCCCAAGGGCTCGGCGCAGTGCTCCTTCGGCGTCATCCGCGGCAACACGGGCAACGCCGACGTCTATCTCGCTCCGGCGGGGTATGACGTGACCTTGCAAAAGGACAAGGTCGAGACCGTGCTGAGCTTCCGCGGGAACGCGGTGACGAGCCGCGATCCCACCCAGAAGGTGACCGCCACGAAGGCGGGCGACGAGTGGTCGGTCGGCGTCAACGACTTCCAGTTCTACACGATCCCGGACGCCGTCATCGTCGGCGGCTGATGAGGCCGCCGCAGTTCAGGGGCAAGGGCAATGGCCTTTTCACGTCATCTGCAGCCTTTTCGGGCAGGCCCTTGCGTGAGGGCGCAGCCGTGGAGACTGGTTGCCGCCGCGATGCTGGCGGCGATGGCCGGCCCCGGTCTGGCCTGCGCGGAAGCCGATGGCCCCGATTGCTACGCCGTCCGAGGGGTCGCCGCCGGCGACGTCCTCAACATTCGTGCCGAACCCTCGGCCGCCGCCGCGAAGGTTGGCGAAATCCCGCCCGACGGTCGCGGCATCCGCAACCTCGGCTGCCAGGGCGAGCCGACGTTTGAACAGTGGCAGAGCATGAGCAAGGCCGAGCGGGAGCGGGCGGGCCGCCAGCGGTGGTGCAAAGTTCGATACCGGGGCGTCGATGGCTGGGTGGCCGGCCGGTACCTGGCCGAGGACAGCGCCTCTGCGGCCCCGGACGCCGTCGGCGATGGGCCGGGCACGCGGATGCCGGAGGAGAGCGGCGGCTGTGGCGGCTCGCCGGCGCCTTCGGCGGGTTCAACCCCCGGCGAGAGCCCTCGGGAGCGGCAGTGACCGTCGCTCGTTTGCGTACCGGCATGGGTTCCTTGGAACGGTCTTGAAAGCGCCTGCGACGGGCTCGCAGGGATGGGGTGCGCCGAATGTGCCGGATCGCGCTGACAGCGTTCGTTATGCTGTACCTGCTGGCTCTGATCATCGCGCTGCTGGGAACGTTCGGCCCGTTCGGCATCGAGACCGACCCCCTGGCCGGCGTTTTCCTCGTGCCGCTCGGGTTTCCCTGGAACCTTCTCGTCGACGCTTTTCCGGACCCGCTGTGGCCGTGGCTCGCGGCGGCTGCGCCTTTGCTCAACCTGCTCGGTCTTTGGCTGGTGTGTCGCGTCGTCCGCGCTCGCAAGAACGGATAGGCGTCTTTGGGAAACGGGCGGCGTAGCCTGTCACAGTATGCGTCGCTGCAGCGGGACAACCCCGCCTGCTGCCGCCCGTCCTCGCCAGCAACGTCGGGTCGGGAGCGACCGGCCGCATGATCGGGTATCGCGGCCCGTCACCCGGGTGGCGCGAATCGGGAGCCTGGACCTGGTGGACGACTTGCGACCGCCCGCCGGCTAAGACAAAAAAGGCAAATGCAATGGAATTGGCGCGCCGATCGACACTGGCGCGAAACAGACCGGATCGCTCGAGCGCCCGCCGGCGCTCGGGCGAGCGCGGCAGGCCCTCGAGACGCCCGAGCTATGCCTCGTAGCGGGTCGGCGGTCCGAGGTCGTCGAAGTGGAAGAGCGAAAACGCGCGCTGTCCGTTGAAATCGAGAATGCGCAACTGATCGGTCTCGTGCACGTCGCGCGCGACGACGGCGAAGTGCGTTCCGTAACGTTCCCTGGCAAGCTCGACCGGGATTTCGTAGGCAATAAACTTCTCTATCCCTTTCGACGCCAACTCCTTCAGCAGCACCGGCGCTGTCGGCGATTCCGCCGAAGTCAGAATTACAACTGGGCCACCCCCGGTTAACAGCAACATTACCTTCATATGACGGCTCTCCATCTCATCTCGACTGACCACGTCACCCACGCCCGCGTCCGGCGCGCCTATACCACAGCCTCAACCCCAGCGCTACATCCGGGAGGCGCCGCCAGTCGCGCCGCCGAGCACGGAAAGCGGGGTTGGAGGCGGTGATGACCTTCAGAACTGATAGCGGCGCAACACCGAAAGCGACGAAATCGCGCCGACGAACTTGTTGGTTTCCGGGTCCACGACCGGCAGACGAAGTTTGCCGCCGGCCAGAAGCTTGATCGCTTTCACCAGCGGCGTCTTGGGATTCATGATCGGCAGATCGTGTTCCGCGAACTCCCCGACCCGGCGGCCGAGATGCGGCGCGATCCGGTCGTCGACGTCGACCACGGTCTCGATTTCCGCGTCTTCGACCGACGGCTCGCTGTCCGCGTCCTTGGGCAGCAGCAACTTCGCCAGCGTGAACGTGGTGATCTCGCCCACATACTCCCGCTCGGCGTTCACGATGAGCAATTGCTGGCGATGGTGTTTGATCATGATGGCCATCGCTTCGGCGAGCGTCGCCGTGTCGAGAACCGTGGGCGTAGAGCGCACCATGTAGTGCTGGCAAAACATCGGGCTGTCTCCAAGTTCGTCGTTTGGCCGCCTCAACGGCGTCGACACGCCGAAGACCGCATCAGTAGCGATCGCGATCCGGCTGCGAGCGATGCCGCCACGACATGCCCCCGCACCCGGCGATCTCGATCATGCTTGCATTGTATATGCCAATTTCGGGTCCTTGCTAGTCCGTGCCTCGCCGATTCGGCGCACGACGGCCCGGAACGGGCGTCTGGCGCTATTGCGACGCATTATGGCGCCCCTGGACCTGGGGCGGCTTGGCGGGTAAAAGCGTGCCAGGCTGTTGCACCTTCGACACTGACGACAGTCCGATTGGCGACGGGAACGACCACGAATGGCACGCGAATTGAATCGATGGTTCTGCTGACGATCCCTTCGTACCGCGGGAGCCGCCAGCGGCGGCGGGGATCGCCCGTTGGGATCTTTCGGAGGGATAGCGCATGAACGAGGGCCTGAACGCCGGCATGGTATCTATGGTCGCCGCCGGCATCGGTTTGCTAGCGGCGACGGGCTTGTATATCCAGGTCGCGCGCAAAGGGGTCGGCAACGACCGGATGAAGGATATCGGCGAGGCGATCCACCTCGGCGCGATGACGTATTTGCGCGAGCAGTACATTCGCATCGCGCTGTTCGTCATGCTGGTCGGTGTGCTGCTTTCGTTCCAGTACGACATGCGAATGAGCGGTGCGTTCGTCTTCGGCGCCGTTTCCTCCGCCATGGCCGGCTTCGTCGGGATGAAGGCCGCGACCAAGGCCAATGTCCGCACGACCGCCGCCGCGCTGAACAGCAACATCGCCGGAGCGCTGAACGTCGCTTTCGGCGGCGGCGCAGTCATGGGGCTGGCCGTCGCCGCCTTCGGACTGCTTGGGCTCGGGCTTCTGTTCTTCCTCGTCGGCCGTCCGGAAGACGTTCAGATCATCTGGGGCTTTTCGATGGGGGCCTCGTCGATCGCATTCTTCGCCCGCGTCGGCGGCGGCATTTTCACCAAGGCGGCCGACGTCGGAGCGGACCTGGTCGGCAAGGTGGAAGCCGGCATTCCAGAGGACGATCCCCGCAATCCTGGGGTCATCGCCGACAATGTCGGCGACAATGTCGGCGACGTCGCCGGCATGGGTGCAGATATTTTCGAGTCCTACGTCGGGGGCATGGTCGCGACCATGACAATCGCGGCGACGATGTCGGCCGATGACCTCATCGCCATGTACGGCGGCGAGCTGCCGTCCCGCCTGATGGAGATGGCGTCGTGGTTCGACATACCCGTAACAGCCGCTGGCGGCGTTCTCGTTGCCCAGATCATGCTCATGGCGTTGCCGCTTCTGTTGTCGGTCGCCGGACTGATCGCTTCCATGTGCGGCATTTTCGGCCTGCGCTTTTTCCATAAACTCGGGCCCGAAAAGGCTCTGTCCTCCGCCGACATGAGCACGGCGGCCATCTTCGTTGTCCTGACCATCCTTGTCCTCGCCGTGTTCGGTTATGGCTGGGGCATTCTGTTCGCCATCATCGCCGGCAACATCGCCGGGGTGCTGATCGGCCGGGTGACCTCCTACTACACGGGGTCGAAGCCGGTCATGAAGGTCGCCGCGGCTTCCAAAACCGGAGCGGCGACGAACGTAATCACCGGGATCGCCGTCGGCTTCCAGTCGTGCTCGATACCTTTGCTGCTGATCGCAACGGCGACCCTGGTTGCCTATCAGTCGGCGGGGCTCTACGGCATCGCCATCTCTGCCGTCGGCATGCTGGCAACGGCCGGCATGACCATGACCATCGACGCGAGCGGCCCGATTTCGGACAACGCCGGCGGCATTGCCGAGATGGCGGGTCTTCCCGAGAACGTTCGCGCCGTGACCGACGAACTCGACTCGATCGGCAACACGACGGCGGCGACGGGGAAGGGCTTTGCGATCGGCTCGGCGGCGCTGACCGCTCTCGCCCTGTTCGTGGCCTTCAAGCAGGCGGTGCAGCTCCATTCGAGCGATCTGGTGACGATGGAGATCACCGACCCGCGCGTGGTCGTCGGGGCGTTCCTCGGGGCCATTGTCGTCGTGTTGGCGGCATCGATGACGATGAACTCGGTGGGCAAGGCGGCGATCGAGATGGTCAACGAAATCCGCCGCCAGTTCAGGGAGATTCCCGGCCTTCTTCAGGGCGTGGCGGATCCCGACACCGCGCGCTGCGTCGCCATCTCGACGAACGCCGCGCTGCGCGAGATGGTCGCCCCCGGTCTGATGGCGGTGACGGCGCCCGTCATCGTCGGCTTCTTTATCGGACCGGAGGCGCTCGGCGGCATGTTGATGGGCTCGCTGATCGTCGGCGTCGTCCTGGCGCTGTTCATGGCGAACGCCGGCGGCGCCTGGGACAACGCCAAGAAGTTCATCGAACGCGGCGAAATCGCCGGGGAGCGAAAGGGGAGCGACGCCCATGCGGCTGCGGTCATCGGCGATACGGTCGGCGACCCGTTCAAGGATACGTCGGGGCCGGCGATGAACATTCTTGTCAAGCTGCTGTCGATCGTGTCGTTGATCATCGTGCCCTTCATCACCTAGAGCCTCCGCCCGCCCTGACACCCAGGGCGGGCCGGCGGACAGCGGAGCCGGGCGATCGACGGCGTGGCTCCGCTTACCCCCTGTCGCGATCACCTCATATGGGGTAAAAAGGGTTCAGCGCCGGGCCCCCGGTCCGGTGCGCTACCTCCAGCCCAGGGAGATCGTGACCTTGGATCCCGAACCCAAATCCGCGCGCTCTCATCCGTCGTCCCAGTCGGGCGGGACGGCCTCGACCGGGCGCCGCGAGCGACGCTGGGCGCGGGACATCCGCGCCAGCGAAAGGTTCGCCAAGGTGACCGAACTGCTGGCGACGGCGCAAACGGTCTGGGTCGTCTGGCACACGGTCGAGTTGCCTGGGCTGCCGAAGCACGTCAAGCTGATCCAGGAGAGCGATCCCAACCGGGTCGTCACCGTGGCCTTGTCGGCGCTGGCCGATCGGCGCCTGTACCGCCGGCTCGATTCCAGCCCCCCGCCGGTGGATGCGGGCCGGCTTGAGGTGGCCGACGGCGCCGGCGGGCGGGTTGCCGCGCGCGACACCCTCGTTCCTTGCCTGAGCGGCGGTCGCGAGCCCGGCATCGATCCGGAAGCGGAACGCAATGCGGCGGAGCGCGGCCGGCCCTGAAGCGGACGTTCGCTGCCGCCGCGGAGGGGATCGAAAGACCGGCGGCTCTGCCGGGCACCGGCGCAAGGCGTCCGCTCTTCCCTTAGTCTTTGGACCGACCGGGATTATATGGACGGACCCGGAAGGCGCCCGGCCGGTGCGCTGCGCCGCCGGCCGGGTTGCGTTCGTTCTGGCCGCAGAGAGCCGGCACGGCCGCAGGCTGGACAGGTGCTCCTATATGTGCTTCTAGGACGATGCGCACCGGGACCCGCGAGGAGGACAAGACCGTGCTCGAGTTCGGCCAGGACACCCTGAAGACCCGCCGCACGATGACCGTCGGCGGCCGCTCTTATGATTACTACAGCCTCGAGGCGGCGTCGGCCGCGCTTGGCGATGTCTCCCGACTGCCGTACTCGCTGAAGGTTCTGTTTGAGAACCTTTTGCGTTGGGAGGACGGTCGGACGGTCAGCGTCGACGACCTCAAGGCGATGGTCCAATGGCTGGAAAAGCGCTCGTCGCTGCGCGAGATCGCCTACCGGCCGGCGCGGGTGCTGATGCAGGACTTCACCGGCGTTCCCGCAGTGGTCGACCTAGCGGCAATGCGCGACGCCATGGTCGCCAGGGGCGCCGATGCGAAGAAGATCAATCCTCTGGTCCCGGTCGACCTCGTTATCGACCACTCGGTGATGGTCGACGCCTACGGCAACAGCGACGCCTTCGCCGAAAACGTTCGTCACGAGTTCGAGCGGAACCAGGAGCGTTACGAGTTCCTTCGCTGGGGACAGGAAGCCTTCGACAACTTCCGCGTCGTTCCTCCGGGCACCGGGATCTGCCATCAGGTCAATCTCGAGTATCTTGGTCAGGTTGTCTGGGCGGCGCAGGATCGCGGCGCCGAGGTCGCCTATCCCGACACGCTGGTCGGGACGGACAGCCACACGACCATGGTCAACGGCCTGTCCGTGCTCGGCTGGGGTGTGGGCGGCATCGAGGCGGAAGCGGCGATGCTCGGCCAGCCGATCACGATGGTGATCCCGCAGGTGATCGGCTTCAAGATGACCGGGCAGATGAGGGAAGGCGCGACCGCCACCGACCTCGTGCTCCTGGTTACCCAGATGCTCCGAAAGAAGGGCGTCGTCGGCAAGTTCGTCGAGTTCTACGGCGCCGGCCTCGACAACCTGACCTTGGCCGACCAGGCGACCATCGGCAATATGGCCCCCGAGTACGGTGCGACCTGCGGCTTCTTCCCGATAAGCCGGACCACGATCGATTACCTCTCCTTTTCCGGACGCGACCCCGAGCGCGTGGCGCTGGTCGAGGCCTACGCGAAAGCGCAGGGCATGTGGCGCGACGCCAGCACGCCCGATCCGGTGTTCTCCGACACGCTGGAGCTTGATCTCGGCGACGTCGAGCCGGCGCTGGCCGGGCCGAAGCGGCCCCAGGACCGCATTGTGCTCTCCCAGGCGAAGGTCGCGTTCGAGGACTACCTTGCAGACGATCGCGACGTCTACCGGGCCGACGGCGCGTCCGACATGAACAGCGAGGGGGGCGGAATCTCTCCGTCGATCGATCGCGAGGCCGCGGTCGCGGGAGCGGACTACAAGCTCAAGGACGGCGCCGTCGTGATCGCTGCGATTACGAGCTGCACCAACACCTCCAACCCGTCGGTGCTGGTCGCCGCCGGGCTGCTCGCCCGCAACGCCCGGCGCGCCGGGCTGACGGTCCAGCCGTGGGTCAAGACCTCGTTCGCCCCCGGCTCCCAGGTGGTCAGCGACTATCTCAACGCCTCCGGTCTGCAGGCCGACCTCGACGCCCTGGGCTTCAACCTCGTCGGCTACGGTTGCACCACCTGCATCGGCAACTCGGGGCCGCTTCCCGACCCCATCGCCAACGCCATCGACCAGAGCAACCTCACCGTCGCTGCCGTGCTGTCGGGCAACCGCAACTTCGAGGGCCGCATCCACCCGCAGACCAAAGCGAACTATCTCGCCTCGCCGCCGCTGGTCCTCGCCTACGCGTTGGCCGGAACCATGCGCGTCGACCTGCTGAACGAACCTCTGGGCACAGGCGAGGAAGGGCAGCCGGTTTTCCTGCGCGACATCTGGCCGTCCAACAAGGAGATCCAGTCGACCATCGACGAGGTGCTGACGCCGGAGATGTTTCGCGAGCGCTACGCCAACGTCTTCTACGGAGACGACATCTGGCGCAGCATGCAGACCCCGCACAGCGAAACCTATGCCTGGCAGGACCAGTCGACCTACGTCCGCCACCCGACGTTCTTCGATCCAGGCGGGACCACGGGTTTCAGCGACATCATGGACGCCCGGCCGCTGGCGATACTCGGCGACTCGGTGACCACCGACCACATCTCGCCCGCGGGGTCGATCAAGAAGGACAGCCCGGCGGGCGCCTATCTCATCGCCCACGGGGTCAAGCCGCACGAGTTCAATTCCTATGGCTCGCGCCGCGGCAATCACGAGGTGATGATGCGCGGCACCTTCGCCAACATCCGCATCCGCAATGAGATGGCGCCGGGAACCGAGGGCGGCGTCACCAGGCACATGCCGGACGGGGAGCTGATGTCGATCTACGACGCTGCGATGAAATACGCCGACGACGGCGTCTCGCTCATCGTCGTGGCCGGCAAGGAGTACGGCACAGGCTCATCGCGCGACTGGGCCGCGAAGGGTGCGCGCCTGCTTGGCGTGAAGGCGGTCGTGGCCGAGAGCTACGAGCGGATCCACCGCTCGAACCTCGTCGGGATGGGCGTGCTGCCGCTGCAGTTCAAGGACGGGGCGACGCGCAAGAGCCTCTCTCTCGATGGCAGCGAGACCTTCGACATCACAGGGCTCGACGGCGAGATGAAGCCGGGCGCCGACCTTACCCTGCGCATCCATCGAAGCGACGGGTCGAGCGACGAGGTCACGGTGCTGTGCCGGATCGATACCGTCGAGGAGGTCGAATATTATCGCACCGGCGGCATTCTCCAGTATGTGCTCGACACGCTGGCCGAAGCCGCCTGAGGACGCGCCGGCGGCGGACCCCCGGTCGGGAAACAAACCGGCCGCCTCGAAAGAGGCGGCCGGAGGCCGGAGGCTCGCATCGGGTGCGGGACGCGGAGCCGCGAGCTAGACCATATCCTCCAGCTCCTTGCCCTTTGTTTCGCTGATGAACATTGCGACGAAGACGAAGGAAAGCGCGGCAAAGACCGTATAAACGCCGTAAGCGGCGCCCACGCCCAGATTAAAGGCAATCGGCGGGAAGGTCGTCGAGACCGCGAAATTCGCGATCCATTGCACGCCGGCGCCGAGCGCCAGCGCGGAGCCGCGGATCCTGTTGTTGAACATTTCGCCCAGCAGGACCCAGGTCACCGGACCCCACGAGAAGCCGAAGCAGAATACGTAGAGGTTGGCAGCGACCAGGGCGATCGTGCCGGGCGTCGAGGCCAACTCCGGGAAGCCTTCCGCATTGACCGACGCGGTCCCGAAGATCCATGCCATGGTTCCCAGGGTTGCGACCATGCCGATCGAGCCGACCAGCAGCAGCGGCTTGCGCCCGAATTTGTCGATAAAGGCGATGGCGACCAGGGTTGTGATGATGTTGGTCAGGCCGGTGATCATCGTGATCAGCAAGGCGTTCTGCTCGGTGAAGCCGACGATCCGCCACAGCACGCTGCTGTAGTAGAAGATGACGTTGATGCCG
>JAEULH010000033.1 GCA_016793925.1 Rhodospirillales bacterium | reverse complement strand
CCGCACAGCGGTGCGCCTTTACCGCCGAGCTGTCGAGCAGGAGCCTCGCCGGCGGCCCGCCGGCGGCAGCCAGCGCCTCGAACACCTCGTGCCAGACGCCTTTCGCCGCCCACCGGACGAAGCGGTTGTACAATGTCTTGCGCGGACCGTACGAGGGCGGCACGTCCGCCCACCGGCAGCCAGACCTCAGCACGTGGATGATGCCGCTGATCACCCGCCGGTCATCAACCCGCGCTACGCCGCGCGGCTTGTTCGGCAACAGCTGCGCCAGCCGCGACCATTGCCCGTCGCTCAGCCAGAACTCTTGCGTCATTCCCTCGCTCCCACAGTTCGGGAGCTTGAGTCTGGAGGCTTCTGTGAGGTCGCGAACGGAATATCGGGCGTGCTGTGGCGCGACCTCATTGAAGCCGGATTGAGCGAACCCGCGGATGGCCGGGGAGCTATGGGGATTGTTTTTCCGTCCGAATGGACCGGGACCGGTTTGGGGAGCTCTGCAGGGTGAGCGACGTGGGACGGTCAGGGACGGCGATACCCGGCGGTCGATGCTGGCGGTGAGCGGAACCGCGCATTTGGTGGGTGCCGCCCCCGCCAAGGCGCTGCCGCGAAGGCTGTCGGGCAAGACGCTGCGTGCCGGCCCGTGGCAGTGCCCGTGCCGGAAGGGGGGAGCGGCGGCAAGGATGCCGGCGGCTCATGAGGTGTCCTGCCGGACAGAGGGCGGGACGATGGCGAAGGTAATCATGGCGCCACCGCAGCAGGGGCAGCGATCGAAGGCAGGAACTGCCTGCGACTCCAGCGGGATGTCCGTTGCCGGCTTGCTGGTCGGTGGAGCGGCCAGCAGCTCTCGGCACAGCGCCAGCTTCGCGGCGCGGTGGCCGTTTGCGAGGAAGCCGTAATGGCGGATGCGATGGAAGCCGTCCGGCAGGGTGTGGATCAGGAAGCGGCGGATGAATTCATCGGCAGCGAGGACCATCAGCTTCGCCTTGCCGTGGTGGCGATAGTCCTTCCAGCGGAAGGCGACGTTGCTGGCGGTGACGTCGACCAGGCGCGAATTGGCGATCGCGACGCGGTGGGTGTAGCGACCGAGATAGGCTAGCACCTGTTCGGGCCCGCCGAACGGCGGCTTCGCATAGACCACCCATTCGACCCGCCGCAGATCGCGGAGGCGCCGAACGAAGCCGGCCGGGTCGGCGAGGTCGGCAAGATCGCCGAAGAAGCCGAGCTGGCCGGCTTCGAAAGCGGCGCGCAGCTCGTCGATGAAGAGCCGGCGGAACAATCGGGAGAGGACGCGGACCGGCAGGAAGAAGCCCGGCCGGCAGGCGATCCAGCGGGTGCCGTCTGGCTCCGGGCCACCACCCGGCACGACGCAATGAACATGGGGATGATGCTGCAGGGTTTGGCCCCAGGTGTGGAGCACGGCAACCAGACCGATCTCGGCGCCGAGGTGCTTCGGATCGGCGGCGATCCGGTGCAGCGTCTCGGCGGCTGTACGGAAAAGGATGGCGTAGACCGTCTGCTTGTTCTGGAAGGCGATCTCGGCCGCCCCCGCCGGCATGGTGAAGACGACGTGGAAGTATGGCACCGGCAGCAGCTCGGCCTGCCGGGCCGCCAGCCACTCGGCGCGGGCGTGGCCCTGGCACTTCGGGCAGTGGCGGTTGCGGCAGGAGTTGTAGGCGTAGCGGACGAAGCCACAGTCGGCGCAGCTCTCCGCATGGCCGCCCAGCGCCACCGTCCGGCACAGCGCGATGGCGCTCATCACCCGCCGTTCGACCCGGCCCAGATGGCCGTCGTGCGCCTGGCGATAAGCATGCCCATGGCGGCGAAAGATATCCGCTACTTCCCATGCAGCCGCCATCCTGCGGCTGGATCAGGCGGGCGGAACGACCTCCAGCGTCAGCCGGTCGAGCGGGCTCTGCGTACGCCGGATCAGGCCGTTCGAGACCCGCGTGTATCGCGCCGTGCTCGACAGGTTGGCGTGACCGAGCAGCACCTGGATGATGCGGATGTCGGTGCCGTTCTCCAGCAGGTGGGTGGCGAAGCTGTGCCGCAGCGTGTGCACCGTCACCCGCTTGGCCAGGCCGGCTGCGGCGCGGGCGGAGCGGCAGGCCGCGTGCAGCACCTGCACGTCGATCGGCTTCGTCTCGTCGCGGCCGGGAAACAGCCACTGCTTGGGCCGGGCCAGACGCCAGTAGGTGCGCAGGATGCCGAGCAGCTGTGCCGACAGCATGACGGTGCGATCCTTGCCGCCCTTGCCGTGCTCGACCCGGATCACCATCCGGACGCCGTCGATGTCGCCGATCTTCAGGCCGACCGCCTCGGACGCCCGCAGCCCCGCCGCATAGGCCGTCGTCAGCGCGGCACGGGTCTTCAGGCTGGGCACCGCCTCGAGGAAGCGCACCACTTCATCGGCATTCATCACCACCGGCAGCTTGTGCGGCTCCCGCGCGTAGGGGATCCGCTCCGGAATCTCGCCGTGCCCGAGCGTGACGCCGTAGAAGAACCGAAGGGCACAAACCGTCTGGTTCAGCGCCGGCCACGAAATGCCGGTCGACACCAGATGGACCTGGAACGCGCGCACGTCCTCCAGGTCAAGCTGGTCCGGCGAGCGACCGAAGTATCGGCTGAACTTGCTGACCGCGTGCAAATAGGATCGTTGCGTCGCAGGCGACAGATTGCGGACCGTCATGTCCTCGGTCATGCGGCGGCGCAAAGGGCTCATCTCGGCCATCGGGGTGCTCCTGTCCTGAGGATCGCGCTTCAACAAACCGCAATCCTCTCAGACGGAAGCTGTCCCCACTAACCGATCACCCCAATCCCGCGACAGCGGGTCCGTTCAATCCTGTTCATGGGTCCGGAGCAACGACAAGCTGACCGACAGCGCCGGAGCCAACCAGCTTTACGGCGAGGCGGGAGACGACGATCTGACCGGGGGTACGGGTGCGGATTCGCTTTACGGCGGTGCGGACGATGACGATCTGGTGGGCGGCGCGGGCGACGATACGATTGACGGCGGCAAAGGGAGCAACGTCCTCAACGGCGATGCGGGCAATGACCTGCTCACCGGCAATACCGGCGCGGATACCTTAAACGGCGGCGCGGATGCGGACGTGTATTATTTCTCCTCCTCCGATACGGGGCTGGGCACGGCGGCGGATCACATCGTGGGCTTTTCCCGCACGCAGGGCGATAAGATCGAGTTCAATATGTCCGGCATCAGCGCATCCGGCTTCGTGGGCACGGGAGCCTTCGCTTCCGGTGGCGTCAAGGAGTTTGGCTACGAGCTGGTGACCGACGGTGCAGGCGTCAAATCCACCGTCATCCATATCGACAACGATAATAACGGCATCGCAGACCGCGACATCGTCCTCGACGCTATCCACATCGCCCTGCAGGCAAGCGACTTCCTGTTCTAAACGACAAACCCGTATACCCGTATACCGGTTTAATGGCCCGCCGCCGCTAATGGCCGGTACCCGCGCCTATGCTTGGCCTCTGCCATCTCCTGGCCTGAGCGCCGTGCGTCTTCTTCGCTGGCGAACCAGCTTTCCATCCGGCTTCCCCCGCGCCGACCGATGCGTCCCCACTCGCGCACCATCGCGAACTCACCGAATAGGGCAGGGGTTACGCTGACCCGGTAATAACGCTGCATGTTGCGCGCCGGGTCGTGCTTCTCCAGGTAAGCGACGTCTTGCGGCAGCGAAGCGTTGCCGCGAGCAACCGATAGAGTACTCATTTTTCTGCCTCCATGACGGCGCTGCGACCTCCAGGGATATGCCGGTAGAGGGTTGAAGGGACGACGCCGAGCCGCCGCGCCACATCCTCGACGCTGATCGTCGGATCGCGCAGCAAGGCCTTGGCGGCGGCCAGGTCACCCGGCGACAGGGCAGGGGGTCTGCCCCTTTTGCGCCCCCGCGCACGCGCCGCATCCAGCCCGGCACGGGTACGTTCGCGGATCACCCCCCGCTCGAATTCGGCGAGCGCCCCGAAGATGTGGAAGATCAGCTTGCCACCGGAGGTGGTGGTGTCGATCGCCTCGGTCAGCGAGCGCAGCCCGATGCCGCGTGCCGCGAGCGCCTCGACGGTCTCGATCAATTGCTTCAGCGAGCGCGCCAAGCGGTCGAGCTTCCAGATCACCAGCGTGTCGCCGTCGCGCATATAGTCGAGCGCGGCCTGAAGCTGTGGCCGTTCGCGCTGCGCGCCGGAGGCCTTTTCGGTGAACACCTTTTCACAGCCCGCTGCTTCAAGCGCATCGAGCTGAAGGGCAGGGTCCTGATCCTGGGTTGAGACGCGGGCATAACCAACGAGCATAAAATCTCCGAGAACTTATCATCACCCTACATTATCGGAGACTCAATTTCAAGTGATAGTTTTCGGAGACATGCAAGCGGCAAAACACGCACCGCAAAGCCCAGGACGGTATCTACTGCAAAAACGGACGTTTCTCGGACCAGCGGGGCGTGTGTGTTTGAGCTCCAGCGGTCACTTGCGGGTTCTTAACAGCGAACCTGGGGCCTCGGCTCCGTTGCGCTCTCCTTACTGGTCATGTAATATTCGCTAAATTGCGAAGTTGGATACCTTTATCAGTCGTTGCGCAAGACAGAGACACTCAGGTTTTTACCGTTTTGGGGGTACGGCAGTGGCGACGCTGGACGACTATACGGATGCTAAACTCGGCAAACTGGTTAAAGAGGCAGCGGGTATCAGCGAACAGAAGGTTGTTAAGCAGACCTCGTCGAATGGGGCAGTGATCGGCGGCGCAGCGGGCGCAGCGGTCGGGATGGCCGTTGCCGGACCCATCGGTGCGGTGATAGGCGGCGCATTGGGAGCGCTCTTCTCGCCCAGAAATACTCCTGGATAAAATCTAACGGAGATTCACCCTTTGTCCAGACGGGCCCGGTCAGCGGCCGAAACCTCGACTATAACGCATCCGCCAGACTCGCACGCGCACGGGCCACAGCCTGCAAAAGCACGTCTGACGGGCGCGGGGCGTAGCTCTTCAAATAGACATCCTCGTACTTCAGCGACCGCGAAGGTAAAGAGCTGCCGCGGGAGCAGCTTAGCCTCAGCTTATGCCGGCCGTGCTTCGTGCGGGTCGTGTCCCAGGCTGATGCATTGAGTAGGTCAAATATGCACTTGATCCGGGAACGCCACCCTGCATAAATCGGTGCGACAGCAAACTGGGGAGTGGGGGCAATGGGTTTATTAGCGAAACTCGGAGCAAAGGTAGGCCAAAAGCTAGCTGCTAAGGTTATCGAGGATCAGCAACAAGGAGGGTCTCCTATCCCTAGTGACGAGGGCCGCCCAGCGCGACTGATACCATCAACTACGGATGGATCGCCACTTAAACGCCCTAAAACGTTACAAATCATGTTCGACCGCAACAGATAAAGCCGCGCTATACAGCCTTTAGGCGCATGATTCTGCTTGCGGTAGACAATTCACCAAGATTCGGCCACACGCTCTTCGGAAGCTAAGCCAATGTTCGGATTGTTTTCGGGTAAGAACGAATTTAAGCATGAGGATCTTGAGAAGGCTAAAGCTGCAATCATAGAAGAATTCTCACAGCGCCCCCCCACGATCGGCGTGATAGGTGTCTCCGGGACGGGTAAGTCGTCTACTATCAATGCCTTTTTTGGCACTGATTTGGCGATTAGTCACGTTGTGGCGTGCACTAAAGATTTCTGGAATGTAGATCTCGGATCCACCTTGGTGCAAGGGCCCGCCCAAGGCAAAAAAGTTACACTACGTGTTGTTGACGCGCCGGGCTTGGGGGAGGATGTGTCGCTAGATCCAGGGTATCTGGAGATGTATCTTAGGCACCTTCCTGGCTGCGATGTAATTCTGTGGATTAGCACAGCAAGAAACAGAGCGATAGCGCTCGACCAGCAGTATCTGGCCAAACTGGCGCAGTTCCACGATCGTATGGTTTTTGGCATTAACCAAATCGACTTAGTTGAGCCAATGGATTGGCAGCGCATCAACTGCCCGTCCGACGAGCAAGAGCGAAACGTAAACTTAATTGTCGAGGATCGGCAGCGAAAGCTGGAGTCTATAACAGGAAAAGAAATAAACGTCGTCCCGTATTGTGCAGCTCGGAAATACAATCTTCAGGAGCTGTTTACCGCGGCAGTCAAAGCTTGCGATCCGAAGCGTGCGTGGCTATTTAGCGCTATCAAATCCTTTAGCCCAACTGATTTCATTCCAGTAGAGGTTAGGCAGCGTGTGGTAAATTTAGTTGACAAGAACAGATGATGCCTACTTGAGAAGGTTGGGGGTCGGCAAGTGGCAACGATAGAAGATTATACGGATGCTGAACTTGGCAAACTGGTTAGAAACGCAGCAAAGGGACGGGAACAAGAGGCGGTCGAACAATTAAGATCCAAGAGCGGATTCGTCATTTTTCTTGAGGAGATTGGACTGGAGTTCCTTGCCGAACTTATCGCGAAGGCAGCCGCATCTATATGGGAGGGCGTGATATCATTTATTAAGGGGCTATTTTAGTTAGTTAGGCCAACGATCAGGAGTTGGCTGCTACCTTTCTCGTCACCGATACGGAACACGAAGGCGGCCAAGAGCGTCCTCGGCAAAGCATTGGGCGGCCTGAAGGACTGGGAATGGCCCATCTTTACCATCACGCCTCTGGAAACAGACGCGGGAACAGCACCTCGACCGCTTTCATAGGGAAGCGCAGCGACACAGGACCTTTTGGCGTATCGGAACCCAGGATGCCGTCCTCGACCAGGGAGGCGAGCAGATCGCGTGCGGCGCGCTCCTTCAGTCCCGTGGCGCGTTCCGCCTCACCACGCGGAAATTCGCCGCGCAGGAGTGTTTCATCGAGCAGTCGGTAAGCTTCCGGCTTGAAACCCTCCTGCTCGGTATAGAGTTTCAGCCGCTCGCCGAGCCGCTCCAGATCGAACAGGCTGGTCATGAATTCCACCTGGTCGAGGCAGACCTTCAAAAACCACACGACGTATTCGGTGAGCGCCTTTTCGGAGAGGTTGCCCCGTCCGTCGAGATCGCCCTGGCGGGGCGTGTCCGCGTAATCCATCATCCGCTTGTACTCGCTCCGGCTTTCCAGGCCACGGGCGAGCCCGCGTGAGACCGACCACAATCCGTGCGCCGATCCCGGCTTCCAGCCCTATCGCATGGCTCATCAGGCGGCTGACGCGCCCGTTGCCGTCGGGGAAGGGGTGGATGTAGTTCAGCCGGTGATGCGCCGCCGCCATGGCGATGATCCGCGCACTTTTGCCAAGAGGCTCCAGCCGATACCTCTGCTCGAAATGCTCCATGAAGACGGCAACGCGGTCGCTTCCCGGCGGCACATGGCGGCCGACCGCAACGTCATGCAGGTCGGTCGAGCGCAACGCACCCGGCTCCATACGGAAGCGCCTTCCCGCACCCTCGATCATCAGCATCGCTTTCGGCGCGTCCCGGTAAAACTCCCGGTGCAGCCGGCGGATGAAGTCGCAGGACGCCGGTTCGGGCAACGCGCCCTCGGCGTAGAGCCGGTCGATTTCCCGCTGGAGGCGGATATGCGCCGCCGCCTCGATCTGCAAATTGCGCCGCCCTTCCTCTTCGGCGAGGTCACCGGCAAGGGCGCGCTCGATATCGCGTGGGGTCGTGTTGTGCCCCTCGATCAGATTGGAATAAAAACAGTTCATCACCCGCACCAGCTCGGCCAGGTTCGCCGCCGTGCGGGGATGCAGCCGGTGGCCGAGGCGTTCGGACGCGGCCGACAGCTCGGCGATCAGATCGACAAGTTCCGTTCCCATCTGCTCAAGCAAACAGGGCTCAATCCGGGAAGGAGTCTCGATAAGGTTCTTCATGCCGATCATACAAAAACACTAGTGCCTTGATATAATAGGCATTTTTTACAAGAAAAGCCAGTTTTTTGCCGATCTTCGCGCCGATGACGTGGCGGCTTCTATCCGCGCGGGATTTATGCGTTTATCGGCGATAGAACGTGCGATCCCTGCCGATCCTTGGCTTTCCGTAAAGCGTCCAGGCAGGCTCACATTGGCAAATAAGCGCCAAGTATTCGCCTCAGCGTCCATTATCAGCAGACGCTTTGCAAATCCGAATCCAGGTGAGCGCGCACCCTGCATGGCATGACGTGGCCTTAGGTCAGCAGAAAGTGGGCGTGACCGGCCGCGACCGGCCTGTCGGGGCTGTCCTGCCATGCGAACATGCGAACATTGGCGACACGCCTGCCCTGCTTCAATACCGCGCCGCGGGCGAATGTGTCGGCGGCGAGGGACGGGCGGAGATAGTCGATGGAGAGGTTGATGATTTTCGGCACGACCGCGGCCTCGGTTTCGGCCAGCAGATGGAGGATGGCTGCGTGCTCCATCAGTGCGCCGACGACGCCGCCGTGGATGAAGCGCATCGCGCTGTTGCCGATGTTGCTTTCGCGAAAGCGCAAGACGACGAGCAACCCGCTCGCATCGGTCATCGCCTCAAGCCCCACGCTCTGCGCATAGGGGATCAGGTCGTTGATGGCGGTCACGTCACCGCGTTCCTTCAGCGCCGCGATCGTCGTCAGCATGACGGGCCTCCATCCGAGGACGGTGCGCCGCCGCCGCCCGCAACGGGCGCCGCGTCCGCCGAAAAGCCGGTGCCGAGCATGAATGTGCCGGCGCAGTGGGCGATCGGATCGTCGATCGCTTCGTGGTAGGCGAGGCCGCGAACGAAAGCGACGTTCGCGGTCACCTTGTAGCACTCCGCCGACGCGCGAATCGTCTCGCCGGGGCTGGCCGGATGCAGATAGTCGATGCGCAGGTCGAGGGTGGCAAGCGGGGTGCCTTCCGGAACCGAGGCCATGACAACGGCGCCGCATAGCGTGTCGAGCAGCGCGGTGATCACGCCGCCATGGACGACGCGCGTTTCCGGGTTGCCGACCAGCCGCGAATCATAGGGCATGCGCATCGAGCCGCGCCCGTGGTCGAGGGAGAGGAAGGTCATGCCGACGTCGCGGGCGTGCGGCAGATCTTCAAATGCGCGGATGATCCTTCGGAGGTCGGGCGGGCGGTTCGGGATGATCACGGTCCACCTGTGGTTTTGGCTGCGGCGCTCGGTCCTTGTCGTTCCGCCCAATCTAACAGCGTCGACACCGCGGAGGGCGCGCTTTGTGGGGCGGGCTCCCAACCAAAGATCGGACTTAAAAAAGACATCATCTCGCTCTAGCCAACAAGGTCGGGCGACCGGCCACGGGTGACATGGGCGACTTGATCAAGCTGCGCGCGAGCGACGGACACGTGCTGTCCGCCTATCACGCTACGGCTGAGGGCGGCATCGCAGGCCGGCTCGTCGTGATTCAGGAAGTATTCGGCGTGAACGCCCACATCCGCTCGGTCTGCGACGACTATGCTGCGAGGGGCTACGAGGCGGTTGCGCCGGCGCTGTTCGATCGAATCAGGCCGGGGGTCGAACTCGGTTACGACGGGGACGGCATTGCCGAAGGCCGCACCCTCGTCGGCGAACTGGGCTGGGACCGACCGATCGTGGATGTTGCCGCGGCCGTCGACTACCTTGAACCGCGCGGAGGGGTTGGGATCGTCGGCTACTGCTGGGGCGGAACGGTCGCGTGGCTCGCTGCGTCTCGTCTCGACCTCGGTTGCGCGGCCGCCTACTACGGGCGCCAGATCGTGGACTTCCCAGACGATCATCCGCGTTGCCCGACGATTGCGCACTTCGGCGCCGAGGACGCGCTGATCCCGCAGGATACGGTCGACAAGGTCGGCGCCGCCAATCCGGACGTTCCGATCTACCTTTATCCGGGCGCCGGGCACGGCTTCAATTGCGACGTGCGCCCCGACTATCGGGCCGATGCGGCCGCGGTGGCGCTCGATCGCACCTTGTCGTTGTTCGCGAAGTCGCTGGCGCCACGGTGACAGGCATTGGTCGCGGTCGTGAGATGCAACCCAAACAAGATCCGGACGGCATACGTTTGATGAGCAACTGGCAGCATCTCCGCGGGGTGGACCTGGATGTCGTCGGCCTGTCTCTGACGAGCGAGAGCCTGGTCGACGCCGTCGTTGTGACCACTGCCGAGGTCGAGCCGCGGATCGAATTCGCCAACGGCGCGTTCGCCCAACTCGTCGGCTACTCGCCGGAGTTTCTGCGCAAGCGGACGCTGTCCTTCCTCCAGCGGCCGCAGGACTACGCCGGGGCGCTATCCCGGCTCCACGCCGAGGTTACCGAGCGCGGCTCCTTTTTCATGGAGACGGTTCTTCGTCGGCGCACCGGCGAGCCGGTCATCGTCGAATGGCAGGCGACGCCGGTTGCATGCGAGGATGGCGAAAGCCGGCACCTGTTCAACCTGCTCCACGACGTCTCGCACCACCGCCGGGAACACGCAGCGCTCGTCGACGAGCAGGAGAAGTCGCGAGTTGCGCTCGAGGCGATCGGCGATGCGGTCGTGTCCATCGACGGCGAGCGACGGATCGACGACATGAACGGCGCCGCCGAGGTTATCACCGGGTGGAAGCGGAACGAGGCCAGAGGTCGGCCCGTGGGCGACGTGGTCCGTATCATCGATCACGACGGCCGCGAACTGGCGGCGGACCCGGCCGCCCATTTCCTCTCCGGCAGCGCCACGTTCGGCCGGTGGGGCCGCCTGCTGCTGATCTCCCACGACGGCCGCCGGACGGCGGTCGAGACGTTCGCCGCGCCGCTGCGTGCGGTCGGTGGCGGCGTGCGGGGCGCTGTCCTCGTTCTTCGCGAGGAGGCGAGCGGCCGGCGCCCGTCGTCCCGGGCGCGCCTGGACGCAGCGCATGATCCGCTGACCGGTCTGATTAATCGGGCCGAGTTCGAACGCCGGCTCGACGCCGCTGTGACGAGCGCCGGCCGGTTCGGCCGGTCGCACGTGCTGTGCTACATCGATCTCGACAACTTCAGGCAGATCAACGAGACGTTCGGTCGCTCTGCGGGAGATGCGGTGCTGCGCCAGGTCGCCGGTCTGCTTCGCGGGCGGTTCCGCGAGCGTGATACGATTGCGCGCCTCGGCGGCGACGGGTTCGGGCTCCTGCTCAGCAATTGCACGCTCAACGAAGCCGAGGCCATCGCCAAGGAAGTCGTCGCGAACTTCAGCGCGACACGCTTTTTGATGCTCGACGCGCCGGCGGTGCAGATTACCCCCAGCCTTGGCCTCGTCGAGGTGACGTCCCGCTCCGGGAGCGCGCGACAGCTTCTTTCCGAGGGCGACATTGCCTGCTACACGGCCAAGAAGCTCGGCCGCGGACGCAGTCACATTTATCGCCGCGACCGCACGCCGGCAACGGACAGCGAGCCGGTCGTCCTTTACCCGCAGGCGTTCCGTGACGCGCTTGAGGAAGACCGGTTCCAGCTCTACTACCAGCCGATCGTGCCCCTGCAGCGTGACAGCGGGCTCCCCGTGCACTACGAGTTTCTGCTCAGACACCGCGGCGACAGCGGCCAGCTCGTCCTGCCGCGCACCCTGATCGCCGCCGCCGAGCGGCACGGCTTGATGGCCGCCGTCGATCGCTGGGTCATCCGCACGGCAATACGTCACCTCGCGCAGGGCGGGCTGTTCGCGCGCGCCATTATCGCCATCAATCTTTCGGGAAATTCCCTCGACGATCCTGGTCTCGTCGATTTCGTCACCGCCCAGTTCGCCGTCCATCCCGTCGCCCCGCGCAGCGTCTGCTTCGAGATCACGGAGACCGAGGCTATTCGCGATTTGGGTCATGCGGTCGGGGTTGTCGGCGGCCTCAAGAAGCTCGGCTGTTCCATCGCGCTCGACGACTTCGGCAGCGGGCAAAGCTCATTTGCCTACCTGAAGGCGTTGCCGGCCGACTACCTCAAGATCGACGGCAACTTCGTCCGGCAGATTATCGACAGCAGCGTCGATCGCGCCGTCGTCTCGGCGATCAACGAAACGGGCCGGATCATGGGCCTGAAGACGATCGCCGAGTTTGCGCACAACGCCGAGGTCATCGACTGCCTTCGCCGCCTGCGGGTCGATTTTGCGCAGGGCGACGCCATCTCGCCGCCGCGCCCGATCGCCGGAGCCGGCAGCGACGCCCGCGTCGACCTGTACGCCGGGCCGGCCGGCTCCGCCGTTCGCCACGTCGGTGCGCGGGTTCAGGAAATCGCGGCGGCGGACGGTTGAGCCGGCCCCCGGGAGAGACCAAGTACCAGAAGCATCACAATCTTCAGGAGCCTGCGGCGAGCGTCTCGGGCCCCTTTGGACGGGGGAGATGCGTATGGCGCTGGATCTTGCCGGCGAGCTGGAAAGCCGACGCGGCGAAGGGGTCTCGCTGTTTGATCGCCACCTGAACTCCCAGCTCGTTCAGGTCCTCAAAACCATCGGCTTCGACATCGACTACGTTCGTGGCGAGGGGCCCTATCTCTACGATGCGGCCGGCTTGCGCTACCTGGATCTTCTGAGCGGGTTCGGTGTCTTCGCCGTAGGCCGCAGCCATCCCACCGTCATCGCCGCCCTGGAGCAGGTTCTCACTGCCCACCTGCCGAATCTGGTCCAGCTTGACGTATCGCTTCTGGCCGGGCTGCTAGCCGAGCGCCTGGTCGCGCGGATGCCGGACCTGGAGAAGGTGTTCTTTTGCAACTCCGGAGCCGAGGCGGTGGAGGCCGCGATCAAGTTCAGCCGGACGGCCACGGGTCGCAGCCGCGTTGTCTACTGTGACCACGCCTTTCACGGGCTGACCTACGGCGCCTTGTCGCTGAACGGCGACGAGGTTTTCCGCAAGGGCTTCGCGCCCTTTCTCGGCGACTGCGTCCGCGTCCCGTTCAACGACGTTCCGGCGCTGGAGCGCGCGCTGGCCGGCGGCGACGTCGCGGCGTTCATCTTCGAGCCGATCCAGGGCAAGGGCGTCAACGTCCCCGACAACGGCTACCTGGCGGCCGCCCAGGATCTCTGCCGCAAGCACCGCACGCTTCTTATCGCCGACGAGATCCAGACCGGGATCGGCCGCACCGGAAGGTTCCTCGCCTGCGAGCACTGGGCCGTCGAGCCGGATATGGTGCTGCTGGCCAAGGCTCTGTCCGGCGGGTTCGTCCCGGTCGGCGCCGTCGTCATGCGACGAGAGATCTTCAACCGAATGTTCGACCGGATGGACCGCGCCGTTGTCCACGGCTCGACCTTCGCCCGCAACGACCTGGCCATGGCCGCCGGCCTGGCGACGCTCAGCGTCCTCGACGACGAGCGGCTGATCGAGCGCACCGCAGAGCTCGGCGAGCGGCTCATCGCCGCGCTGCGGCGGCGCTTCGCAGGCGATTCGCTCGTTCGCGAGGTCCGCGGCAAGGGCATGATGATCGGCCTTGAGTTCGGGCCCCCGGACGAGATTCGGCTCAAAGCGGCATATGCGCTTATGGAGAAGGCGAGCCGAGGCCTGTTCTGCCAGCTTCTGCTCATGCCACTGTTGCGCCGTCACCGCATTCTCGCCCAGGTTGCCGGGCCGAACATGCCGGTCATCAAACTGTTGCCGTCCCTGGTTATCGGCGAGGCGGACCTGACCTGGATCGAGGACGCCCTCGCCGATGTGATCGGCGAGGCGCATAAGCTCGGCTCGATGTGGGATCTCGGGCGCATGCTCGTCTCTCAGGCGGCGAAGGCTCGGGCCGGCGCAATCTGAGCGCGCGGACGGTTTTGTCTGCCGCTCGCGTCGCAGGGTCGCAGCGCCGTGCGCCACCAACATGAACTGAGCTTAATATCGGATTGGTTGAACAACCTTGTGCGTTTGCGTACACATCAACCGAGTGAGCGGAAGCAACCGCGCGGAATGAGGACGATGGCGAAGCGCATGACGGACCGGGGTCGGCGCCCCACCGGCGAAGAACCCGCGTCGCGCCGGAACGGCCGCGGCTGGTGGCCTGTCGTCCGCTGGGGCGTCGTCGTCGCGATCTGGATCGGCGTCGCGTTCGCCGGGCTCATCGGCTGGTATGCCCTGACGCTGCCCGATGTCGATGAAGCGCTGGCGCCAACCCGGCGGCCTTCGGTCACGATCGTCGCGGCCGATGGCAGCGAGATCGCCACGGTCGGCGACAATTTCGCCCGCGCGGTGACGGTGTCCGAGCTTCCCGAGGCGGTCCCGAAGGCGATCACCGCCATCGAGGACCGGAGGTTCTATGACCACTTCGGCCTCGACGTTTACGGCCTCGCCCGCGCCGCCTGGGAGAACGTCCGCGCCGGCGGCATCGTCCAGGGCGGCAGCACCATCACCCAGCAGGCGGCGAAAACGCTGTTCCTGACGCCCGAGCGCACCTTCAAGCGCAAGGTTCAGGAGCTGATGCTGGCGCTGTGGCTCGAGCGCAAGTTCAGCAAGGACCAGATCCTCTCGATCTATCTCAACCGGACCTACTACGGCGCCGGCTCCTACGGCATCGACGCTGCCGCGCGGAAGTTCTTCAACAAGCCGGCCGCGCGCGTTTCGACGTACGAAGCGGCAATGCTGGCCGGCGTGCTCAAGGCGCCCTCGCGGCTCAACCCGGTCGCCAACCCCGGCCTCGCCGACCAGCGCGCCCGCGTCGTTCTTGCCAGCATGGTCGAGTCTGGCAGGATCACCGCCGCCGAGGCGCAGGCGGCGATCAAGAGCCGCCGGGACCCGGGCGCACGCGGCCGGCGCCCGAACGGCATGTATTTCGTCGACTGGATCCTGGCGCAGCTTCCCGGCTTCGTCACGGCGCGCGATCAGGATCTCGTCATCGTCACAACCCTCGACGCGCGCGCCCAGCGGATCGCCGAAGACCAGGTCGAGGCCTCGCTGAGCGTCTCGACGCCGCAGTCGGGGCCATCCCAGGCGGCGCTGGTCGCCATGGCGCCCGACGGTGCGGTGCGCGCGCTCGTTGGCGGCCGCGACTACTCGCTCTCCCCGTTCAACCGCGCGACACAGGCCTATCGCCAGCCCGGATCCGCGTTCAAGCCGATCGTCTATCTGGCCGGGTTGGAAGCGGGGCTGACGCCGGCCACGCGCTTTGTCGACGAGCCGCTGCAGGTGGCCGGATGGGAGCCACGCAACTACTCGGGCCGATTCCAGGGCGAAATGACCCTGCGTCAGGCTCTCGCCCAGTCGGTCAATACCATCGCGGTCCGGGTCAGCGAGTACGCCGGCCGTGACCGGGTCATCGCGACGGCGCGGCGGATCGGGATCACCTCCGACCTCGAGTCGACGCCGAGCCTGGCGCTGGGGGTGAGCGAGATCAGCCTGCTCGAGCTGACCGGCGCCTACGCCGCCATCGCCAATGGCGGCTTCGGCGTCTGGCCCTACGGCATCCAGCGGATCGAGGACCGCGACGGTCGCGTCCTTTATGCCCGTTCCGGGTCGGGGCCGGGCCGGGTGATCGCCGCGGCCGATGCGGCGGATCTGACCGATATGCTGAGCGAGGCGATCGAGACCGGAACCGGCAAGGCGGCGCGGATGAAGCGGCCCGCCGCCGGCAAAACCGGCACGAGCCAGAACGCTCGCGACGCCTGGTTTATCGGCTTCACCGCCGACCTCGTCGCCGGCGTCTGGATGGGCAACGACGACGAGCGGCCGATGGCCTCGGTGACCGGCGGCGGCGCGCCGGCGCGGCTATGGAAGCAGTTCGTGACGGCGGCCCTGTCGGGGACGCCGGAGCGGCCGCTGCACCTGCGCAGCCCCGAGCCGCGTCCGGTCCCGCCTATGCCCGCCACCGCTCTCGACAAGCCGGGCGTCGACGAGCCCGGCTTCTTCGAGCGGCTGCTCCGCGTGTTCTCGAGCGGCTGATGCAAATAGGAGGCGGAGGCTGGCGAATGCGATCCGATCACACCCTCCAGGCTGCGATTACACCCTCCAGAACGGCTTGACCGCCTCGTTGATGGCGTCTTCGCGGCACAGCCCGATGTCGTGAAGCATCCGTTCGTCCATCGTCATGAGCCGCCGACGCTGCTCCATCCGCTCTTGCCAGTCGCCGAGGCGCTCAAACCCCAGGATTAGATATTTTTGTGCGGTGGCCAGCCAAGGGCGGATCGTAACGTCGCTGCCGACGTTAGCGTCAACGCCCCTGTTGTTCACAGTTGTCATCCAGTTCATCGAATTTCTCCGGCAGGTTTTAATGATGACGGGCGTCTAGCCTCTCCTTCGCGAAGAGAGTATGGTTTCCATCGGTTGTGGACAAACGATGAATTGTATGGGATCAATAAGAATAACTAATGCGAGTATGGCATGGCCCGGCGCCTGCCGCCGCTGAACGCCTTGCGCGCCTTCGAGGCCGCGGCCCGGCATCTGAGCTTCACCCGCGCCGCCGAGGAGCTCAATGTCACGCAGGCGGCGATCAGCCATCAGGTCAAGGCGCTCGAAGAGCAGCTCGGCCTGCCGCTCTTTCGTCGGCTGAACCGGGCGCTCGTGCTGACCGATGAGGCTCAGGCGCTCTTCCCGGTGGTGCGCCGCGCGCTGGACGATCTGGCCGAGGCGCTCGAGCGGTTGTACTCACGCAACGCCGCCGGGGCGCTGACCGTCAGCGTCCTGCCGTCCTTCGCGGTCAAGTGGCTGGTGCCGCGGATGAGCCTTTTCCAGGACCAGCACCCGGGGATCGACCTGCGCATCACCGCGGCCGATCGCCTGGTCGACTTCGTCCGCGACTCGGTCGATGTCGCCGTGCGGTTCGGCGCCGGCGACTGGCCGGGCCTGCGCGCCGACTTTGTCGTCGCCGAACACGTCACGCCGGTTTGCGCTCCGGCGCTGGCGGCGCGGTTGCGCGTCCCGGACGATCTGGCCTCGATGACGCTGCTCCATGAGGAGATGGCGCCCATTCCGCGGTTTCCAGTGTGGGAGACATGGCTGCGGGCCGCCGGCGCCAAAGGCGTCAACCATGACAAGGGGCCGCGCTTCAGCCACACCCACATCATGTTGCAGGCTGCGATCGACGGCCACGGCGTGGCGCTGGCGCAGATGCTGTTCGCCGCCGACGACATCGCCGAAGGCAGGCTGGTTGCGCCCTTCGCCCTGAAGCTGCCGACCGGCTATGCCTACTATGTGGTCTGTCTTGCCGCTGCCGCCGATCGGCCAAAGATCCGAGCGTTCCGCGAGTGGGTTATCGCCGGAGCGAAAGGCGCGCAGGGCGCCTGCATCGCAACGTGAGAAGAGGACGACGAGCATGAACACTTCGGGTCCATGGCACCTCGACCACTATCGCCTGCTCGGTCGGAGCGGCCTGCGCGTCAGCCCCCTGTGCCTCGGCACGATGACCTTCGGCCCTGAATGGGGATGGGGCGCCGACAAGGAAACGAGCCGGGCCATCTTCAACGCCTACGTCGAGCGCGGCGGCAACTTTATCGATACCGCCAATTTCTACACCAGGGGCACCAGCGAGCGGCTCGTTGGCGAATTTGTGGCCGACGCCCGCGACCGCTTCGTCCTGGCGACCAAGTTCACCCTCAACATGCGCCCCGGCGACCCGAACGCCGGCGGCAACCAGCGCAAATGCATGGTTCAGGCGGTGGAGGACAGCCTGCGCCGGCTGAACACCGACTACATCGACCTCTACTGGATGCACGCCTGGGACGGTACGACGCCCGTCGACGAGGTCATGCGCGGCCTCGACGATCTCGTTCGCGCCGGCAAGGTTCTCTACGTCGCCGTCTCCGACGCGCCGGCGTGGAAAATCGCTCAGGCCAACACGCTCGCCGAATTGCGCGGCTGGAGCCGGTTCATTGCGCTCCAGGTCGAGTACAACCTGGCCCTGCGCGATGTCGAGCGGGACCTGGTGCCCATGGCCGTCGAACTTGGCCTCGGCGTCCTGCCGTGGTCGCCGCTGGCGTCGGGCCTGCTCAGCGGCAAGTACAGTCGCGCCGATCTGGAAAAGCAGCGCGATGACAAGGCCAAAGAGAACGCCGGCGGCGCGGTGGCCCGGCCCATCACCCTGAGCGACAAGCGCCTTGCCATCGCCGATGCGGTGAAGGCCGTGGCGGACGAAGCCGGACGCTCGGCGGCGCAGGTGGCGCTGAACTGGCTGCTGACCCGGCCGGGCGTCACCAGCCCGATCCTCGGTGCGCGCACCGTCGCCCAGATCGAGGACAACCTCGGCGCCCTCGACTTCGCCCTGGACCCGGCCCATCGCGAACGGCTGGATGGGGTGAGCGCGATCGAGCTCGGTTTCCCCCATGACTTCCTCGCCAGCGGCATGGTCCGCGGGGTGGTCGGCGGCGGCGCCACCTTCGACGGCCCCTGAGCGGGGCGCGAGCCGGCAGGGGGCCGGTCCTGCTTCGGCGGGCCGCGGTCGGCGGATCGGGAAGGCAACCGGCGGCACCGATCAGGCCGAAGCCGTTCCTCGCGCCCGGCGCCCCTGCGAGCAGGCCGGCGATCGGTGTCGCCCCAGGGTCGCGAGCGCATAGCGAAGGGCGCGGATGCCGCGGTGGAGCATGACCCTTAAGCCCCGGCGGGACATGTGGGCGCTGTTCATGATGCCGATCGAGCCGTACCACTCGGGCGTGTTCATCGGTCTCCTCTGTTGCCAATCGGTTGGGACGCGGACTGCATGACCCCTAAGGCTTTACCAGAGTGGCCGGACGCCGACTGTGGCGCAGATCACACCTCGGCGTGTCAGATCGGCAAATGACCGGACGACGGTCGCGGCCGCGGTCGAATAATTTTTGACACCGGGCCGGGCCGCGCGCAGATTGCTGGCATGCTGGACCTCGCTTGTTTACGCCGCAGCGCGCCGAGCCGCGTCTTCGCTCCGCCGCGCAGGCGCCGGCTCGCGGCGCTCGCCCTCGCCCTCGCCCTCCTCCTTGTTGCGGTAGGCCTTTGTCGTGGAGCGCCCGCCGACGCCGCCGGGCCGACACCGCTGATCCCGCAGGCCCAACAGGCGCCCGCGTCGACGCAGGCCCCCGCATCGCCGGCCCCACCGTCGTTCGAGGCATCCCTCGCCCCGCCGACGGCGCCTTCGCATCTTCCCACGACGGCGCAAGGCGAGGTCGGAGACGGCTCTGGCGACGGCGATGCCGATGCGCTCGACGAGACGCCGCAGCCGCCGCCGCTGAAGGGCGACATCGTCGGCGAGATGCGCGACTATTACACTTGGACGTCCGACACCCTGCTCGATATCGCGCGCGGCGAGGAACTCGGGCTGATCAACCTGATGTCGGCCAATCCGGGCGTCGATCCGTGGCTGCCCGGCAAGGGCACGCACCTGATCCTGCCGACGGCGCACATCCTTCCCGACGCGCCGCGCACCGGCATCGTCATCAACGTTGCCGAGTTGCGTCTGTACCTGTTCGAACCCAACGGCGGGGTCTGGACCTTCCCGATCGGGGTTGGCCGCGACGGCTTCAGCACCCCGCTCGGCCGGACCAAGGTGGTGCGCAAGAAGGAAGGTCCGACGTGGATTCCGACGGCGGCCAAGCGCGCCGAGGATCCGGAGGTGCCCGCGGTGGTCCCGCCGGGTCCGGACAATCC
>JAEULH010000092.1 GCA_016793925.1 Rhodospirillales bacterium | reverse complement strand
GCGGCGATCTTGTCCCCGTAGTCCGTCAGTTCCTGTTCGGTGGCGTGGACCATCGCGTCGGCCTGGTTGCGGACCTCGACCCGCTCACGCCGCAGCTTGTCGTCGGCGGCGTGCTGCTCGGCGTCCTTGACCATCCGATCGATGTCGGTATCGGAGAGACCGCCCGAGGCCTGGATGCGGATCTGCTGTTCCTTGCTCGTCGCCTTGTCCTTGGCCGAGACGTTGACGATGCCGTTGGCATCGATGTCGAAAGTCACCTCGATCTGCGGCATGCCGCGCGGCGCCGGCGGAATTCCAACCAGGTCGAACTGGCCGAGCAGCTTGTTGTCGGCAGCCATCTCGCGCTCGCCCTGGAACACGCGGATCGTCACCGCCGTCTGACCGTCCTCGGCCGTCGAGAACACCTGGCCCTTGCGCGTCGGAATGGTGGTGTTGCGATCGATCAGCCGGGTAAAGACACCGCCCAGGGTCTCGATCCCGAGCGACAGCGGCGTCACGTCGAGGAGCAGGACGTCCTTGACCTCGCCCTTGAGCACGCCGGCCTGAATCGCGGCGCCGATCGCCACCACCTCGTCCGGGTTAACGCCCTTGTGCGGCTCGCGACCGAAGAACTGCTTCACCGCTTCCGCGACCTTCGGCATCCGGGTCATGCCGCCGACAAGGATCACCTCGTTGATCTCGCCGGCCGAAAGCCCGGCATCCTTCAGGGCGGAGCGGCACGGTGCGATCGTCCGCTCGATCAGATCCTCGACCAGCGCTTCGAGCTTGGCCCGGGTGAGCTTGATGTTGAGGTGCTTCGGACCGGCCTGATCGGCGGTGATGAACGGCAGATTGATCTCGGTCTGCATCGTGCTCGACAGCTCGATCTTGGCCTTTTCCGCGGCCTCCTTCAGGCGCTGCAAAGCCAACCGGTCCTGGCGCAGGTCGATGCCCTGGTCCTTCCTGAACTCTTCGGCGAGATAGTCGAGGATCCGCTGGTCGAAATCTTCGCCACCGAGGAAGGTGTCGCCGTTGGTGGACTTCACCTCGAACACGCCGTCGCCGATCTCGAGAATGGAGACGTCGAAGGTGCCGCCGCCGAGGTCATAGACCGCGATCGTGCCCGCGTGCTTCTTGTCCATGCCGTAGGCGAGCGCCGCCGCCGTGGGCTCGTTGATGATGCGCAGCACCTCGAGGCCGGCAATCTTGCCGGCGTCCTTGGTCGCCTGCCGCTGCGAATCGTTGAAGTAGGCGGGAACCGTGATGACCGCCTGACTGACCGTCTCGCCGAGGAAGCTCTCGGCCGTCTCCTTCATCTTCTGCAGGATGAAGGCGCTGACCTGGCTGGGGCTGTACTTCTTGCCCTGCGCCTCGACCCAGGCGTCGCCGTTGCCGCCCTGGACGATCTTGTAGGAAACGAGGCTCTTGTCCTTTTCCGTCACCGGATCGTTGTAGCGCCTTCCGATCAGCCGCTTGATGGCGAACAGGGTGTTCTCCGGATTGGTCACGGCCTGCCGCTTCGCCGGCTGTCCGACCAGTCGTTCCCCGGAGTCGGTAAAGGCGACCATCGACGGCGTCGTCCGCGCGCCCTCGCTGTTCTCGATGACGCGAACGTCCTTGCCTTCCATGATGGCGACGCACGAGTTCGTCGTCCCGAGATCGATGCCGATTACTTTGCTCATGATTTCCCTCGCTAGTGGCGGAGCCCCGCGGCCCGGCGCGGCGCCGCGCGGATCCCCTGGATTAACCTAAAGTCCTGGCCCGGCAGGAAAACTGTCCGGGCGATATATATGCGGCTGCCTGAACCGCCGCAACCGGCCCGGGGCCGATTCGCCGCCTCGTCGAAGGCCGCGTAGAAGGCCGCGCAATCGGTCGCGCAAACTGCCGCTGCCGGGCCGAACGCCCGGCCGCCGACGCGGCCTAGAACTCCTCGTCGAGCCGTTCCCCCGCGCCGCCGCCGGCCGGCTCGGGCGCCCCGTCTTCGACACCGACAGGCGCCGTCCCGGGCCGCGGGCCACCCTTGGAGACGCCGACCCGGGCCGGGCGCAACGGCCGGTCGTGGATCATGTACCCGGGCTCGAGGACGTGGACGACCGTGCCGTGGGGCACGCTCTGGTCCGGCACCTCGAAAAGCGCCTCATGGACATGCGGGTCGAACGGCTCGGCCTCGGCGGCGATCGGGGTGATGCCGTAGCGCGCCAGCGTCGCCAGCAATTCGCGCTCGGTCAACTCGACCCCGCCGGCGAGGGCGTCGAGGCCGGCGTCGGTCTGCCGGGCCTCCTTGTCCATGCTGTCGAGGGCCCGGCGCAGGTTGTCGGCCACCGACAGGATGTCGCGTGCGAAGCGGGTGATCGCGTACTTGCCGGCGTCGTCGCGATCGCGGGCGGCGATGCGCCTGACGTTCTCGGTCTCCGCCAGCGCCCGCTTCCACTTCTCCGTGACCTCGGCGAGTTCGGCCTCGACCGCCGCAAGCCGCTCGGCCAGCGCCGCGGTCTCGTCGGCGTTTCCCTCGCCGGCGTCGGCCCCGACGCCTGCGCCGCTCTGTTGCGAGGAATCGTTAAGGTGTTCGTCCTGATCATGGTTCATTCTGGTCATCCTCATCCAATAATCCGGCCGACCAGCTTCGCCGTGTAATCGACCATCGGAATAATGCGCGCGTAATTCATCCGGTTCGGCCCGATCACGCCGATCGCGCCGACAATGCGTTTGCGGCTGTCACGATAGGAACTGACGATCATCGAACAACCCGCAACGTTGAACAAGGCGTTGCCGGCGCCGATGAAGATCTGGACGCCCTGGGCCGTGTCAACCATCGACAGAACCTTGAGCATCATCTCCTTGGTCTCGAGCGCCGCGAACAGCGAGCGAATGTGCTCGAGTTCGCCGATCGCGTGGATGTCCTCCAGCAGGTTCGCCTGGCCGCGGAGGATCAGCGCGCCGCCCTCGTCGCCGCTCCAGATCGCCAGTCCCGACTCCACGACCTTGCTGGTCAAGGCGTCGAGCTGGGCCTCATGGCGCGCCAGTTCGTCGGAGATTTCCTGGCGGGCTTCCGCAACCGTTCGTCCGACAACGCGGGCGCTCAGGAAATTGGACGCTTCCACGAGCGCCGACGGCGGGACGTCGGCGGGAATCTCGATGATCCTGTTTTCGACCAGGCCGGCCTCCGTGACCATCACGACGAGCGCCCGACCGGGGTTGAGATTGACCAGTTCGATGTGCTTCAGCGCCGCTTCCGACTTCGGCGCCATGACCATTCCTGCGCAGCGCGAAAGACCGGACAGGGCTGCCGTCGCCTGCTCGAGCAGGCCCTCGATGCTGACACCAGACCCGGCGCAGCGTTCGGTCAAGGTGCGCTGATCGTCATCGGGCAGGTGGCCAACCTCGAGCAGGCCGTCGACGAACAGGCGCAGGCCCGCCTCGGTCGGCAGCCGGCCCGCCGACGTGTGCGGCGCGAAGAGCAGGCCCGTATCCTCAAGGTCGGCCATGACGTTGCGGACTGTCGCCGGCGACAACGCCAGCGACAGGCGTCTCGACAACGTCCGCGAGCCGACCGGTTCGCCGGTTTCGAGATAGGCGTCGACGAGCTCACGAAAGACCTCGCGCGAGCGCGCGCTCAGATCAGTAATGCTCATGGTCGCTCGTTCGCAAGGTCGCCTTCACTCGCCTGCAAAAGCCGGATTGGCACGGTAGATCTAGGCGCCGTGCGGAAGCGCGTCAACGCAAGCGGCTTTACCTCGGGCCAAGCGCGAGCTAGCTTCCGGCTCCCAATCAACAGCCTGCAGAGCGCCATGAGACCTTCAGCACGGTCCCCCGACCAGCTGCGCACCATCCAATTGCAGCCCGGCTACAGCAAGTATGCGGAGGGCTCGTGTCTTGCCTGTTTCGGCGATACCCAGGTGCTGTGCGCCGCCACCGTCGAGCAGCGCCTGCCGGCGTGGCTGCGCGACAGCGGTCGGGGCTGGGTCACCGCCGAGTACGGGATGCTGCCGCGGGCGACGACCCAGAGGACGGATCGCGAAGCCGCCCGCGGCCGGCAAACCGGCAGAACGCTGGAAATCCAGCGCCTGATCGGCCGGTCGTTGCGGGCGGTCACCGATCTCAAGGCCATCTGCGACATGCAGATTCGCGTCGACTGCGACGTCCTTCAGGCGGACGGGGGCACGCGGACGGCGGCGATCACCGGCGCCTATGTCGCGCTGCACCTGGCGCTGCGCCGCCTGGTCGAGCTCGGCCTGCTCGAAACGATCCCGCTTACCGACGAGGTGGCCGCGGTATCATGCGGCCTTTATTGCGGTCAGCCGGTGCTGGACCTCGACTACGAGGAGGACAGCAACGCCGAGGCGGACGCCAATTTCGTCCTCACCGGGCGCGGCGGCATCGTCGAGATCCAAGGCACTGCCGAGGACGCACCCTTTTCCGAGCGGCAGTTTCTCGACCTGCTTGCTCTCGCCAAGAAGGGTGCGGCGGATCTGATCGCCATCCAGCGGGCGGTGCTCGGCCTTGATGCGCCGGCTTGACGGGGGCCGGCTGGTCATCGCCAGCCACAACCGGGGCAAGGTGGCCGAGATCGCGGCACTGCTCGCGCCCTTCGGCACCGAGGCCGTTCCCGCCGGCGACCTCGGCGTGCCCGAACCCGAGGAAACCGGCACGACATTCGTCGAAAATTCCGAGCTGAAGGCGCGCTTCGTGGCCGGCGCCACCGGACATCCCGCGCTGGCCGACGACTCCGGTCTGGTCGTTCCGGCCTTGGACGGTGCGCCCGGAATCCGTTCGGCGCGATGGGGCGGGCCGGCGCGCGACTTTTCCCTGGCGATGACCAGGGTGGAGGAAGCGCTCGGCGGGAGCGCGGATCGGCGGGCGCACTTCGTCTGCGCGCTGAGCGTCGGCTGGCCCGATGGCGTCTGCGCCAGCTTCGAAGGGACGGTTCACGGCACGCTCATCTGGCCGCCGCGGGGAGGCCAGGGCTTCGGCTACGATCCGATGTTCGTGCCCGACGGCTACGCCATCACCTTCGGCGAGATGGAGCCAGGCCAGAAGCACGCCATGAGCCATCGCGCGAACGCCTTCCGCAAGCTGATCGCAGCCGCGTTCCCGGTGGATCCGCCGGCGCGGGGGTAGCGCCGCATGGCTGACGACGATCTCCACATCTATGTCCACTGGCCCTTCTGCCGGTCGAAGTGCCCATACTGCGATTTCAACAGCCACGTCGACGACGCCGTCGATGCGGACCGATGGCGCCGCGCTCTTGTCCGGGAGCTGGAGACATTCGCGACGGGGGCGTTCGCCCCGGCCGCCGGCGGACGGACGATCGGCTCGATCTTCTTCGGCGGCGGCACGCCGTCGCTGATGGAGCCCGCGCACGTCGCCGCGGTCATCGGCACGGTGCGGAGCCTCTGGCCGGTCGCCGCGGACTGCGAGATCACCCTCGAGGCGAACCCGACCTCAAGCGAGGCCGACCGGTTCCGCGCCTTTCGCGCCGCCGGGGTCAACCGGCTCTCGGTCGGCGTGCAGTCCTTCGACGATGCGATCCTGCGCTTCCTCGGCCGGACGCATTCGGCAAAGGAGGCGCGCAAAGCCGTCGACATGGCGTTGTCGGCCTTCGACCGGGTCTCCTTCGACCTGATCTATGCCGTCCCCGGCCAGCGCCCGACGGACTGGGCGCGGCAACTGACGCACGCCCTTCAACTTCCGGTGCGCCACCTTTCCGCCTATCAGCTCACCGTCGCGCCGGGCACCGCCTTCCACAGGCGGGGAGTAGCTGTCGCCGACGAGGACGTGGGCGGGGCACTGTTCGAAACAACCCGCGACATCCTCGCGCAGGCCGGCCTGGAGGCCTACGAAATCTCCAATCACGCCGCGCCGGGCGAGGAGTGCCGGCACAATCTCGAGATCTGGCGCGGCGCCGATTACCTGCCCGTGGGTCCGGGGGCCGAGGGGAGGCTCAGCGCCGGTGGGCGGTGTCTCGCGCTCGCTCAGCATCGCCAGCCGCAGCGTTGGCTCGCCGCGGTCGAAGCCCGGGGCCATGGCCTCGCCCGGCGACAACCGCTGAGCCGGGCGGAGCGCCAGAGCGAACTCGTGATGCTCGGATTGCGCCTTCGCACCGGCCTCGATGCCGGCCGGGTCCGCAGAGAGACGGGGAGCGGCCTCGACGAAGTCCTCGATCCCGAAGGGCTAGGCGCCATGATCGACGCCGGCCTGATCGAGCGCAGTCCCGAAGGCTTGCGCGCGACCGACGCCGGCCGCCAGCGCCTCGACTGGGTGCTGCCGCGGCTGCTTGCCTGAGCGCCGCTGGTCGGACCGGGCAGCCTCCCCGCCGCCGGCGTTGCGACAGCGCGCGGGAGATGGTCGGCATCCCCGATGCACCCGGAGCTTTTCCGCCGGCCGGTTGCGCGCCGCCGGTTGACCCCGAGATCCCAATAGCCGACACGCGCCCGGCTGCAGAGCGCGACCGTCGAGCGCGGCGACCGTAAGCGGTCGCCAATCTCGATGCTGGCGCTTCTTGCGCGCCCCGCACTCCGCATCGTGCCGCACCGCGCGTAAAGGCGAGGCGATCGAGCTCCAGCGCGTGCTCCATACGGCCCAGGCGTGGCTTCCAGGAGCTTCAGTTCAAGGAACCTCCCGGCGAAAACCCGCCGGGCTGTTTACAGCCTGTGCGCCTGCAATCTAAAGCTGCATTGTCCATGATTTAGGCCAGGTCACTCTTATGCGTCATAGATAATGTACGGCAGACAGACGCGTTGGTTGGGTCTGGGCCATAAGACCTGTGGTGAGTGGATAATTGAACTCAAACGGGGGTCGTGGTAGAAAATATGAAAAAACAACCATAATCGACCTTGCCACACATGTTCGTGTGTTGGCTCCATGATTCTGGAAGCGGGAACAGAAAACCAATGCACTTCGAAATCTGTCTGAAGAATAAGTTACAGATGTTGTCAAAGTTAGGGGCATCACTCATCTTGATTGCAGCTTGTGGCCTGCCGGCCTCTGCTGCACCGTGCCTCGCGCCGCCAACTCTCGTCAACCCAATTCAATTCATCGACAAGTGTCCGGAGGATGCGGGCGGGCCGTCCGCCGTTGTCGCCAAGGGGCGCGACGTCTATGTGCAGTTGCCGGCGACCAGGGCCTGCAGCAAACGGGTATCGGTCACGAAGGCCCGAAATGTCCGGATCACCGGCGGCAAGTTTGTTTTCGCCGACACGCAGACGTCGGTGATCAGTCTTGGCTACTCATCGGGCACGGCGTTCGTCGATGGCGTCCACATCGATGTTAACGGCAGGCACGCCGACGCCATCCGAACCTATCGCCACACCGGCAAGCTTATCGTGCAGAACGTGCGCATCGAGGGCGTGAGTGGCATCAAGTCCGGTACCCACGGCGATATCGTCCATGCCCAGGGCGGCGGGCCGCTCAGCGAACTCATCCTGCAGAACGTGAGCGGCTACACCGCCTACCAGGGCCTGTTCGTTCCGTACATCGTCAGTTCCGGCCACGGCACGCACAAGCTGAGCCTTGACCGGGTCAACGTCGGCTACGACACCAAGTTTGCTATCAGCAAGCCGCTGATTCTGCTGTTCATCGGTGACAACAACCACCCGACCAACAAAGCGCCCGACCTCGGCACAACGCTGAACGAGGTCTTCGCAAAGGACTTCTCGGCCGTCTTTACCTTCAATCGCTCGGTCTACGCCAAGCCGGTCAAGGATGGAGTCGGCTGCGCAACGTTCGACCCCGTGCACAAGATAACGGGGAAAGTCTGCGGCGGCCTCCCTGCAGGCGGAGACTTCGCTCCGGCCTCGCTGGTTGGCCCGAACTACAATCGGGACAACTTCTGCTCGTCTCCCTCAGCAACCGCGCTGCGCTAGCCGGGCTCATCATCGGCGATCACAGACCAGGCTGACGCCGGCTGTCGACGCGAAGAGAAGACGCGAAGAGAAAATCCCGCAGGAGCGCATCGCTCCTGCGGGTCCTTCGGATACCTGATGGCATCGCGGGCTCGACAAGGCCGCGAAGCACTGGCTCGTCAACGTGTCCGGCAGCTCGCCATCCGAAAGCGCAAAGGTCCGCACGAAGAAAGTCCGGGCGAGGACCGGCCGCGTCATAAGCGCTGCCGCGCGGCCCGGCGCGTCGCCATCGAGCACGGCCAGGATGCGAAGGCGGTGACCTGACGGTCGAAGCGCTCGAGAGCCACCTCGCAGCCGATGCCTGTCCGCATCGAGCGTAGCGAAGCACGTCGACGGCGACGCAGCGCCTCGCTATTTACGACCGGAGGTTACGATTTTCCGTCCCTGAGGCGATGTTTCGCAACCTTAGGCATGTTTCTGCTAACGGATTACGAAGATTTAACGCAAACGGCAATCAGTCGCGCCGGAACTCCGCCTCATTTCGCGGGTTATATCCGCGCTGAATGAACGGCTGAATGAACAACTGAGAGGTCACGGCATGAAAATCGCGCAGGTGGCTCCGTTGATGGAAAGTGTCCCACCGCGGCAGTATGGTGGATCGGAGCGCGTCGTCTCGTGGATTACGGAGCAACTCGTTCATCTCGGTCACGAGGTGACGCTGTTTGCCAGCGGCGACTCCTCCACGGCGGCGGATCTTGTTGCGTTCGGCGACCGGGCCTTGCGTTTCGATCCGGAAGCCACCTATCCGCTCCCCCATCACTTGGTGATGTTGGACGCGGTTCGGCGGCGCGCCGACGAGTTTGACGTCATCCACTTCCACACCGACTACCTCCATTGGCCGCTCTTTCGCGACATGGCGCAGCGGACGGTGACAACGCTGCACGGCCGGCTCGATCTGCCGTTTCTCAAGCCCGCGTTCGCAGGCTTCCCGGAGATGCCGCTGGTGTCCATCTCCGATAACCAGCGCACGCCGTTCCCCGCGGCCAACTGGGCGTCGACGATCTACCACGGCCTGCCGCGGGATCTGCTCCCGTATTGCGAGCGGCCGTCGACCGACTACCTGGCCTTTGTCGGGCGGATCTGTCCGGAGAAGCGGGTCGACCGCGCGATCGCCATTGCCAAGCGGGCGGGCGTCAAACTGCGCATCGCGGCGAAGGTCGACGTCTCCGACCAGGCGTATTTCGAACAGAAGATCAAACCGCTGCTCGACGATCCGCTCGTCGAGTTCATCGGCGAGATCGATGACACCCAAAAGCCGGCGTTCTTTGGCAACGCGCTGGGCACGCTGTTCCCCATTGACTGGCCGGAGCCGTTCGGCCTCGTCATGATCGAGTCGATGTCGTGCGGCACCCCGGTCATCGCCTACAACCACGGCTCGGTGCCGGAGGTGATTGATCACGGCGTCACCGGGTTCATCGTCGACGGCGAGGATGAGGCGGTCACTGCCGTCCATCGCCTGACCATGCTCAACCGCCTGATGGTCCGCATGCGCTTCGAGGAACGCTTCAGCGTCGAGCGGATGGTCGGCGACTACATGACGCTCTACGAGGACGCGCAAGATGCCGAGCGCGTTCCGGTTTCGGCGATAACACGCGCCTGAATATCGTCTGAACGGCCAAAGGCGGCGGCAGCCTTACGGGCGCCGCCGCCGCGGCTTTTTCACGATCCGGTGAATGCGGCCGGCGGCGGGCTGATGACATGGCTGCCGCCGCGATCGACCTCAAGGACGGCAAGGCCCCGCTGGGCGACGCCGTCCGGGCCGAAGCGGAAGATTCCATCGCGGCCGAGGAAGCCTTTCGGATCGGTAATCGCCTGCTCATCGAACGGGAAGTAGCCAGGGTTGCGGGCAAGGACGGCCGCGAGCGCCGTGGCGTCGTAGGCGAGCGTGGCCAACCGCGGCGGCGTATTGCCGAAGGCCTGGCGGTACTGGTCTGCGAACGCTTCGCGGTAGTCCGGTGCGGGCGCGGCGTACCAGCCGCCGACCAGCGCCGGTTCGCTGCCGACGGGCTGGTTGTCCCAGACGCCGGTGCCGAGGATGCGCACCGCCGGCGGCTGCAGCTTGTGCACCGGCAATTGTGCGCCGATGGCGCGCAGGCGGTCGCCGCCGTCGGCGATGAGGAGCGCCTCGAAGGCGCGACCCCCGCCACGGCTGACGGCGTCCACCGCCGGGCCGAAATCTCGCGCCGTCGGCTCATAGTATTGTGTGCGTACGAGCTGGCCGCCGAGTGCGGCCGCGGCGTCGCCGACGGCCGTGGCGACGGCGTTCCCATATGCATCCTGCGGCGCCAGAACGGCGAACCGGGTCAGGCCGTTGTCGATAGCGTAGCTCAGGATCCGACGCACCTCGGCTTCGGGCGTGAAACCAAGGACGAAAACGCCGGGCTCGGCAACCGTCCGGTCGCTGGTGAAGGCGATGACCGGCACCCGCGCCGAGCGCGCGATCGGCGCCACGGCACGCGCCGATGACGCAAGAAGGGGTCCAAGGAGCAGGGTGTCGCCGTCATCCAGCGCCGTCTGCGCGGCGCTTGCCGCGCCTTCCGGCGTGCCCTGGGTGTCATAGGACAGGAGCTCGAAATGCTGATCGCCGAGGTCGAACAGCGCGAGTTGGGCCGCGTTCAGCATCGCCTTGCCGAGCGAGCCCTGGGGTCCGCTGAGAGGCAGCAACAGCCCAACCCGGATCGCGTCCTGCGACGGCGGCGGCGGGCCGCCTTCGCGGGTGACAGTGGGCGCAGGGTAGGCGCCCTCGCTGTCGCCGTAAGGGTTCGTACCGGCGGTCCCCGAGGCGTCGCCGCTCGACTGCGGTCCATTGATCTCCAGATGCTCGCAGCCGGCGGCGAAAAAGACGATGATCAGCCATGGTGCGAAAAGGAACAGGCGACAGCGGCGGTAAAAAGCGGCCATGGCGCGGGTCCAAACCTTTCAGCGCGAATCGGTCGATGGGCGGCGAGGAGCGGCAGCGTCATCAGCCTACCGGCAGGGCCGACGGGAGTAAACGTCGAGGCGACGGCGACGAGCCCCTGCCGGCGGGCCTCTATCTGGTGGCGACGCCGATCGGCAACGCCGCCGACATCACCGTGCGCGCGCTCGACGTGCTGCGCCGGGCCGCGGTCATCGCCTGCGAAGATACCCGGACGACGGCGAAGCTGCTCGCCATCCACCGGATCCGCGCACCGCTTGTCGCCTATCACGACCATAACGCCGCCAACGCCGGTCCGCCGCTGGTCTCGCGCCTGCGCGCGGGGGAAGCGGTGGCGCTGGTGAGCGAGGCGGGGACCCCGCTCGTTTCCGATCCGGGATATCGCCTGGTCGAGACCTGCATCGGCGAGGGCTTGCCGGTCATTCCCGTTCCGGGACCGTCGGCGGTGCTCGCCGCGCTCTCGGTCGCCGGCCTGCCCAGCGATCGTTTCTTCTTCGCGGGCTTTGCGCCGCCGCGCGTCCCGGCCCGCCGCCGCTTTCTCGAAGAGCTCGCCGACGTCGACGCCACCCTGATCATCCTGGAGTCGCCCCGGCGTCTGGCCGAAGCTCTCGATGACATGGCCGAGGCTTTCGGCGCCCGTCGGGCGGCCGTCTGCCGCGAGCTGACCAAGCTGTTCGAGGACGTCCGTCGCGACGCGCTGCCGGCGTTGGCTGCGCATTACCGCGACGCCGGAGCGCCGAAGGGCGAGGTGACCATCGTCATCGCGCCGCCGGTGCCGGCAGCCGGGCTCAGCGACGGCGAAATCGACGGCCGCCTGGTCGCGGCGCTGGACGGCGGCGAGACCGTCCGGGCGGCGGTCGAGCGGGTCGCCAGGGGCAGCGGCCGGTCGCGGCGGGCGGTCTATGCCAGGGCCTTGGCGCTGCGCCCGGATAAGCCCGACGAGGAGAGCGAATGAGCACGGGCGCCGACAGAGCCGGGCCCAGGCTTCGGGCGTGGCGCCACGGCCGGCGCGCGGAGACGATCTGCGCCTGGTGGTTGCGGCTTCGCGGCTACCGGATCGTCGCCAGCCGCTACCGCTGTCCGGTCGGCGAAATCGACCTGATCGCCCGGCGCGGGCGGATATTGGCGTTCGTCGAGGTCAAGGCGCGCGACGAGGACGCGGCGGAGGCCTTGCGTCCGCGCCAGCGACGGCGGATCGTCCGCGCCGCCGAAGCCTTCCTCCAGCGGCGACCGGCGCTCGCCCGGCTCGATCCTCGCTTCGATCTGATCGTGCTGCGCCGGCGCAGGCTGCCGCGTCACGTCCCGGGCGCCTGGCGGGCCGACGATGGCTGAGGGGGGAGGGGGTCGAAGGAGGACCAGAAGAGACCTTGGAGGCATTGCAATCGCCCGCCGGCGGCGATTAAGTGCGCTGGACCCCGTCGCCCCCCACCGCCCGAAGGCGGCCTGATCCAGGAGAGACGATGAGCCTTACCGTGGCGATCCAGATGGATCCGATCGAAACGATCAACATCAACACCGATTCCACCTTTGTCCTCGCTCTCGAAGCCCAGCGCCGCGGTCACAGGCTCCATCATTATCTGCCGCAGGACATGTCGTTCGTCGGCGGCAAGGTCCTGGCGCTGGCCCGGCCGCTGGAGGTCCGCCGCGAGTACGGACGCCACTTCACGCTCGGCGCCGCCGAAATGGTCGACCTTTCCAGCTTCGACATGGTGCTCATGCGCCAGGATCCGCCCTTCGACATGGCCTATATCACGGCGACCCATCTGCTCGAGCACATCCACCCCCGAACCTATGTCGTCAACGACCCGGTCCATGTCCGCAATGCGCCGGAGAAGCTGTTCGTCGCCCACTTTCCCGAACTCATGCCGCCGACCCTGATCAGCAGCGACCGCGCCCAGATCAGGGCCTTCCGTGCGGAACACCGCGACATCATCATCAAGCCGCTGTTCGGCAACGGCGGCGCCGGCGTCTTCCACGTCGACCCCGACGACGACAACCTCAACGCCCTGCTGGAAATGTTCACCCAGCTCTACCGCGAACCGGTGGTCGTCCAGCGCTTCCTGCCGGAGATCCGCGCCGGCGACAAGCGCATCATCCTCGTCGACGGCGAGGCTGCCGGCGGCGTCACCCGGGTGCCGCAACCGGGCGAAGCGCGCGCCAACCTGCACGTCGGCGCCATCGGCGAGAAGACGACGCTGACGCGGCGCGACCGGGAAATCTGCGAGGCCATCGGGCCGGAGCTGAAGGCGCGCGGGCTGGTCTTCGCCGGCATCGACGTGATCGGCGACTATCTCACCGAGATCAATGTGACGTCGCCCACCGGGATCCAGGAAATCAATGGCTTCGACATGACGGCGATCGAGGCCAACCTGTGGGACGCCTTCGAGGCGCGCTTCCACGCGAGCCGCGGATAACGGCCGGGCCGGGCTTCGTCGTCCCCGCGCACGCGGTCACCGGGGCGAGCGGCCTGCAACGGCGGCGAATGCCGGGTGTGCGCCGCCCTCATTCGCCGGCGCCATGGGCGGTATGATCCGGCGGCCGGCGCATCAGGAACACGCATGGGATCAGGCAGGCGAAGATGATCGCCAGCAGAAAGAACGCGTCGAGGTAGGACAGCATCTGCGCCTGCTCGTGGACCTGGCGGGCGATGACCCCCTGCGCCTGGCTCAGGGCCTCGGCGGCGCCGGCGCCATGTTCGGCCATCTTGGCCTGGAGCTGGTCGACCATCGCCCGGTATTGCGGATCGTCCGCGCTCAGGTGACTGACCAGAACGTTCTGATGGAATTGGGCCCGACGGGCGACGAACGTCGTCAGGACGGCGATGCCGACGCTTCCCCCGAGATTGCGGGCGAGATTGATCAGGGACGAAGCGGTGTTGTTTTTCTCCGTCGGCATGCCGACGTAGGCCGTCGTGTTGATGGGGATGAAGAGAAAGGCGAGGCCGGAGGTCTGGACGATCCGGTCGATGGCGAGGGTCCAGTAGTCGACATGAATGTTCAGGTGGGTCATGCGATAGAGCGCGTAGGACGACAGCGCCAGCCCGAAGGCGATGAGCAAGCGGGTATCGACGAAGGTGACCAGCCGCCCGACCACGGGCATCAGGGCCATGATCGCGAAGCCGCCGGGCGAGATGACCATGCCCGCCAGCGTCGCGGTGTAGCCCAGGAGATCCTGCGCCAGGAGCGGGATTATCGCGGTACTTCCGAGCAGGACGAAGCCCAGCATGAACATCAGGACGACGGCGGTGGCGAAGTTGCGGTTCTTGAACAGGGACAAATCGACGATCGGATCGTCCCGCTGGAGCTCGTAGAAAACGAAAGCGACGAGCGTCGCGGCAGAGACGAGAGAGGCGACGAGGATGAAGTCGGAACCGAACCAGTCCTCCTGCTGGCCCTTGTCGAGGACCACCTGCAGGCAGCCCAGTCCGAGGGTGAGGAAGGCGAAGCCGAGGTAGTCGAGACGCACGCCGCGACGGAGCAGCGTGCGTCGCTGCTCGACCAGATGCGGCGGGTCCTCGATCATCGTGCCGATCAGGGAGAACAGGATGATGCTGACCGGGACGTTGATCAGAAAAACCCAGTGCCAGGAAAAGTTGTCGGTGATCCAGCCGCCCAACGTGGGACCGATGGCCGGCGCGAAGACGACGGCGATACCGTAGAAGGCGAAGGCCATGCCGCGGTGGCGCGGCGGAAACGAGTCGGCGAGGATCGCCTGGGACATCGGCTGGAGGCCGCCGCCGGTCAGGCCCTGGATGGTGCGAAAGGCGATCAGCAGGCTCAGGCTCGGCGCCAGTCCGCAAAGCAGCGAGGCCACGCCGAAGCCGGCGATGCAGGACATGTAGAAGCGCTTGCGACCGAACACGCTGGCGAGCCAGCCGCTGATCGGCAGAACGATCGCATTGGTGACCAGGTACGACGTCAGGATCCAGGTCGCCTGGTCCTGGCTCGCCGCCAGGCTGCCGGCGATGTGCTGCAGCGAGACGTTGGCGATGGAGATGTCGAGCACCTCCATGAACGCGGCCATGGCGACGACCGGCGCGATGATCCACGGCGCCCGCTCGCTGCTGCTTTGCCCGGCGCCGCCGGAAAGATCGTCACGCAGCGGCGCGCTCGCCTTCGCCCCCGTTCCGGCTCCCGTGCTCAACGACCGGCGCTTTCGCTTGCTCCGGCGGCGGAAACGTCGACGCTCGGGACCACCGACATGCCGAGCCCGAGGACCATGCCGGGTTCCGGCGGCTCGGTGAAGACGATCTTGACCGGCACCCGCTGGACGATCTTGACGTAGTTGCCGGTTGCGTTTTCCGGCGGCAGCAGACTGAAGCGGGCGCCGGTGCCGCGCTGGATGCTGTCGATGCGGCCGCTGAGCGTCTCGCCCGGGTAGGCGTCGATGGAAATGCTCACCGGCTGGCCGGGTCGCATGTGGGTCAACTGGGTCTCCTTGAAGTTGGCCGTGACCCAGCGGTTGTCCGGCACCAGCAGGCCGAGCGTTTCGTTGCGCTGCACGACGTCTCCGGCGTTCACCGAGCGCTTTGTGATATGGCCGTCGTCGGCGGCGACGATCCGCGTGTAGGAAAGGTTGAGTTCGGCCTGATCGACCCGAGCCCGCGCCGCCGAGACATTGGCCGCCGCTGCCCGGGCCTCGGCCTCCTTGACCGCGATCTGCGCCGGCGCGGTCTTCGCCTGTGCAAGCAACGCCTCCGCTTCGGCGATCTTCGCCTGCGCCGCTGCCACCGACTGCTCGGCCGCCTTCCATTTCGCTTCGCCGGTCCGCGCCGTGGCGGCCGCCTGATCGAGCTGCTGGCGGGACGATGCGCCCTGTCGCGCCGCCGCCTCGTAGCGGGGCAGATCGGCCTTGGCCCGGTCGGCTTCCGCACGATCGGCCGCGGCGCTCGCCTGGGCTTCGGCCAGAGCCGCCTGTGCGGCGACGACGCCGCTCTCCGCCTGCGCGATGCCGGCGGTCGTCGAGGCGCGCGTCAGCTCGACATCGGCCTCCGCCATGCGCTGCCTCGCCTCCGCCTCCGACAGCGCCGCCTGCGCCGCATCGAGCTCGGCCTGGTAGTCCGCCGGGTCGATCTCGACAAGGAGGTCGCCCTTTTTCACCATCTGGTTGTCATCAAAATGGATCCGCGCCACCGTTCCAACGATGCGCGGGCTGAGCGGCACGGTGTCGCCGTCGATGAAGGCGTCGTCCGTGGTCTCCGTGTTGCGGTGGATGAACCAGTAAACGGCCCCTGCCGTGGCCAGCGCGAGAACAACCGCGATCAGGATCACCCGGCGACGCGGTCGCCTCAGACCGCCGCGCCTG